>JAVFAO010000140.1:0-15366 GCA_034002465.1 Myxococcota bacterium
AACATGAACGCGCTGCTCGCGCTCACTCCCAGCACGAAGATGGGGATCATCAGCGGAAAGAGCACGACTGGAAAGAGCAGCGCGCGCAGCCGCAGCTCCCCCACCATGGCAGAGACCAGGGTGCCCACCGTGGCAAAGGCGGCGGCACCCAGCAGCAGCGATGCCGCGAAAGCCCATGGACGTTCTGGAACCGCCGCGCCCAGCAGCACGAAGCCGAGCGGTGCGGCCAAGCCCAGGACCAAGCTCAGGAACAGGAAATTCGACGCAACCTTGGCGATGAAGAGTGGCCAGCCGATGCGACCCGTCAACAGCAACGCGCGCAGTACACGTCCTTCGCGTTCGCGCTCGAAAGAGCGCTGGAGGGCATTGCTGCCGGCAAAGAGCAGGCATACCCAGAGCGCCGCGGACGCCATCCGGGCCCGCAGTCCTTGCTCCAAGACACCGAAAGCAAAGACCAAAGCCACGATCAACGCAAAGAAGGCGGCGCTGTAAACGACCTCTCGACTTCGCCACTCGAGCCGTAAGTCTTTCTCCAGAATGCACCAGCTTCGTCGAAGCAAGCCTGCGCTCATCGCACCCTCCCAAGCCCAAGCTCTGTCATGGCCTTCTGCGGCTGCCGAAGGTGGCTGTCTCCGCATACAGCTCCGCCAAGCTGTCGAAGCCCTGCAGCTCCCCATCGAAACACAGCCTCCCCTTGTCCAGGACCAAGGCGCGATCGAAGTCGGCGGCCTTCTCCTGCAAAGCGTGCGTGGAGATGACAATCACCCTGTTGCTCGCCCGCAGCGAGCGCAAGAGCTCGCGCAAGCGAGCCGAGCCTTCGGCGTCCAAACCGCTGAACGGCTCGTCCAACAACAGCAGCTCCGGTTCGTTCAGCAGAGCCCGCGCCAAACCAAGGCGTTGCACGATTCCTCGCGAGAGCTCGCGCACCCGTCGCTCGCTGTAGTCCACAATGCCGAGTGTCTCCAGAAGCTCGTCAACGCGTTGAAGGTCGACGCCAAGCAGACGAGCAAAGAAGACGAGATTCTCCCTCGCTCCCAGCTCGCCGTAGAGCATGCCATCGTGCGCTAGCATGCCCACCCGTATTCGACCGGAGCGCAACGCCACTGTGCTGTCGATACCATCGAAACGCAGCGCTCCCCGGTCCACGCGCAGCAAGCTCGCAAGCAACGAGAGCAGCGTGCTCTTTCCTGCGCCATTGGCCCCCAAGAGCACGCAGACAGCCGGCGACCGCAGGGTGAAACTGAGCCGCCGCAAGGCGAGGGTCTGGCCGAAGCGCTTCTCGATGTCCTGCGCCTCGATGCGCATCAACGCTCCTTCCGTACGCTTCGGTAGACAGCGACACCGCCTGCCCCCAAGATGAGCAACACAGCAATCAGCACGAGCCGCGCGCCATGACGGTCAGAATAGGGAAGCCCGGCCACGGACAGCTCGAGCACACTGCCAGCAGCGAGCGGGCCCCCTCTCAGCAGTGTGAGCCGCTGCCCCACCCACATCGGATCGTCTTGTGGGTCTTCGATGAGCTCCGACAACACGGGAGAGGAGAGCCCAATCTGCATACTGGGCTGCGACGACAAGCCGGTCTCTCGCAGGACGCCGAATTCGACGCGTTGCCACGGGAGGCTCAGCTCTTGCTCGAAGTCCAGTTCGCTTCCGTCCGCGGAGAGCGCGCACCAAATGATCAGCTCGAGCCCCTCTTCTGGACTGATGGAACCATGAAATCGGAGGAATCCATCTGCCAGCTCGAGCTCGCCGCGACCAGCGCGGATGCGCGCGTCGACCCGGCTCGCTCCCTCTGGTAGGGGCAGGCGAAGGCCTTCTCGTGCTTGGGGGGACGCGCTCGTGTCGAAGACCGAATCGCCTTCGACCGAGAGCTGTAGGACTTGCTGCAGCTCGACGTAGCCGTAGTATTCGGGCCGGTTCTCCAGGTCGGAAGGCATGCGAAGCAAGGTGACGGCTCGCGCGACGCTCAACGCCTCGCGTCGGCCGTGTTTGGCGCGGATGAGAAGCTGCCCTGTCACTCCA
The DNA here is from genome assembly GCA_034002465.1 of Myxococcota bacterium. Taxonomy (GTDB): domain Bacteria; phylum Myxococcota_A; class Bradymonadia; order UBA4248; family JAVFAO01; genus JAVFAO01. The sequence continues at coordinate 2,023 of JAVFAO010000140.1, forward strand.
TCTGGGCCTCGCTGCAGGGGAGCCGAGCGGTGCAGCGTCCAGCCATCCTCGACGCTCGCCACGAGGCTAAGGTTTGACGCCGAAAGCCAGTCGATGGCTTCGAAGCGCGCCCAGCCTTGCTCGTCACTTGTCGCGCTCCAGGAAAGCAAGCTTTGGCCATCTCTACTCATCCAAGCCAAGCTCAGCACAACTCCCGAGAGAGGCTGGCCCTCTTGCAGAACCTGGACTCGCGCGGCCACGCTCTCTCCTCCTGACACAAGCTCAGGCCGTGCCTGCGCCATGCATGGCCACACCAGTGTGAGCAGCGCCGCCAGCAGGACCCTCATCGTTTGCCCCCTCGCCGGCGCTTCGCGCGCTCGGTCTTCTGGCCAGCAGGTGGCTTTGGCTGCGCTGCTGAAGGCGTCTTCGAAGCGCTCTGCTCGGCTCGAGAGGGAGCTGCGCGCTCGGCGTCGCTGGGGAGCGTGTCGGCAGCGGGGCATTCCGAAGGGCCCGGCTTCAGCGAAGCTTTGTCCGACCCTTGCAAGTACGCACCCCGAAGCTCGACCCAGGCCGAACTCAGCACTGCGGCGAGCAGCAGCATCGAGGCGACGAGGAGAAGACTCGTCACGGCTTGGCTCCTTGGCTCTCCTCGCTCTCGGCGAGCGCGCTCGGACGAGGTTCAAGAAGTTGGGGGAACGGGCCAAGTGCCCAATGGTCAAGAACGTCGGATGTTGTGTCCTGCGTGGAGGAGGGGGCAGTCTCCCGGCGTTCGGGGATGAGCAAGAGCACCACATTGACGAGCATGATCAGCAGGCTCCCCAGCCAGATCCACCAGGTGAAAGGCGAGACCACGGCGAGCAGGAGGACGCTCTCCCCTTGCGGATCAATCTCTAGTAAGTTCAGATACATATCCTCCATTGGCGTGGAGCGCAGGTCCGTCTCTCCCGTGGCCATGTTGGAGGCATAATAGGCGAATCGGGCAGGTTCCAGCGTCTCGATGAGCTGGCCGTCTCGTGAAACCTCGACCTGTGCGAAGACTTGCGCCTTGTCTCGGGCGTAGTGTTGTCTTACGCCGACGAAGCGTAGCTCGTAGCCCCCTACGGAGAGCTGCTCACCGAGCTGTGCCGAGCGTTGCGTCTCGACGCGAAAGGCGGCTCCGGCAAAGCCGAAGATCATCCATGCCATGCCAACGTGGATGAGGCTGCCTGCCGTGCGGCGAGCTTGCTGAGTCCACAGCGCGAGAAAGGCTTGGGATGCAGAGCTTCGGATTCTGCGACGAGACCAGCTCGAATACAGCTCGGAGCTGCTGAGCACGGTGGTGAAGGCGGCGAGCCAGAAGGCGATGACGACGTAGAGCAGCTCGAGGGAGCTGGGTTCCACTTCGAGCGCGTCGAAACGCCACCAGGTCCAGGCCAGCGGTGCTGAGGCGGTCGTCAGCGTGGCCAGCAGGATGGGCATCCGAGCACGTCGCCAGAGCCGTTGGGGCGAGGTCTTCCTCCAGGAGAAGAGCATGCCTGTGCCTGTGCTGGCCATGAGGATGAGCGAGAGGGGGGTCAGCCAGCGGTTGAACCAGGGAGCCCCCAAACTCAGCTCGTCGCCGAAGAGCATCTCATGAAACTTGGGGGCGAGGGTTCCAACCAGCACGACCAGCGCCAGCAGCAAGAGCAAGATGCTGGCGAAGAGCAGGGCGTTTTCGCGGGACAGTATGGCGGCGCTGTTTGGGCTCTGTGAGCGCTCGACTTCGCTCGAGCTGGCGGTTTCGCTCGAGGCATCGTGGGGTTGACGCGCCCTGGCTTGCATTTCGGCGGCTGTTGCCGGTGAAGTTGGTGGAACAGGCCAAGCGCCCAATGGACAAGAAGTCTGGGCCACTGTCGCCGGGTAGAAGCCGCGCCAGCGCCAAACGAGCAGAGCGATGAAGCTCACGCCCAAAGCAACGATGAAGGCGAGGAAGTAGTAGCCGATTTCGGAGCGAGCAAAGGCGTGAATGCTGGAGACGAAGCCGCTTCTGGTGAGGAAGGTGCCAAAGATGGTGAGCAAGAAGGTGAGCATCAAGAGGGCGCTCGCCCACAGGTGTGCCCCATGACGTCGTCGCCCTAGGGCGTTGACGTGCAGGTAGGCGGTGAGGCTCAGCCAGGGGATCAGGGCGGCGTTCTCGACGGGGTCCCAGGCCCAGTAGCCACCCCATCCGAGCTCGGTATAGGCCCACCACATGCCCAGAACGAGGCCGATGGAGAGCTGCAACCAAGCCGCCAGAGCCCAGCGGCGAATGCTGCGATGCTCCTGCTCATCGGGCAGTCGGCCCTGCAGGAAGGTGACCAGCAGCATGGCCGAGGGGATGGAAACCAGGACGTAGCCCAGCAGCAGCGCTGGGGGGTGCAGCAGCATGGCGAGGGTCTGAAGTTGGGGGTTGAGCCCGCGTCCATCCGTCGGCGGGGAGATCAGCTCGAAGGTATCGAAGGGATTGGAAAAGAAGAGGACCAAGGCACAGAAGAAGAGGACGAAGAGGGCAAGCATGCTGCTCAGCAGCGGGGCTTGCGGTCGCGGCCATGGATGTTGCCATACCGCTGCGGCAGCGCTCAGCGCCAGGGTTGCTGCCCAGAAGAGCAAGCTGCCCTGCTGTCCACCCCAGAAGGCTGCGGCGACATAGAAGCCATGCATGCTGCTGTCACTCTGCGCCCAGACGTAGATGAGGGCGCGATCCTGCTCCATCAAGCCGTGCAGCAGAGCGCTGCTTGCCAGCAGCAGCAGCGCAGCGGTGGTGTAGCTTCCCCACTTTGCGGCGAGCGCGAGGAGGTGGTCGCGGCGCGCGGCAGCGAGCGCACCGAAGACCACCGTCAGCGCCGAGACGAGCAGCGCGGCGGCAAGCGAGCTTTGTCCGAGCAGAGCAACTTGTGACATGCCATTCTTTCTTTGGCTCACTCCCGCAAGTCCCTCGCAGCGCTTCACCCGCGCATCGGTTGTGCGCGATGCGGACGCTGGCTCACGACCTGCTTCGTTCGCATTCCTTCAGGGGCGCGGTTGAGAGCGCTGCATCGTCTTCTCGGCGGCGTCGCTGCTCTCGGGTCGCAGGCCGCATCCGCTGGGCAAGGTGTCGTACTTGGACGGGCTTTTGGCATCCATGTCGTCGGCATCGAAGCGGGCCATGCCATCCATGGAGTCGACCAGGCGCCCACCGACCACCACATCCGCGCAGTCGGCGAAGCTCTCTGGGCGCGTCCCGTTGTAGCGAACCCGCATGCTCGCGCCGCCGTGGCTGAGCTCGAATTCTACTGAGGAGGGGCCTGTCATTTGGATCGAGCCAGGGTTGACGTGTCCTTGCACGCGCAGCTCTCGGTCAGCGTACTTGGCGGGCTCTCTCAAGAGCGCATCGACATGGACCAAATATGCAGACTCACCCAGCGCAGACGCGATGATGGCAAAGAGCAGCCCGGCACCACCGAGCAAGGCAACGACAAAGACGATGTTTCGAGTCTGCATGAGCTTCGCCGAAAGGCAGACGGTCTATTTCCAAGAGTCAGAGTTGAAGTCGTAGCCATACGATTCGGACGCGCCGTTCTTGAGCTTGATCGACTTGCTGACGCGTTTGCTCTTGGGTGGGAAGGCAATCTCGAGCTTGTGTTTGCCCGAAGAGATTTCCTTGTCCTTGATGGGGGTATTCCCAAGACGCTTGCCATCGAGGTAGACCTGGCCCCACGGTGTTGCGCTGACGCTGATCGTCGCAGTGCCGCTGGTATCGACTTTCTCCTCAGCCTTCTTGTGCTTGACGCTGAGCAGGGTCTCTCCTTCCTTCTCCAGCTTGTACTTGCTACGGATCACTCGGCTGTAGTCTTTGTCCTTGGGCGAGATGACGATCTCCATCTCGACGCCGAGCGGCAGGTCTTCAACGGTCAGCGGTGTGGTGCCGGAGATGTTGTTCGCGTCGATGCGCACCCTCGAGCCAGAAGGCTCCGACTCGATGCGGAGTGAGCCTGTTGCAGTGGCGCTCGGGTCTGTTGGGTTGGTGACGGGATCAGTGGGGTTGGTCGTAGGGTCCGTCGGGTTGGTCGTTGGATCCGTTGGGTTGGTCGTTGGATCCGTTGGGTTGGTCGTGGGGTCTGTGGGGTTGGTCGTGGGGTCCGTTGGGTTGGTCGTGGGGTCTGTGGGGTTGGTCGTTGGATCCGTTGGGTTGGTCGTGGGGTCTGTGGGGTTGGTCGTTGGATCCGTTGGGTTGGTCGTGGGGTCTGTGGGGTTGGTCGTGGGGTTATTTTGGGCGAGCAGGGGCGGCGTTCCCAGAGCGCTCAGCTCTTCCTCGATGACCTGGCTTTGTTTGATGACAGAGCGCTCGATGGTCTTGCGTTCGTAGTTTTCGAGCTCGAAGCTGATGACCAGCTTGTCCCCGAGGTTCGCGGTGTAGCCGAAGATGGGGGTGGGGGTTGGCAGGGGCTCACCGTTGATGGTGACGGTGGCGCCAGAGGGGATGGTCTTGAAGGTCAGGTAGGAGATGGGGGTATCCGCTGCGGGTGGTGCCGATTCGACGGCCTCCACTGCGGGTGGCGCGGCTGGGGTGCGCAGTTTGAGGAAGTAGTAGGCACCGCCGGCACCGGCAACGATGAGCAGCAGGACGAGCACGATGGCGATGATGAGGCCCGTATTGCCCTTCTGTGGCGGAGGTGCGCCATAGGGCGTCATCTGGCCAGCGTAGCCATAGGGCATCATGCCTGGCTGCATCATGCCCGGCTGCATGCCTGGCTGCATCATGCCCTGCATGCCTGGCTGCATCATGCCCTGCATGCCTGGCTGCATCATGCCCTGCATGCCTGGCTGCATCATACCCTGCATGCCTGGCTGCATCATACCAGGCTGCATGCCTGGCTGTACGGGGGACAAGGGCACGGTGGCGCCGGGTTGGCCTTGGGATTGGAGCAGGTTCTGTTGTTCCAAGAAGGCGCTGACCTGCGCTCCGTCAAGAGGAATGGTCTTGGCGGCGTCTTGCACGTCGCCATCGGTGTCGCCATCGGAGAGCCCGAGCTTCTCTTCCATCTCTGTGATGGAGAGCATCTGGGTCTTCTCTTGGGAGACGTCTTCTTCCTCTTCGTCGACCGAAGATGTGTAGTTGGGCAGTTCGGCTGGAATATGGCCATCGTGCGAAGCGAGGGCCATGGTCCAAAGTCCGAGCCGATGGTTCTGGGCGTCTGCTGCCTGGAACAGGAACTGGTTGAGATCACCTAGCATTTCCCCACAATCGACGTAACGCCGATCGCGATCGCGCTCGAGCGCCTTGAGCACGATGCGGGCGAGCTCCTCAGGCACGTTGCCATCGAGGCTGCGGGGGCTCTGGATCTCACTCTTGAGCACTTTCGAGAGGATGTCGAAGTCGCTGCTGCCCGTGAAGAGGCGCTTGCCGGTGAGCATCTCCCAGCCAATGATGCCCAAGCTGAACATGTCGCTGCGGCCGTCGAGGGGTTTCCCTCTGGCCTGCTCGGGCGACATGTAGGAGCACTTGCCCTTGACCGTACCCGCGCGCGTTTTGGTCGCGCGGCTCGCCGCCTTGGCGATGCCGAAATCCATCAGCTTTACCTCACCTTGGTAGGTGAGCATGATGTTGTGCGGCGTCACGTCTCGATGAACGATATTCAGCGGAGAGTGGTCGGCTGCAGTGCGCTTGTGCGCATAATCGAGCGCTTTCGCGACTTCGGCGAGGACGAAAGCGACTTGCGTCGGGGTGAAGCGTTTGGTGTTCTTCTCGGCGACTTCGACGAGGCGTTTCAGATCCGCGCCATGGATGAACTCCATCGCGATGAAGTGCTCGTTGCCGACCTGTCCAAAATCGTAGACTTTGACGATATTCGGGTGGTCGAGCTGCCTCGCAATAACGGCTTCGTCCTTGAACATGGTGACGAAGCCTTCGTCCTCGCTGTATGAGGGAAGAATACGCTTGATGGCAAGCTGCTGCTCCCGCCCATCGGAACCCACCGTCTTGGCCAAGAAAATTTCGGCCATACCGCCCACGGCCACGCAGTCCATGAGGATGTATCGGCCAAAAGGTTGCGCACTCTCCATCATTGCCGCGCTCCTATCGCGCTTCGCATTCGTGAACCAGGTCCGTATTGCCTCTCTGTTCTCTGGACAGACCCAGGCCGCAATAGGTTAGCATAGGGCGGACGATCGGCGCAAAGCGCCAGATGTCGGTTCTGTCGCTTCGCCCTCTTTTCCGATTGTTCTGCGTTTGCGAGGTCCCATGAAACGTCTCTCCGCCAGCTTTGCGCTCTTGTTTGCCGCGCTCGCCTGCACTGAGCCCAACCCAGAGTACCAGCCCCCAATGAGCTGTGATTCGGGGGAATCTGCCTATCTGCAGAGCTTCAGCACGAGCCACCCGAGAAAACTCGATCTCGTCCTCGTGGTTGACAATCAGCCAGGGAGCGAGGCCCTTCTCCAGGAACTGCGCGCGAGCACCAGGGCCATCGTCAACGCAGTCTCGGGACTGGACTTCCGCATCGCCGTCTTGCCCACAAGCAGCAAAGGAAGGCTCAACATTCCCACCTCCTGTCCCGGTGAGGTGTGGATCGACGCCAACACTCGAAACCCCGATGAGGCCTTGCAGTGTCTCTTGCAAGTCCCCATCGTCAACGAGCTTCCCTCGGCCATCGAGGGCCTGCTCTCCATCCCCCCCACCATGCTGCGCGACGATGCCAAGCTGCTCGCCCTCTTCGTCACCCTGCACGACGACTGCTCCAATGCTCGCAAGCTCTCCATCCCCCTCGAGAGCTGCGAATGGCAGCGCGACCAGCTCCGCTCCGTCGCCGAGCTCGCGAGCGCGCTGCGCGCCACCCGCGCCGATCTCGAGGCCACCGCCGTCGGCGTCATCTCGGGCCCCAACGACGCGCTCGTCTATGCCCAGGGGAGCAGCCCCTCCGCTTCATGCCAATCCCCCCTCGGTGAGGCCCTACACGCTCCGCGACTACACGAGCTCGCCGCGCTCTTTGAACACAGAGGCGCCGTCGAGTCGGTCTGCAGCCTCGAGCTCGCGACACCCCTCAGCAGCCTCATCGAACGCCTAGCCTTTCCCACCGAGCTTGCATTCTGTCTCGGGCGCCAAAGCAGCGGTGGTCTGCAATCCGTCACGCTGCTGATGGGCGATGAGCGCGTCGAATGGTGTCGAGAGGAGGCACAGCACTGCCGTCTGGGCGTCAGCGCGCGCTGCCCCAATGGGGAGCTGCTCATCTCACCTGCGCCCAGCAGCGCCGACCCCATCGAGGTCGTCTTCTGTGGTCCCAGTGAGTGAACAGCCCGAACTCGACCTTCCGAAGAAGTGGGGGAACGGGCCAAGCGCCCAATCGACAAGAAATGGCGCAAGGATGCGCGCCTAGGGAATGGTGGATGGCGAGACTTCCTCTGCCGCATCCAGACCAGAGGCGTCGCCGAGCAGCTCGGGTTCTCGCGCAAGCAGGGTGAAATCCACCGGGAGCGGAGCAGCGCTCAGCTTGATCTGTTGCGCTACCTCACCGACCCCCTCACAGAAAGTGGTCTCGACCACCAGCCCATCAGCGTTGATTTCTGTGTTCTGAAAGCGCGCTTGATGCACCAAGCAGCGCGCAAACTCGCCTGCTGGCGATTGGACCTCAGTGTAGCGAAGTACACTCATCACCACGGTCTGCCCCTGCGTGCTGTCGACGCTGAAGCTGTCGCCAGGGCGAACGGGAAAGCGCATCGCCGGCAGGAGCTCACCGCGTATCGTGAAGGACAACTCGCGGGCGTCGAGCTGGTACTGCTCGGGCCCCCCATCCTGGATGAAGAGCTGTTTGCCTTCATCTTCGAAGGCGTCTGTAATCAGCCAAGACTCGCTCTCAGCATTGGGCCCGACACGGCGTTCGAAGAGATGCGAGCGTCCGACGTGCAAGCCGAAACACGTTGCCGCATCTGCACAATCCCAGCCTTCGACCACCACTGCCCGCGCCGCCTGTTCGGTGCCCGCCGAGGGCTCAGGCGCTGCGCTCTGGCACGCCACTAAGCCCATCGCGCAGACCAAGTAAATGCATACAGAGCCGATGTGAGTGCGAGAACCGTCCATAGCGCTCAATCCTCTTCCTCGGCGGTGGCCGCTGTGGCCGAGTGCCCATCACACTCTGCGCCAGCTCCTGGACTTGGGCAAATTCCTGTGGATGCAGGGCCAACGGCCTCAGCATGGCCATGCCGTGGTCGGGTTCGGTCGCTGGCGGCTCTCCTGGAGCACCAAAAGCCCGGTCGGCCGGCCCCACGTATTGTCATGCGCCGCCCTGCGCTGGTTCGTGGTTTGAGCAGCTGCAGGCCTGTTGTGCCGCCCCACCCCTTGGAATTCGTGTTGCTGCCGCGCTCAGCGCGGTGCATGAACGTCGCGGAGCATGGTGACTTTGCGCAGACCCTTGAGCTGCGAATGCGTGGCACCCTCGGAAACCCCTCGCAGGACCGCCGCGGGCTCCTCGACGATACTGCCGCTCACCGCGCAAAAGCCCCAATCATGAAGCATGGGATGAAGCGGCGCGCTCGGCCCCGCCAGAATGAGCTGCGCGTTCGGATTGACCTGGGCGAGGATGGCGTTGAGGTCAGCGGTGTAGAGAACCGTGGCGGTAAGCGCAAGCAGCTCGATCTCGGGCAGCACTTCCTGCATCCGGCGAACATCTTGGTCGCCAGGTCGCATGCGGTGTGAGAGCTCAAAAACCTCGAGACCAGCAAGTTCTTGTCGATTGGGCACTTTTTGTCGATTGGGCACTTTTTGTCGATTGGGCACTTGTCCTGTTTCCCCAAGTTCGTGTCCTGTTTCCCCAAGTTCTTGTCGATTGGACACTTGTCCTGTTCCCCCAAGTTGTTGCCGCAGCTCTGCACTGAGGTGAAAGTGCCCCAGCGTTGCAACTCGCCGACCGCGCCCAAGGCGCAGAATGACCTCCTCGAAGTGCTCGTTGCCCCAGTCTGTGCTGTCCGCCTGCAATGAAGCGTTGAGCACCGCCAAGCCCAGCGCTCGTTCACAAGGCTGCCGGTCTTCCTCCATAAGCAGCTCCTGGACCAGCTCGAGGCTGCTCCGTCCGAGCAGCCGTCCGACCCAACGATTGATGGGCCCCTCCAACGACGGCGGAAACCAAGTGTACGGGTTGGCGGTGATCGCCGCGCCCACCTCCGTCTGCACCGCGTTCCAAAAGAGGCCCATGCGTGCATCGAGGACGCGACAGTCTGCAGCTTCACCCAACAGCGCCCGCAGCAAGTTCCTCCGCTCGCCATGGGGTCGAGAGCGCGAGCCGTTGCTGTCTTTCGAAGCTGCAGGCGTTTGCAGCGATGCTGTGCTTTGGCTTCGGCCTTCGTTCGATTCGGATGTCACATGCGCTCCTTGGTCGTACCTCCCTCATGGCCATAGGACGAAGTGGTCTGCGTGTCGAGAAAGGATCGAAAAAATGCCCAGCCAAGAAACCTGTCGCAGAGCCCGGTGTCCAAGCCCGGCCACGCTCGTTTCGCTGGCTGCAGGCGCTCCCCCCATGCAAGACTCACTGGCACCCCTCAACGATGAGCTCCCAGCTCAGGCTCTGCCCTTGGCAACGAGTGAGCCAGACGACGGGCTGCAGCACGCGCGGATGCTGCTGAAGCAATGGGGCATCGAGGACGAAGACCTGGACCAGCCGACCTGGTCGATAGCGAACGAATGCGATGATCCAGAAGCGCTCGCGCTGGTCGCCTCCTGGAAGCAGCAGCGCCGCCGCCGCGTCGCGCTCTGTGCCCTGCTCGCCATGCTTGGCATCAGTCTCTGGTCTGCCGCCAAGCAGCGCTCACCCGCAGAGTACGAGCCTGCGGCGCAGATCGTGCCCATTCCCACCACGCTGCAGATTGACCTGCAGCCCTTCGGTCGTATTCCAGATATCATTCTGACGCGTCACGTCCGTCTCTTGGAACAGCGATTCCAGGCCAAGGTCGTGGTGCTGGATGCCATCCCCTTGCCGGCCAAGAGCTATCACGCCGAGCGAGGCCAGTACCACGCCATCGAGCTGCTCAACTTGCTCTTCGAGCGACGCGAGCCGAGGCCGGACCAAGCCCACGAACCGCCACTCCAGCTCCCGTCGGCGCAGGTCACTGTGGGAGTGCTCGCCGAGGATCTCTACGCGGAGGGTTGGGAGTACCTCTACGGCTTGAGCCAGGCCGATGGTCAGGTTGCCATCTACTCGCTCGCCCGTACCCTGGCCCCCATGACCTTCAGTCTGGGGGGGATCGAGAAGGGGCTGCAACATGCCGACAAGGTCATGCTGCACGAGCTGGGACACGCCCTGCATCTGGGCCATTGCACCCATCCCAACTGCGTGATGAACACCGATGACCGGGCCCCGGATCTGCATCAGCTCGGCCGCTTCTACTGTCAGCGTTGCCAGCGTCGGGTGCTCAACCCAGAGAACTACCAGGAGCTCGACGGCTTCGCCCGCGCCGATGGTCTCTACCGCCGCGGGAGCTTCGATCGCGCCATGGTTCACTACCTTGCCAAGACGCTGCAAAACCCCTTCGATGCCGCAGCGGCGAACAGGCTCGGTGTGAGCCTCGCAGCCAAGCGACACCCTCTGCTCGCGCGCACCGCCTACCGACTCGCTTTGGCCAGAGAGCCGCAGCTCGCCGTGGCCTACTATAATCTCGGGCTGCTCTACGCGCCGGTCGATCCGACGCAGAGCCTCGCCTATCTTCGTGAGGGATACCTACGTGATCCTCAGCGTGTCGAGGCGCTCGGTTTCTTGGGGACGGTGTTTCTTCGTGTATACAAAGATGAGGCGAGAGCGCTCGCCTTCTTCGAGCGCTACGTGCGCGCTGGCGGACAGAGCCCAGCGGTGCTGCACCAATACCGCTCCATGGTCTATCCTGTCTTCGATTTTGCCGAAGCAGAGGTTGACGTGATCCGAGGAGAGCGCGGCGCTTGTGGGATGGCTTGTCAGGTGCAGAAGCTCAGGTGGACCTTGGAGTGCGTGCAGCTCGCTGGAGCCGTGGGGGATGGCTTCAACTGAGTGTTGGGGGTCTTGCCTGTGCTTCCATGAGTGTATGCAGAATCCGAGGAGGGCGGACACGCAGGTCCGCCCCTACTTGGTGCAGAGGCCTGCCTGGGGTCCGAGCCCGCTACGGGGCGAGGACGCTGAGCGGGGGCCCTGGATTGTAGACATCGCTGAGCTGGTAGGAGGCGAAGCCACCTTCTTCGTATCGACCGCCGCCGGTGATCAGCACCAGACCGCCAGAGAGCACGACCGAGGCGGTGTCGAAGCGACCTGCGCTCAGCTGGGAGCTGAGCTCCTGTGCTGAGAAGGTGGCGGTGCTCGAGGTGTCTCGGGTGAGCAGCTCAACACTTCGGATGCTCCCGAGGCGACCACCCTCTGGCGGTAGCCCAATACCGCCGAGGGCGAGCAAATCGCCGCTCTCGAGTTCGACGAGGTCGAAGTAGGCTCGAGCGCGGCGCATACTGGAGCCGGAGAGCTGCTCCACCCAGCGCTGCTCAACGACATCAAAAACCTCATAGGTGGAGGTAGCTTCGCTTTCATCAGGAGAGGTGAATCCGCCAATCGCGAGGACGTAGCGCCCGCCATCTTTGCTGAGCAGAATGCTGGAGTGTCCGAAGCGGGCCTGCTGCATCTCGCCGAGAGAGAGGAAGGCACCGCCGACCAGAACTTGAGCGTCCGAGAGCACCTCCTGGCCGTTGGTACCGCCGCTGAGCATGACCAGCTCGCCGACGGCGACCGCGGTGTGATCCCAGCGGGCACCCTCGAAAGAAGGGGCGGAGACGAAAGCCTGAGTGTTGGGTGCGAGCACGTCGACGCTGTCGAGGGCGATGATTTCGCCTTGGTCGTCGTAGCGCATACCGCCGGTAACGATCACCGTGCCGTTGCCGGTCACGGCGCAGGCGTGACGGATGCGCGCTTCTGGCAGCTCGATGGTGCTGATCCGGAAGCCGTCACCTTCGACGCTGATCAGGTCCGCGCTCTTGGCGCCGACGAGCTGTTTGTTGACGTTGAGTGTGAGGCCGCCGATGACGAGCAGACTGCCGTCGAGCATCTTGACGGTGCAGTGGTGCACACGCGGCGTGCTCAGCTTGAAGCCCATCCCGTTGCGCTTGGCTGAGTCGAAGTAGCCGTTGGTGGGTTCGTAGACCTCTAGGGTATCGTAGATGGACTCGATGTTGCCGATGGCGGGCGGGCAAGGTCCATAGGCGCACTTGAGGCCGAGGTTGTAGCCGGTGAGCTTGGCGCCGCCGACGATCATCACACGGCCGTCAGGGAGGGTCGAGGCGGTGTGACCGGAGCGAGGTCCAAGGACGAAGGGGCTGGGGCGTACCTCTGGCCCTGCGAAGATGGCGCTGAGCGGCGAGATGCTGCCAACCTCGGTCAGGTAGACGAGGAAGTTGCGCATCCCGGGCTCGTCGGTCTGACCTTCGTCAAAGCTGGGGGTGACGCCGGAGGCGAGGGTTTGACCGATGGCACCGAGACCTTCGACATAGACCTGACGGTTGGAGCCAAAGGGTATCTGGTCTACGGTGACCTCGTCCGAAGGTGCATCGATGCGGAACACGCTCTGGTTGAGGCGCTGTCCGCTGCTGCGATCGACCACGGTCACCCGCAATGAGGTGATGGGGTTGAAGGTCTGCGGGAAGCCAAAGCCATCCTTGTGGAAGACGGTGATCATGACCCGGTCTTCGCTGACTTTCTCTGGATCGCAGCCTGTGGCTGCAAGCAGCAGCAGCAAGAAGAGTGGCCATCGAACGCAGGCCATCGGAACGCATCCTCGCGAGCTTCCGTAGGAATTGCGGGAAGAGCGGGATCGGTGCCCGAGGGCGAGCAGATGCCCAAAGGGGGCTCGACGAGGGGAGAGCAGAGCGTCTTGAGTGCGCGTCATGCGAGTGCCTCGAGCTCGACGCCCACCGCGGCGGGCGTGATTCCTGCTGATGGGGTTACCAACTGACGATGGCGCTGAATCCGGTGGTTTCGGTGCCGGGATCGTGGGTCAAGATGAGCACAGTGACCACCGTGGCGATAGCGACGCCGGTGCCAATCCCTCCCCAAAGCCAGCCATTCTCGTACCAGTGATCTTCGTCATCCGGGAGCAGGCCTGGATCGGTGATGATGATGGGATCCTTGATGATCCCCGGGTCGGCGATGACCGGATCCTTGACGACGGGGTCGGTGACCACCGGGTCTTTGACGACGACCGGGTCCTTGACGACGGGGTCGGTGACCACCGGGTCCTTGACGACGACCGGGTCCTTGACGACGGGGTCGGTGACCACCGGGTCTTTGACGACGACCGGGTCCTTGACGACGGGGTCGGTGACGACCGGGTCCTTGACGACGACCGGGTCCTTGACGACCGGATCCTTGACGACGACCGGAACCTAGACGACGGGGTCGG
>JAVFAO010000141.1:0-15349 GCA_034002465.1 Myxococcota bacterium
CACCACCGAGAGGATGCGTTCTTTGTCGCCCTTGTCGAGCACCACCTGCTCGAAGCTGGCCCGAGGCTTCTCGATGGAGCTGAATTCTTGGAACTCGTCGTCCAGAGCCTCGTCACCGAGGAGGAAATTGAAGGTTCGGCGGGTGATCCGCAGGGACACCGAGAAGAGGTCGCTGGCATCCAGGTAGCGGTGCGGAAACTCCATCTTCATCAGGTCATTGGCGAGCAGACGCGAGCGCGGTGAAAAGTAGTGTCGGGCGTTGATGCGTTCGGAAAGGGAGAGCTCGTTGAAGTTGAAGAAGGTTTCTGGTGTGGATTCGTGGCCCTCGTCGATACTGCCGAAAACGCTCGCCAGACGCCGAGAGAGGCAGAAGCCCGCGCTCACGAGCAGCACCCCTCGCTCGAACTCGTCAAGCTCGAACTCGTTACACAGGGCGTCGATGGCGAGCTGGAAGCCCTGCTTGCGGTGGTGCGCCAGACGTCGGTCGTAGCTTCGCTGCAGGTCGCGCTCTTGTTTGCGTAGCTTGGGCAGACGACGCCGCATCTGGTCGGCGTTCTCATCGCTCGGCCAGTAGCCTCGCTGCTCGGGTGGGGAGAGCAGCTTCTCGAGCTCGTGCTGTAGGTGCAGTCGGCGTGCGCGCGCCTCCATCCAGGCCATCGCGCACTCGAGGTAGTCGAGGTTGGAGGCGAAAGGGAGAGGCTTCTCCTTGGCTTTGCTCTGCGCTCGCTCCGCGCGCCCGGTCGAGGGCGTCTGGCGGGGGACTGCTCCTCCCGCGGTATCGTCCTTCGTTGCGCTACTCTGACTCTTACTCGAGCCTGCCTTGCTGTCTTCTCGACGCTTCGCCACTTTTCTCTCCGCAATCAATGATGGTTTCGCGCTCGGCCATTCGCTCGCCCTGCGCGCGAGGGAGTGCGAGGGTCCAGTATGGCAGGCAACGACGGAGACGGGAATCGGAAACACCAGACCCCTGGAAGCATGGACACGAGTTGTCTCATTCTCTCCAGAGGTCACTGTTGCAGTGCAGGAGGGAGCCTGCACCGCGAGTCTCTCTTTGCCCACGTCTGCGCATCACCTCTAAGCGCTTGAATGTCATGTGCAATATCGACGGAATTGGCGTTCGGAGGGGCGAGCGGGCGGTCGCCCTGATGGCACGTCGACCGTCGAGACACTGTGCGTAGAATCTTCGGTGTCGAGCACCGACCTCAGGGCGGCGCGCAGTCGACGCCAGGAGGCAACGTCAACATCGAGCCCCAAAGCGGTAACACGAATACAGTGTCCGCATGCCGCAGGTACCCTTTTCGCTCAGGAATTGGCGTTCAGGTAGCGGGGCAGATATCGACCGCTGCCTCGTGGGCCGACGAATTTGTCTTTCCAGACCACGAACTGCCCGCGGCGCAGCACGGCGAAGACCGCGCCTTCGAAGCGCATCCCCTCGAAGGGGGAGTAGCCCGCGGCACCGCGGAGCTGGTCTTGTTCCAAGGTCCAGCTGCGGGCGGGGTCGAAGAGCACCACGTCAGCGTCAAAGCCGGGCAGCAGCGCGCCTTTTTGGCCCCAGAGACCATAGACCTGCGCTGGCCTTGACGCCATCATGCGCACGAGCTGCGGCCAGTCCAGTCGCCCTCTTTTGACACCGTGGGTGACCATGCTGGGCAAGAGCGTCATCAGACCTGGGAGGCCGCCTGGGGTTTGGCGAAAGTCGTTGTTGGCGGCCAGCTTCTGCGCTCTGCTGTAGTCGCAGTGGTCGGTGATGAGCAGGTCGCAGGCACCGCGCTCAACGTAGGACCACAGCTCTCGGGCCTCGCTGGCCTGCCGTAGCGGCGGCTGCAGGATGTATCGCCAAGCTTCGGGGCCGGCATAGCGAGAGGCATCGAGCAGCAGATACTGCGGCCCTGTCTCACAATAGGCCTTCTGACCCTCGCGGCGCGCCGCCGCAACCAGGCCCATGGTGGCTCCCATTGAATTGTGTGCGATCACGACTGGCGCGTTGCACTCTCGCGCCATGGTGAGCACCCGATGAGCGGCCTCCACTTCGGCGGCGCCTGGGCGAGAGAGCGGAAAGTCGTGCCAAGTGGTGTGGCCCGCTGCGCCCAAGGCGTCGAGATGATGACTCACCATGCCATCGTTTTCGGCATGCACCAAGGTCGTGATCCCTAGCCGTCCTGCGGCCCGCAGCAAGCGGTACAAGCTTCGGTCGTCGGCGTAGTAGGCGGGTCTGTAGGTCGTATACAGCTTGATGCTCGGTGCCCCTTCGTCGATGAGCTCGGCCAGGATGTCTTCGCGCCCCTCCCCGACGTCCGTGAGCATGACGTGCAGCGCGTAGTCGACCACCATGTCCGTGAACTCTTGACGGCGCGTCAGCACGGCGTCGCGCAGGCTCTGTCCCTTGCCTTGCGTGGCGAAGTCGATGACCGTGGTTATCCCCCCAAAGGCGGCGGCTTCGCTGCCTTGATAGGCGTCATCGGCCGTGCGGTAGGCACCGGTATCCAGGGCGATGTGCACATGCGCATCGATGAGCCCAGGCAGCACGAGCAGCCCCGTGGCGTCGATGGTCTCAGCGCCTTCAGGGGCAGTGAGATTGCGCCCCAGCGCTTCGATGCGCTGCCCGCACAGCAAGAGGTCCGATTCGAAGACCGCATCTTGGCTGACGAGCTGGCCGTTGCGAATGAGGATGAAGTGTTGGTCTGACATCTCGGCTCCTGTGTGCTGCAGGTCCTCTCTTCGCGCAGCCTCGCACCGAGCGCGGCAGAATGGAAGAGATTTCACGTGTGCTTTGCTCGGCCTTGGGCATCCAGGAGAGGCTCGGTTCCTTTTCGACTTGGCAAGTCGATCACATTGTCTAAGTTTGCCAAGGGCCAGACGTCAGGCCTGGCTACGAGCTTCGGGAGAGCGTTTGAACATCGTTGCGTTGCTCATCTTGGCGGTTCTCATCGCGATCAACGCGCTCTTCGTGGCTGCGGAATTTGCCATTGTGGCGGCCAAGCGGGCGCGGCTGGCGGTGGCGGCCAGCCAGGGCAGCACGCTCTCTGCGGCGGTGCTGAAAGTCGCGGAGAACCGCGCGGCGATGGATCGCTACGTCGCCACTTGTCAGATTGGGATCACGCTCTCGAGCCTGCTTGCGGGCGCGCTGGCTCAGGCTTTCTTTGCGGCACCTTTGGCCGACTGGCTCGCCGTCACCTGGTCGCTGTCGGCGACGAGCTCGCTCTCGACGGCGGTGATCGTGATTCTGCTCGTGCTCACCGCCTCGCAGGTGGTGCTCGGAGAGTTGCTCCCCAAATCCATTGCGTTGCGCTACCCCGAGCGCAGCGCGCTGCTGAGCTTTCTGCCCACCGCTTGGTCGTCGACTGCGCTGCGTCCCCTGATCGCGCTGCTCAATGGCAGCGGTCTGGCGATTTTGCGGCTGCTTCGCATCCATCCCAAAGAGGAGCATCACGTCCACTCGCCTGAGGAGCTCGCGCTGGTCTTTCGAGAGGCACGCAGCGCCGGAAGCATCGACGAGCGCTCCCATCGGCGCTTGCAGCGCGCCTTGAGCCTGCCCAAGCTGAGCGTGCGCCAAGTGATGGTGCCGCGACAGCAAATCGACGCCATCCAAGTCGATACCTCCCCCGAGCAGGTCTATGCGCTCATTGGAAAGAGCCCCCACTCTCGCTTGCCTGTCTACGACAAGAGCTTGGATGACATCATCGGCTCGGTCTGCGTCAAGGAGCTCGCCGTTCGACTCGCTACAGGCGCGAAACTCGAGCGGCTGCGGGACGTGCTGCAGCCCATCGCCTTCGTGCCCGAGCACCTCAGCGCCGAGCGTCTGGTCGCCTGGATGAAGGCGGAGCGCACCGCCAAGGCCGTGGTGGTCGATGAATTCGGTGGCGTCGTGGGGATGGTCAGCCTCAACGATGTGCTGGGCGCCCTGATCGGGGGCCTGGACGAAGACGACGACGACGCGTTGCAGCCTCGAGCCGTCGAGGACGGATGGTTGCAGGTGCCTGGCGCCCTCTCCTTGTCCGACACAGAGCAGTGGTTGTGCATCCCTTGGGAAGGTCGTTCTGCGACGGTAGGTGGCCACATCATCGCCAGCATCGAGCGATTGCCACGTGAGGGCGAGCGCTTCGAGCTGCACGGCTGTGAAATCGTGATCGAGGCGATGTCGCGCACGGCCATCCGCAGCTTGCTCATCCGCCCTTTGCAGCCGAACACGTTGGCAGGTAGTGAGGAAGCGACATGATCCTGACACTGATCATCCTCGGCCTCATTCTGCTCAACGCGATCTTCGTTGCCGCCGAGTTCGCCATGGTGGCGTCTTCAGTGCAGGTCTTGGAGCTGCGCCAGAGCGCGGGCTCCAAAGCGGCGAAGGTCGTTCTGGATATCGCGCGTCACCCTCTGCGTCGTGACCGATACGTCGCCACCGCTCAGGTCGGCATTACCTTGGCGAGCCTGGGCTTGGGTATGTACGGTGAGCATCAAGTCGCGACTTTGCTCGCCTCGCCGTTGGAGGCGTTGGGCTTGGCGCAGTGGGGGCTGGTGGACCTCGCGGCGAGCGTCATCGCCATTGGGTTGCTGACCTATCTGCACATCGTGTTGGGCGAGATGGTGCCAAAGTCCCTGGCGCTGCAGAGCCCAGAAAGCAGCGCGAGCTTTCTCTCCTGGCCAATGCGCTGGAGTGGTCGTTTGATGTGGCCGCTGGTGGCGGGTCTGGATCGGCTTGGGCGCTTGCTGCTGCGGATGATGCGTCTCCGCGCGGAGCCGAGCTTGGAAGCGGCAGCGCCAGACGAACTGAGGCTGATGGTGCACGAGAGCATCGAGCGAGGTGAGCTCAGCCCTCAGGCGGGCGAAGTTCTCGAAGAGCTACTGGATTTCGGGGCGTTGCGGGCCGAGGACGTGATGACGCCTCGGGTTCGGGTCAAGGCCCTGCCGCTGGGTAGCCATGGCGAGCAACTGGCGCGTTTGTTGCGTCGTTATCGGGGTAGCCGGTACCCGGTCTACGAGGGCAGCCTGGACAACATCGTCGGTACGGTCTTGGTGCGAGAGCTCATCCCGTTGTTGCTCGAGCCCGAAGCGACGCTGCGTCGGGAGCTGCTGCATCCGGTCACTTTGGTGCCGCAGGACCTACGCCTCGATGACGTGTTGGCCAGGATGCGCAGCGAGAAGACGCCGCTGGTGGTGGTGCTCGACGAGTTTGGCGGCACCGCAGGAGTCATTGGGCACGACAACCTGGTGGCGCATGTGGTGGCCGAAGAGGTGACCGAGCCCACACTGGTGAGCTGGAACGAGGCTGCCCAGTGCTGGGTGGCGCAAGGCACCATTCATCTTGACGAACTGGCGGAGCGTACGGGAATCGATATTCAATCTGAGCACGTCGACACGCTCAGTGGTCTCGTGATGAGTCGCCTCGGCCGTCCACCGGTGCTTGGAGATTCGGTAGAGATTGGCGAGGTGAAAATACTCGTCAAGTGGGTTCTGGGGCGTGGCTTGGGCGAAGCAGAACTCCGCCGCCAGAACACAGAATCGGTGTGACTCAGGGTTGGGTCACTCGGCGTTCAGGCACTCAGAGTTCGGTCACGATGATGGTTTCTGCCTCTGCGCGCCGGAGCGCGAGCTGTGAGCCGTTGAGGCTTATCCAGACGGGATCTCCACCTGGGGCAGCTCGTTCCATACGGACCACGACCTGGGGCAGCATCCCCATGTCGAGCAGCCGTTGTCGAACGGCGCCTTGTGCGCGCACCTGGCGGATGGTTCCTTCATGACCGGGTTTGAGCTGGAAGACGTTGTGAAATTTCTCGTCGATCCGGCTGGGTAATGTGCTGCGGCAGCAGGCGTTTTCGCACTTCTCGAGCTCGGGTTGGACGAGGGAGCAGTGGTGGAAGCGGCGCAGCCACTCGCTCTGGCTCTCTGGGCAAGCAGATAGGAATTCGAAGAGTCGCACGAGCCGGTCCATGGCCTCGGGAGAGAGCACATGCTCGATGGCGCAGGCCTCTCTTTCCGCAGCGTCGTCGGGCATTTGCAGAATTTCGGAGAAGAAGCGGCGCAGAAGGTCGTGCCTGGCGAGGACCCGGCGAGCGGCGAGCTCACCTTCTAGAGTGAGGCCCACATACTCACGTCGCTCGTAGCGGATCAGCCCCAGGTCTGACAAGCGTTTCAGTGCTGGACTCACCGAACCTGCCTTGACGTCTCTGGCCTTCGCGATGTCGCGGACGCGGGCAAATCCGTGGTCGGCGACGAGCAGGAAGATGGTTTCGAGGTAGTCCTCGAGAGAACCTGTGAGGTTGATGGGCTCCGTCGTGCTGGACATCTCTTCCTCGCCGCGTGTGGCATGCACCGCATGCCTTGTTAGGCGAGCCTAATAATATGCAGATCAATGTCAAGGGGAGCTCGGGCGTATGGGGAACTGGGCTCGGCCCAGCGTTTTCGCGGCGTTGATGCCACGCGCTTGATGATTTGCCAAGTCGCAAGGGGCTTTGATGATGCGCGATGAGTGTCCTGAAGATGTATACGAAGCGGGAGCCCGTCGGCTGGAAAGCGATACTCGAAGCGCGCTGGGGTAGAGGTGGAAGTGGCCTGCTTTTCATCGCTTGGGTGGCATCGCGCGGGGGGTTTGCTGGTCTTGCTGGTCTTGCTGCGCGCGTTGACGCGTTGGGGGGGACGTGCTAGAAGCGCGGAGCGGGAGTTTGCCTTGACTCTTGCTGCAACAACGCTCGGCAAGAGGCTCGTATCCTGTCGATAATTCGCCGGAATTGTTGCTGCGAGAGCGCTGCGAATGGCGCACAATCACATGGACGTGTGCCTGCTCTGCCCTGCAGCTCTTGAGCAGGGGGGCCGGCTGAGCGGCTCACAGGATGGAGAGGCGAGACATGCTGACGGCTGCGTCATTGTTGGGCGTTGCACAGGCCGAGACGAGCGCTGAGATGGGTCAACAGCTCGACATGTTCGAGCTGGTCCTGGACTCTTCGGGCGTGGTGTTGGGGGTCCTGATCGTGCTCGTGGCGATGTCCCTGGTGAGCTGGTACATCATTGGTTTCAAGCTCTTTTACCTTCGGAAGGCGCGCAAGGAGAGCGATCATTTTTTGGATACCTTCTGGGCCTCGAAGCGGCTCGACGCCATCTACAAGCAGGCCGAGTCGCTCAAGCGCAGCCCTGTGAGTCAGGTGTTCAAGGCTGGCTACATCGAGCTGAGCAAGCTCAAGAGTCAGAGCGCGGAAGGCGGCGAGGTGAGCGCGCAACTGACAGGCATCGAGAACGTGGAGAGGGCGCTGCGTCGGGCAAGCGTCGCCGAGACCACCCAGCTCGAATCCCTGGTTCCGTTTCTCGCCACCACTGGCTCGACAGCGCCGTTCATCGGCCTCTTCGGGACGGTTTGGGGCATCATGAACGCCTTCGTCTCGCTCAGCTCGGCGACGGCGGCTTTGGGAGTGCAAGCGGTCGCTGGCCCCATCGCCGAGGCTTTGATTGCCACGGCCATCGGTCTGCTCGCCGCTATCCCCTCGGTCATGGCCTACAACTATTTCAGCCAGCGCATCAAGGTGTTGTCGGCGGAGATGGACAGCTTCTCTGCGGACTTTTTGAACATCGTCAAGCGGCACTTCTTCAAGTAACACTGCGTTCGGACTCGAGCGTGAGAGCCTGACGAGACGGCGAATGGCGTTCAGCAGCGGGAACCGAGGCTCAGCAATCAGCGAGATCAACGTCACCCCGCTGGTGGACGTGATGTTGGTGTTGCTCATCATTTTCATGGTGACCACCGCCGCGGCCGAGCAGAAGCGGGTGGAGCATCGCAAGAAGCAATCCCTCGAGGAGAAAACCGAGTCGCTCGTCGAGCTCAATCTGCCGGTGACGCCCAAGAATCCCTTTGTCGCTGATCCCGAGACGAGCAAGCTGGTGGTGGTCGTCGACCGGCGTCTGCGTGTCTTCGTGATCCGGGGCATCACGGGGGCTGCGGGCGAGAAGCCGATTGCAGACTGTTCTTCGTCGCTGGATGCGAGCTCGCCCGAGGCGTGGCAGGGCTGTTTCGACCTGGTCGCTGCAGCGCTGCGCGGCAACCACAGGATGTTGAAAGAGGGCGTATATTTGCAGGGAGACGCGGATGCGCCCTATGCTTTCGTCGGCGGGGTACTCGAGACCCTGCGCGAGTTGGGCTTGGAGACGGTGGACATCGTGACCAATCCCCATTTCGCCCAGAGCGTTTCGGTCCAGGGAAGGGACTAAGTGGCTTGGCTCGAGGGTTCTCGCAAGACGTGACGGCCTGCGTGCCGCCAACGACGAGCTCATGGCAGGGAGGCGACACAGGTGAAACTCGATCACGGCTCATCGACGCCTGCGGTGATGAGTGGACTCATCACAGCCCTGATTCTCAACGGGACCTTGGCAGCGGGGATTTTGCTGGCGAGTCAGGTGCGCTCAGACGCCATGGCCGCGCAGGTTGTGGCCGAGCAGAGCACCCAGAGCCTGCAGTGCCGCTACATCGAGAACGCTCGGCTTTACCAGCTCGAGGTCACTGCCGAAGATTGGCAAGCGGCAGAGGCCATGGTCTGTGGCGCGAAATACCGGAATGTGAGGGTTCCACCTCTACTGGCGATGGCTTACGCAGCGCTACTCAGCGAGCCCGAGCAAGACGCGATTCTGCTGGCCCAGCGGGAGAGTTGCTCCTGTTCTGATGGAGAGCGAGTGCCCGTCTTGCAAGACATCGGCATCGTACAGGCACCGCGCCTGGGTACGAAGCCCAAACAGAACGCGCTGCCCGAGATCGTCAATCGCCCCGAGGCAGTGGAGCGTAACGCTGTCGATCCTGACGCCAAGCCACAGGCGCGCCCAGAGACGCCCAAGAAGCGTGACACCAAGCGCGAGGTCGACGTCAACGCGCTGCTCGATGCAGCCAGCGTTTTCGACGACGCCCGTCCGAGCAATGATCGCAACGCCGCTGGTGACCCCGATGGCTCTCGTTTTTCGACCAGCGCCACTGGTCAGGGGGACCCCTACCTCCAGAAGGTCAAGGCCAAGCTCGACAACAGCATGAATGCACCTGCCAGTATTCCGAAGTCGGAGCTCAAAAAGCTCAAGGCGCGGATTTGGATCAAGATTGGCGCGACCGGCTCCATTGCCGACTGGGATTTCGTCAGTCGCAGCGGCAATACCGCCTTCGATGGCATGGTGGAGCGAAGTATCAAACGTTTCGCTCTGGGCGGGGATGCGCAGTTCCCATCTCCAGATGCGAACTGGTCCTTCAAGCGCATCCAGATCGACGTCGATGGCAGCCAGATTCGCTGAACAACGCCAAGGAGAAGGACGTCACAGCGGCGGCCTTGGGCGAAAGCGCAGTCAAGGAGAGATGATGTACAGTTCAGACCGAAGCGAGCAAGGAGCGCGCATCGAAGCGCGTCCTCGAAGCCTGTCGGTGCCTTGCAGGAGAGTGGGGCAGGGGGCAGGGCAGGCTTCGACCAGGTTGTCCATGCTGCTCGCGCTCAGCGCCCTGCTCCTTGGCCTGGGCAGCAATGCCTGGGCGCAGGGCGAGGCCGATGTGGTGGTCGAGGTCAAGCCCCTCGATCAGCTCGAGATGGTCGTGGCCAATGGCTTGGCGACCGACAGCAGTGACGCCGATATCGGGCTGAAGGCGGCGGAGATTCTGCGCAATTGTTTCAGGATCAGCGGCTATTTCAAGGTCTTGGACATCAGCACCATGCTGCCTGGTCTCGACGCTGAGGGACTCTCCACGACGCAGTTCGACCAATGGTATGCCAGCGGCGCGCAGGCGTTGGTGAAGTTCTCCTACCACACGAAGGGGACCGCCTTGGTCTTCGATTTTCGTCTCTTCGACGTCGTCGGGGGCAAGGAAATTCGCCTGCAGTGGGATGCCGCGAGCGCCACACCGAGTCAGTATCGCGCCGCTGTCTATGCGTTTGCAAACGCGGTTTTAGAATACTACACCGGCGAGTCTGGCATCTTTGGACAGGAGGTGCTGGTGGTGCGCAAGGACAAGAAGAAGGGTGAAACCCACGTCTATCGCATCAGCGTCGACGGCTCTTCTCTGAGCCGGGTGTCGACGGGGTCGAGCGTCAACATCTTGCCAGCTTGGGGCCCCGGCGGAGCTGTGATGTATACCTCGTATGCGAGCGGCAACCCGGATCTCGTGATGAGCAGCGGTGATTCACCAAGCACGCTGTCGAGCGCCCCAGGCATGAACAGCGGCGCTTCCTATTGTCCGAGTAAGGGGCTGATTGCAGTCACTCTGAGCAAGGATGAGAATCCAGAAATCTACGTGATGGACAGTTCGGGAGGCTCGCTCACTCGGCTCACCCAGAACAGCCACATCGACACCTCGCCCTCTTGGTCTCCCGATTGCTCACAGATTGCCTTCGTCTCCAACCGCGCCGGCTCACCGCAGATCCACGTCATGAATGCCGATGGCAGCGGCGCCCGCGCTGTCACCACAGTGGGCCGCTACAACACCTCGCCCTCTTGGTCGCGAGGGGGAAAGATCGCCTTCACAGGCCGCGACGAATACAACGTCTTCGACATCTTCACGGTCGATCCCGACAGCGGCTTCGTCGAGCGATTGACCCAAGACCAAGGCCACAACGAGGAACCCTCATGGAGCCCCGATGGCCGCTACCTCGCCTTTACGTCGACCCGCGACGGCGCGTCCAAACTCTATATCATGACGGCCGATGGCCGCTTCCAGACTGCCATCACGGAAGGTGGTGGATACGAAACGCCAGCATGGGCACCTTGAGGAGGCTACGATGGCAAGCGAGAGTCAGAGAGCAGCACGCATCCTTGCAAGATTGGGTCGGGGTGGACGCTGCTGTGAGCATACAGAGCGAAGCTACGCAAAGTCAGCATCCCTGTCGCTGTTGTTCGCGGTCCTGTTGCTCGCCTCGGCCTGCGGCGGTCCTCCTACCGAGGCCTTGGAAGAAGCCGAACGCGCGCTCTTGGGGGCCGACCTAGCCAAGCTCTGCAACGAGGAGAGCTACCTCGCCGCACAACGCCTACTCGAGGAGGCCAAGGCGGCCAGCGAAAAGGGCGACTACGATGACGCCAAGCGCAAGGCCATTGCTGCCTCTCAGCTCGCCGAGCAAGCGCGCCTCGATGCCGAGGCAGGTCGTGAGGAGTGTGAGCGTCGTTTGGCTGCAAAGGATAAAATTGAGAATACGCTTGACACGCCCGTGGTGAGCGTCCCGAAAGAGACCAGCCAAGACCCGGAGCTCACCCTCGAGACGGTCTACTTCGACTTTGATGAGGCCGCGATCACCGAGAGCTCTCGCGTTGTCCTGGATAAGAACGCACGCTGGCTGGGCGCCAATCCCAGTACCCGCATACGGATCTTGGGTCATACAGATGAGAGGGGGTCGACGGAATACAACATGGCGCTCAGCGACAAGCGCGCACAGTCGGTCAAGCGGTACCTGCAGACCGTGGGCATTGAGCCCAACCGTTTGGCCTCCGTGCCCTACGGCGAAGAGAAGCCGGCTTCGTTTGGCAGCAGTGAACGCGATCACGCTCTCAACCGTCGCGTCGAGTTCGAGGTGGCGAGCAAGTGAAGGCGACCGTCGTGCAAGCTCAAGCAGAGCATTGGACCAGACGCAGGCTCCTCGCCATATTGTTTCTGCTGGCTGGTATCTTCTTCTTTGCCTCGCCTTCGCTGGCTCAAGATGAGGGGACGGGCAGCGGAGCTGACACGCAGACCGATGGGGTCGCGCCAGATGGTGCTGACGGCGGCGTCCCCTTGGACCCGAGCGTGGCCATCGATCCGCTCAGCCTCATCACTGTCGTGCCCGGAGGGCCGCCCGTTCGGATGAGCATGGCCGTTCCCGACGCCTCGAACCTCGGAGAGGGCTCCGATAAGGCTGGCATTGGAGACGAAATCGTCTCGATCCTACGGCGAGACTTCTCGATGAGCGGACTCTTCGAGGTGCTGCCTTCCGAGACTTACGGCGGTTTGGTCGACCTCAAGCGTGACGGGATGAGCGTGAGCAGCATCGATTTCGATGGCTGGTTCAACATCGGCGCGAGCTTGCTGGTCAAGGTGGGGTACCGCCTGGATGGCTCCATGGTGGAGCTCGACCTGCGCCTCTTCGATGTCTCCGGCAGTGCCTCGGGCCAGCGTATCGAGCTGAACTGGTCGCCAACCATGGTCCGCGACACTGCGTTGCGGCCGACCGTGCATGACTTCGTCAACGCCGTGATCGAGTACTACACCGGTGAGCGGGGTGTCTTTGGCACGCGCATTCTGTTCACGGGACCAGGCGAGGGCCACCTGCGCAAGCTGCAGTCCATGGAGAACGATGGCTGGGGGCTCTTCAGCTTCGAGGTCGAGCAGGGACTGCACGCGCTGCCCTCCTGGGGGCCGAGGGGAAGCATCTTTTTCACGACCCTGGCGGACGAAGGAGATGGCGCCTATCAGTTCGAGGATGGCAAGCTCGAGCTCATCGCAGAAGGCCTGGCCACGGGTGTAGACTACTGTTCCTCCAAGGGCTTGGTCGCCCTGACCCTGGATGTGGAGGGGGACTCGGAGCTGTTCACCCTCGACCTGAGCAGTGGCGAGCTCACAAGACTCACGCAAATGCCCGATTCCATTGAGAGCTCGCCTTCTTGGGGGCCAGGCTGTAGTCGCCTCGCCTTTGTCTCCGACCAGACCGGAAAGCCGCAAATTTACGTCATGAATGCGGATGGTAGCCAGCTCACTCGGCTGACCTGGGTCGGAAACTACAACACGACCCCCGATTGGTCGCCCAAAGGCGATGTCATCGCCTTTACCGCTCGCGATGAACGGCGGGTCTTCGACATTTTTACCGTCAACGTGAGCACCGGTGAGATCATCCGGCTGACCCAGGATCAGGGCGACAATGAGGAGCCATCTTGGGCCCCTGACGGTCGCTATCTGGTCTTTCAATCCACCCGCGATGGGCGAGCGCCCCGCCTCTACATGGCCACCTCTGATGGCCGCTGGCAGACCAAAATCTCTGAGGTCTCCGGGCTCAAGAACCCTGCATGGCAACGTTGAGCGCTGCGTGCTGCCGAAAGTCAGCGTTCGAGAGGAAGAACGGTGCGCTGGGAGTCCCAACGATTGACGGAAGCGAGGCGCTTTGATACCTCTGATGCTGAAGTCGTGCCTGGCGATCGCGCTGTCACGACAACTGGCTCTGGTCGCGTCGCCAGCGCAGTTCTTGTCGATTGGGCGCTTGGCCTGTTCCCCCAACTTCTTGTCCATTGGGCACTTGGCCCGATTCCCCCAACTTCTTGTCCATTGGGCACTTGGCCCGATTCCCCCAACTTCTTGTCCATTGGGCACTTGGCCCGATTCCCCCAACTTCTTGTCCATTGGGCACTTGGCCCGATTCCCCCAAACTTCAAATCGTTCTCTCCCGAGGGGTGCAGAAGGCAATCCTAGCTGAGCTTTCCAGACCTTCGTCGCTACATTTTTGAGGAGAATACATGTTTCGACCGCAGCTTCGTCTTCTCGTCGTCGCAGCCCTAGTGATTCTGGGATCTGCTTCCATGGCGTTTGCTCAAGAGGCCACACCCTTCACCAGCGCCAAGGGCTACAGCATCACGCCGCCCGCTGGCTGGGAGTCCGTGGTCGGAGAGCTGGGTGAAGAGGAGCTTGCCAAGCTCCCTCCAACCGTGCGCGACCATTACAACCCCAAGGAGACCGACGTCCTCTTCATGGACGCCGCTCCCGCCAAGGACACCGATTTCCGGGACAACCTCAACGTCTTCGTGTTGGATGAGCCGGTGCCCATCAGCCCCGAGCTGCTCGAAGAGATCAAGGGCGTGCTCACCGAGCAGTACCGCTCCCTCTTCGACAGCTTCCAGCTCGTCGCCTTCGAGACCGCGAAGTATGGTGAGAACGACGCGATCCGCATCGAGGCCACCTACACCCTCGTTGGGCTCAACTTGGTGCTCTATCAGGCCTTGATGTCGGGCCCCACCAAGGCTGTGATCGTCACCTGCACCCTCGACTCTGCCCGCAAAGCGGATCGCGAGAAGTTCTGCACCGACGCCTTCGCCAGTGTCAAGTTCGAGTAGGCGGCACTGCCTCGAAGCCTTGGCGCGCGTGCAGCCCAACGAGCGGAAGCTGTGAGCGCGCGCTGGCGTAGCTGTCCATGAGGTCTGCGTCATCTGACGCGGCAACCTCGCTTTTCTGACACGTGGCGCCATTTCCTCGATAATCATACTGCTCCGGCACGCACGGATGCGCTGCCTAGGCAAGGAGCAATGATGAACCGGCTGGTCTACCAGCGTCTGAGTCGCGAACTCCTCTGGCTTCTGCTCGAGAGCCGAAGCTTGCGGCCAGCGGCTTACGATCGCCTCGTCGCCTACCAGGTCTTCTACTTCCCCCCTGCGTTGTTGCTCGAGCTGCCCGACGAGGAGCGTTTCCTCGCGCTGCTCAATCCGATGACGCGCGAAGAGCACGGCAAGGCTCTGGCGCAAGCGCTTCTGCACCTGGTCAGCGTCGAAGAGCGCGACTCCTGGGTGTTGACCGAGCCGCGCCTCGAGCTGGTGATCCGACACGCTGAGAACGCGAAGACCACAGTGCTGCCCCTCGAGGACAGCGCGGTCGAACGCGCAGCCAAAGAGGAGTTGCGCTTTGCGCAGGAACTGCGCGACAAGCAGACCCGACGCGCTCTCTTGCACGCCAAGCTGGAGGTCGAGGACGCAGAGGGAACTTACCTCAAGCAAGGCGATGGCGTGCTCGCGCTGAGTCGAGGCCGACGCCTTCCAAGGATCACCCTCTTCGAGCGGATGAACAGCTCTTTCGAGCTCGCTTGGATGGTTGCAGATTGCGCGCTGACGTTGCGCTCGAGCGCTGGTAGCCGACGCTATCCCGCACATGCCCTGATCCCCATCTCCCACGACACCCGCTTCAGCGCCAGACCTGCGCTATGGCAGCTCTGGAAGCGCCGACTCGAAGGTGAAATCAAAATCCTGGGCTTGGCTCGGGAGAGCCGAGCGCCCCTGACTTTCGAGCACGACGGACAGCAGCTGAGCTGGGAGCGAAACGCTGAGCCCAGCTTCGAGATTGGGCGGTCTCGCAAGGCCGAGCTGCCGAGCGAGTCCTTCGAGCTACGGTTGCAGTCGCGGGCCTTCGATCTGATCGAGCTCGAGAACCGAAGCCAAGACCCGGTCGACATCCTATGGCACGAGGAGCGTCCTCTCGAGCTGCCCGGACATGGGGTGATGAGCCTTCAGGGTTCGCAGCTTCAGGGGCTGCGGACGCTTGACGAGTCTTCCAGGATCATCGTCCAGAGCAGCCAGCGAGAGGCCCCGCGTGAGTTCGAGCTGCTCACCGTTCGGGCACGTAGCGCAGCGGCCAGCGCGAGGGATGCACTCTTCGGTTTCGAGCAACCTGCCGCTCGGATTCATCAGC
>JAVFAO010000142.1:0-15340 GCA_034002465.1 Myxococcota bacterium
GCGTCTCCGAGTGCTTCACCATGTGCGACATCGCCGCCACTGGCGACGATCCCGGACAGTGCGAGCCCAACAATGGTCAGTATCGCGCTTGCTCGCCTCTCTCCTACGAGGAGAACGGCGAGGAGATCACCCTGGCATGGGGTATCTGCGATGACGCTTGCGTCTATAACCGCGCCGACCACTTCAATCCCACCCAGCCCTGCCCCAGCGGTCAGGTCTGCCAGCCCGGCTTCCTCTTCGGCGTCGATTTCGACCTCTGCACCGAGTACGCTCCCGAGCTCATCGGCGCGCCTCTCGATGTCTGGGAAGATTGCCCCGAAGAGCTCGCTGGCTACTTCTGCCGCCCCGGTGGCTTCTGCATGGACGTCAGTGACACCGAAGTGCAGTGCGTCGAGGTCTGTGACGCTCGCGTCGCTCCGGGCTACGGCGTTCCCCCGCACCCCGACTGCACCACTGGCGTGCAGTGCTCCGACCTCTTCCAGATCCCCGAAGAGCCCTACTTCGGTCTCTGCTTCAACTGACGCCTGAGCTCTCCGAGCCAGCGGCTCGGGAAGCCTCGCGAAGACGAGTGAAGCGGTCGCAATCCTGAACCAACAAGAGAAACCGCGCTACGGCGCGGTTTCTTCGTTTGCTGGCCAACACCCGCATCCCCGTCCCTACCCCAGAACACGGGAAGCACCGCCAGCACGCACCCTCAGAATGATGGATAGACGGGAAAGGGGCGTTGGCTTTGAACTTGCACCCTTGACGTCTCGGCCTGTGCTTTCTAGGCTGCAACGTGGGCGTCGACGCCATCAGGAGGAGCTCGACTATGATTCGTCAACTCAATCGCTTTCTCGCCGTCATCGCTGCACTTGGCCTGCTGAGCTGGTCATGTAGCGACGAAGACCCGCCGACCACTCCCATCGACCAGAATGAGCAGAGCGACGAAGCCGAAGGTGACCAGGAAGACGACGAGATCGACCTCATCGATGACACCGACGTCACGCCTGCTGACACCGATGTCACAGAAGTCGAGCCTGACGGAGATGTGACCGAGGTCGATGTCGTGGGTGAGTGTGATCCCGTCGCCGAGAGCGGTTGCTCGGGCGGCATGCGCTGTGTGCTCGACTTCACCACCGGCGCGCCAACCTGCATCATCTCGAGCCCAACGGCCTTGCCGCTTGGCTCGCCCTGCACCACCGAGCGCGATGACTGTGCCAACGGTCTCCAGTGCGTCTCCAGTGATGGCGTCAACGGTGTTTGCCGAGACATCTGCCACATGAGCAGCATGAGCGGCTGCACCGGCGAGGAGAAGTGTCGCGTGAAACTGCCGGTGAGCTCGGCCTACGGCTTCTGTGAGGCCTTCGACACCTGCGACGTGCTCACCCAGGACTGCCCCAATGAAGAGGCCTGCGTCGGCGGCAGAGACCCCACCTATGGCCTCATCTTCCTCTGCGTGCCCCCGGGCTCCCTGACCCAGGGCGAGACCTGCGTCAACGTCAACGACTGCGCGAAGGGCTTGACCTGTATCGGCATCGGTGGCCCCAAGTTCTGCTCTCAGTACTGCAGCGAGAGCGCCGCCCCGAGCACCTGCCCCGAAACCACCCAGTGCCGTGATGGCGCTGCCTTGGGCTTCGATGGCGAGCGCTCCGATGTGGGTGTTTGTTACTGATTCATGCCCGTACTTAGCCGTCCCCACGCGCTCAACCTTGCAGAACGACTCGCCGGCACCCGCGTCGAGGGACCGGGTTCACGTTTTGCCCTGTGGTTGCAAGGCTGTCCCCTGCGCTGTGCGGGCTGTTGCAACCCGCAACTCCATGACTTCGTCGAGGCCGAGTGGGTCGGTGTCGATGAGCTCTTCGCCGAGGTCGCCGCTGCCGCCGCTGCGGCGCCACTGGAGGGGGTCAGCCTGCTCGGCGGCGAGCCTTTTGCCCAAGCCGAGGCGTGTGCGGCGCTGTGTCGGCGTCTCAGGGAGCGAGACCTGGGCGTCATGGTGTTCTCGGGTCTCACCCTCGAGGAGCTCCAGGCCGAGCCCTATCCCGGCTGTGCAGCGTTGCTTGCTGCCTCGGACTTGCTCATCGACGGGCGATTCGATGCTTCTCTGCAGAGCCGCGCGCGGCGCTGGATTGGCTCGGACAATCAACGCGTTCATTTCTTGAGTGACCGCTATCGCTGGCTCGAAGACGCCTGGCCGACGAGTGATGGCGCTTTCGAGTTGCGTCTTCGTGGGAGCAGACTAAGCTTGAACGGCGAAGCGCAAGCGATCGAGTGGCTTCGCGTCCGAAAGTGAGCGCAGGGTTCCGGGCGGGGGCGAGCGAAGCGACTTCGCCAACAGATTACCTGCTCGTGCAGGGCTCAGTATGCAAGAGAGGCAAGGGTGAGTCGCTCGATTGAACGGCAGCCGCCGACACCAGTGAAACGAAAGACCGTGGAGGACTATGACGAGGGGCTCTTGGCCTTCGTGCAGTCGCTCTATGACGGGACCTTGCTGCTTCCGGTCGATTGGCCTGTGGCGACCCCGAGCGTGGAGATGTTTCAGGCCCTGGGCGAGCTGGTGCGTAAGGGCTCATTGGCGTTCGTGGTGCGGCTAGGGGGGTGGCAGAAGCTGCGTGGCTGTGCCGAGCAGGTGGGAGGTGGTCGCATTCTTCCTGCATCGGAGCTGAAGCTCTTCGAGGGACGCTTGTGGGACCAGCCCTCGCTGCTCGATGGGCGATTCGCGGTGGACGAGTCGGTGCTGCGTTTTTGGATGGAGTTTGGTGAGGCGGCTGGGCGCGAGCGTGATTCGGCAGAGTCGCGGTTGAGCGCAAATCAGCTCGAAGAGGTGTCTTCGCGGGCAGCGCGCAGCAGCATGTCTGGCGCATTGGCGGTGCATGTGGCGGCGCGGCGGCTGGCGCTCTACGACAATGATGATCCGCTGTTGCCGCTCCTGCTCGAGGCGGATCGCTGGGCGCCTGTGACCCTGGCACCAGCGGGATTCGCGCAGCTGCCCATGCGCTTGGCCGAGGATTGGCTGGAGTACTTCTCCTGGACACTGCCCTGGTTGTCGGCGGACCTGGCGTCGTGGTGGCTGATGGGAGAGCGCTCGTTTGGGCGGGTAGGGCCGAAGGACTTCTTGCGCATCAGTGAGGCGCTGCTGCAGGTCCTGCGCTTCTTCTTCGAGAAGGCTCAGGAGCGACAGCGTTTCGACTGGTTGTTGCCATTGATGACCTTTTTCGATGCAGCCTACCGCAGTGAGCCCGAGCAGCAGCGGCGGCTGCAGGACTTCGAGACGACGATGGAGGAAGCCAGTCACCGGGAGCGTCAGGAGCTGCGGGACCGTTGGGTGGCTATTCTGGATTGGGCGCTGGAGATTGGGCGCGAGCGGGACAGGCAGTTTCGGGTACATCCCGTCGAGCGTTCGGCGCCGAGCCGTCTGTTTTTGGAGCACTACGCTCAGAGCGGGTTTGCAGCGCGTATCGAGGGAATCGACAGACTCCGCAAGGCTCTCGCTGGCGTTCTATGAGTGGATGGCGTGGTTGCTTTCTTGCGCTGCTTCCAGGGGAAGCGCGCTGCGTTGTGGAGGGTGCTGATGAGTCAGGTCTACACCATTCGTCTGGCGGAGAGCGTTTCCAAGAGGGTCAGCGCGCAGGACGAGCAACGGCATCGGGTGGAGCTGACGCCGATTCTCTCGGCTGAGCAGACCCGAGAGCTGGTGATTGCCTCACTGCGCGCCGACGGCTGGACTGAAGTGGAGCCAGGGGTTTTCGAGAAGCAGCAGGGCGCCGAGCGCTGGCGTTGGAACGTGGACCAATCCGAGGTTGTGGCCAGCATCGAGCTGGAGCGGGAGCTGAGCAGCGAGGTGAACGCCGTGGGGCGGGGAGAAAGCAAAGCCGAGGCGACTCGCCAGGCAGAGCGGGACATCGCGCTTCGCAAAGGGAGAGTGGCCGTGGAGCTCGAGGCAGCGCGCCGCAATATGCAGGCGCAGGTGAGTGAGCAACTCGAGCAAGGTGAAGAGGAACGCAAGCGGCAGTTGAATCGCGTGATTCAGCAGGTGCACGCCGATGCGCTCAAGCGCAAGGCGCAGAGCTTGGGGACGGTGCTCTCGATCGATGAGAGAGAGAGCGGGGACGAGTACGAGTTGGTGATTCGGATTGCAGACTGAGCGGCTCGGCCAATCCCTGGTTTTGTCTTCGTGGGGCGCTGCCCCACACCCCGGCAAAGGGCGTTGCCCTTTGGAATCCTTTTTGTGAAGGTGAGATAGGCGACTATGGCGGCGATGACGGTTGCGATTGAGGAGCTGCCCCAATCCCTTGATGCTCAAGCGGCGGTGGAAGCGGCCTATGGGCCCGATCTGGCCTGGATAGTCGAGAAGCTCGAGCGCGGCTTGAGTGTGCTCGTCGACTGCGACAAGCAGCTCGTGTTGTACTTGTATCGGGCGATTCGGCAGCGTCTTCGAGCTTCGGATGCAGAGCTGCGCCTTCGCCTCTTGGGCGGACCCAGCACCGACGAGGCGAATTCTTCACCGTCGTTGATGGGCGAGCTGGTGCGGCAGCTCCAAGAGGCCATTTTTTCGGGAGAGAGCGCGCTCTGCGTGGTGATCCCTCACCTCGACGTGCTGGTGACCACCACCCGCTCTGGGCTCTCGGATCGCGCCCGTGAGGTCTTGGCGATGATCTATGAGAACCCGGAGCTCTCGATGCTGGCGTTTCGCGATCCCAGCTTCGAGCTGCCCCCCGCGATCAGCGCCGCCTTTCCCGCGCAACGCTCCATCATCGGGCTGCGGCGCGAGGTCCTCGCGCGTATTCTCACTCAGCGAGAGGCGCGAAAGTTTGGGGTGCACAGCTTCTCGCCGTTTTCGCTCTATAAGTATGTGTCGGGGCTCAACGCCGTTCGTTTTCGGCAGCTCATGGAGCATCTTTCGACGCGTCTCGACTTCGATCCCCACCAGCCGCGCCAGACCGAGCTGCTCTTCCGAGAGCTCCGCGAGATGACGACCAGCGGCGAGTGTGAGCTGCCCCAGGTCGATCTGGAACGCGACATCGGTGGCTATGCGGCGGTCAAGAGCAAGCTGCGCACGGAGATTCTGGAGCTGCTCGAGCTCAAGGCTGGGCTGCAGGACGAGGCCTCGATCCGTGAGATCGAGGAGATTGTCCCCAAGGGCATGCTCTTCGTCGGACCACCGGGCACTGGCAAGACCTACTTCGCGAAGGCGATGGCGACGGCCTTGGACGCGACGGTGAGCATCGTCTCCGGACCCGAGATGAAGAGCAAGTGGGTGGGCGAGAGCGAGGAGAACCTGCGGCGCGTCTTCGCCGCGGCGCGCAAGAGCGCACCGGCGGTGATTGTCTTCGATGAGCTGGACAGCTTCGCGACCACCCGAGGCACCTACACCAGCAGCGGGGTCGAGCACTCGATGGTCAACCAGCTGCTGACCGAGATGGATGGCTTTCGGAGTGAGGAGCTGGTCTTCGTGGTAGGGACGACCAATTTTCCGCAGTCCCTGGACCCCGCGCTCTTGCGACCGGGGCGCTTCGAGCTGCAGATCGAGATCCCCTATCCCGAAGAGCAGGATCGGCGGCAGATTCTGGAGCTCTACCGCCGCCATTTCGGGCTTGCGTTGAGCGATGAGCGATTGGAGGAGCTGGTGCAGTGGACCGCGGGAATCGCTGACGCCGAGACGGGCGCTCGCTACTCCGGCGATCATCTGTACGCCATCTGCCGCGCGCTCAAGCGCGAGATGTTGCGACGTCGGCAACGCGGCGCTGAGCAGACCCTGAGTGAGGCAGACTGTCGCGCTGCGCTGAGCAAGAAGGGGGAGAAGGAGATCCGCTTCCAAGAAGCCGAGGAGCACACCATCGCGGTACACGAAGCAGGGCACGCAGTGTTGGCACACGTTTGTCCGCACGCCTCGGCCATCGAGCGAGTGAGTATCGCGACGGGTGATCAAGACACGCTGGGCTATGTGCTGCGCGAGGTGCGCGAGAACAAGTACGTCACCACGCGACGCGAGCTGCTCGATGACATCTGTGTGCTGCTTGGCGGTCGCAGCGCCGAGCTGATGGTGCTTGGCGACATGAGCGTGGGCAGCGGCAACGATCTGGCGAAAGCCACGGAGATTGCGCGGGTGATGGTCGAGGAGCTGGGCATGGACGAGCAGGCAGGGCCGCGGGTGTACAGCGCCGCGCCAGGCTCGGCACAGCTCCAAGGAACTCGGCGCAGGGTGGCGAGTGACCTGGCGTCGCTGCTCGACGCGGCGATCAGGCGTATTCTGGACGAGCAGGAGGCCCGAGCCAATACCCTGCTCGTCGAACATCGTCCTCTGATGGAGCGCCTCGTGGAGGCCTTGAGAGCCAAGAAAACCCTACATCGGCCCGAGATTGAGCAGATCCTGGGTCCCCGCAAACGCTGAGGAGGGCGGCGTGGCCGAGATCACGATCCACATGGTGTTCAACAAGCAAAGCGGCAAGAAGGACATCCACATTCATTACGACTCCGACCAGGATGCGCTGCCTTTCGAACATGAGAAGGCTCACCGCGAGGTGGTCGAGCAGCTCTTGGGTAAGGGGATTCTACGCCCTGACGAGCTCGGTGCGGTGAAGGTGGAGCGAAGCCCTGCGCGCAATGTGACGAGCGCCGAGGCTGAGGAGCACGGAACAGAGCAGCCGCTGAAGCAGGGCCACTAAAGGGCAGCGCTCTACGAAGACAGAGCACGGGATTGCTTGCGTCACGCGCAGAGCGTGAGCTTGCCTGCGCAGGATAGTGGAGCCGCGCCATCACGCTGAGGCCAAGGCAGGTGTTTTTTGTTTCATGAGCCTCGGACGCTGGCGGACGGGGGCTGGGAGCATGAGGGATGGTGAAAGCACAGGGCGCACAAGAGGGGATTGAACAGTGTCGGTCGCGGATCATGAGTCTGCGTCGGGAACTCTCGAGCTACTTCGTCGACAAAGCGGAGCTCGTAGACCTGCTCTGCATCTGCACGCTGGCGCAGGAGCCGCTGCTCCTGGTGGGACGCCCAGGGACCGCCAAGAGCGATCTGGTGGTCAAGTTCGCACAGGCGTTGGGGCTTCGTGGAAACCAGTACTTCGAATACATGTTGACGAAGTTCACCGAGCCAGGTGAGATCATCGGTCCCATCGATATCGTCGAGATGAAGAATGGCAGGTACTTGCGACGAACCCGCTCCAAGCTGCCTGAGGCCAAGGTTGTCTTCTTGGACGAGATCTTCAAGTCGAACTCGGCTATTCTGAATACATTGTTGACCATCGTGAACGAGCGCAAGTTCTACCAAGATGGGCAGGCGCAGCCAGTGGAGCTGCGGATGTTGTTTGCGGCGACCAATGAGATCCCTGATTTTGGCGAGCTCGATGCGTTGAAGGATCGTTTCGTGCTCAAGGCGGAGTCGCGCAGCGTGCGCGACCACGCTTTCGATGCGCTCATCGACAAGGGTATTCGCAACGAGGTCCTGCGGGTGACCGGGCGGCGTCCTTGGGAGGGCTATTGCACGCTCGAGGACTTCGAGCGGCTCAAGGCGCACCTCGATGGGTCGATGCTGGCCGCGGTCGATTCGGCCGAGGAAGGTGAGGATAGGCGGCGCTTCTTCCCTGAAGAGGTGTTTTCACTCTTCAAGCGGATTGTGCGCAGCTTGGAGCAAGAGGACGGGGTGGAGCTCAGTGATCGCAAGCTCATCAAGCTGTATCGTTTGATGCGAGCGCGAGCCTTGCTCTTTCATGGTGGCGTCATTGGGCGCGACGATCTGACTCTGTTGCGCTATGTGGCGCAGCGTCAGCAGGACATTGCGCCGGTACGTGAGAAGGTGGACACCCTCTTGCGTATCGCTCGAGGAAGCGGCTCATGACGCTCGCGACAGCTAGAGTCCTCGTCCTGCGCGACGCTCGAGACGCAGCTCGCATGCTCTTGGGGGGACGTTTGGCGTCCACGCTGCGTGCGCCTTGGGGCCGCTGGCGCCTGCAGCGCGAAGAGAGCGCCTCTCAGGGGGACTCTGCGCGCGCCCACGCGCTGCAAAGCGCTGAGGGGCTCGAGCCCCGGTCTGACTGCTCCCAAGCGGAGCTGCTTTTTCCCACAGACGGGCGCGTTCCGAACGGCTTTGGGCTTGCGCCGGAGCTGATTCGATACGATGCGGAGAGGGTTGAGCTCGATGCTGCGTGGTGGCGCATCATCTCGCGCCATTCGGCACCGAATTTGGCGCAGGCCTTGCCCTTACAGCCGCAGGCCTGGCGTCCTGGAGAGCTTCTGCTGCGGGTCGACGATGCAGTGGCGCTCTCGCAGGCGATGGTCGAGGCGCTGAGTTTGGGCTCTACCGAGCTTCGGGTCGCGCAACTTGGGCGATGGAGCTGGCTGCAGGTGAGCGCAGCGAGCTTGTTCCTCGTGGAGACCTGGGAGGGCAGGGGGCATCCCTGCTATTCGAAGGTCGGCGAATCGGTGTGGGTGCGTGCCGCTTGGAGCCACCCGTGGCAAGCACTCCTGGAGCGCATGCCCGAGTTTCGGCGTCCGGGAGCTTGGACTTTGGTGGATCACGAGCAGTGGCTCGAGCTGGACTCCAGCGCCTTCGTCGATGCCTGGCCGCAGGTCGAGCTGCGCGACGCGCCTGAGCTGCTGCGCTTCGACCCGAAGGCTGAGCCGTTGAGGCTACAGATATCGCTGCGCTGGGCGCGGCGCAGTGAGGCGGCGATGCCCGAGCTGTGGCTATTGGAGGCGGCACAGCAGCCGCGCCTCGAGGCCCTGCTCGGTCGCTTGGCCGAGGCGGACCTGCGCAACCTTCAGCTCGCCCTGCTCCAGGGAGCAGGCGGAAAACCCTTCTTCGTCTTGCGGGAGCGCATCGTAGGACGTAGTCGCCAACACCTCGAGCTCGGCATGCCCTACGCGAGCGTTGCTGGGGCACCGCGGCTCTTCTTGCCGGTGGAGCGCAGTTTCGATCCCCCCTTGAGCGGAGGCCGCCTCTGCCGCTTGCTGGGGATCGAGCTTGGGTGTTTGAACCTCGTGCGTCCCGAGGGTGAGGGCTTTCGCCTCCTGAGCTTCTCCGAAGCTGCGTTTGCGCCCCTGACCAGCTTGATTGACTACCTCGTGGAGGTGGCTCGGGAGCGCGTCGAGGAGCTCATCCTGCGCTCGCCCATTTCGCTGGGAGAGGCGATCAAGCTCCCGAGCCGGGCTGGAATGCAGCCACAGAAGAGCCGAACGAGCAAGCGTCCTCGCAAGACCTTACAGACCCTCAGCTCGCCGCCGCTGCCCCAGCCCCAGCTTGAGGCGACGCCCCAGCCCAGCCTCGCTGGGAATGAAACGGCCGCAGCACAGGAGCAGAGCGAGTCGGGCGAGACGCAAGAGCCGTCGACGGGGTCCGAGCAGCTCGAGCTCGAGAGCGCTTCGAGCGAGCAAAGCTCGCCGCCGAGCGTCGTGCTGGCGTTCGAAGAAGAGAGCGCGTCGATGGGACGCAGCAGCGTGGAACGGGCTCAGCGCATTGCTGAACTGCAGAGCGCGATTGTTGCAACGCCGGCAGACGCGCAGTTGTGGATGCAGTTGGCGCACGCCGAGCTTGATGACGTGCAGGCTTTGGCCTGCGCCGAGCAAGCGCTGTGGTTGGGGGAGGCGGGGCTTCGGGCGGCTTTCGAGGCCTTCGTCGCCGCCTGCCCAGCGCCCAACGCTGCGTTGTGGCGGCGAATCTTGGCGCTTCCGGCGCTGGCGCACGAGGACAAGGCGCTGTCTCAGGCTTACCATGACACCCTGTCGGCGCTTCGTCGCGCAGAGCCGACGCTCTCCAAGCGAGCGCGTTGGATGAGCTGGCGCGAACTATCGCGGGTGGTCCCCGATGAGCTCGAAGCGGCGCGGGTTCGCGAGGCGCTGCTGCGCGAGTTGTCGCTCTTTGGGATGCAGGAGCGGGACAGCTTCTCGTTTCTTCGTATGAACTTGCGTCGCGAACACCTGGGCACGGCGCTGGCGACCGAGTACGCTGAGCTGTTTGAACGCCTGTATCAAGAGGCGCGTCAAATCGCGACGCTGGAGCTGGGCTTGGAGGCTCTCGCAGGTGTGCGGGAAGCACTCGACGCGATGGGGGTCGTCGAGCTCGATTTCCAGGAGGCTTGGGCACGGGTGCAGGAGCTGCGGCCCGCTTCTGGTGCTCGCGCGTGTGCGGCCTGGGGGGCAGCAGCGTCTCGTTGTGGGAACGCAGAGGGGATGCGCTTTTTTCGTGCCGCGATGGTTCATGTCGAGCAGATGGAGTCCAACTATCAGCGCACGCTTGCGACCCGGGAGCTGTTCTTTCAGGTGCGTAGCGCGTCGTTGGGGGGGACGTCGAGGGAGCTGGGCTTGGAGCTGCTCAGCATGCTCTCGCGTCAGCGTGTGGCGGGACGCCGCTCTGGCGAGTCAGACGCAAATCTGTTGGTCCAGCGCGAGTGTCTGGATTTGGGCGATGCCGCTGTAGTGCTCGTGGAGTTGGGGGTGGGCGCGGAGCTGGCAGTGCGGGCTCGTGCCCTGTTGAGCGATGCCTTCGATGCAGACCAGGCATACTACGTGCGACACGCGCTGCAAGCGCTGCGGACGGTCGAGGGCAATGAGCAGCAGCTTCCCGAAGCAGCGCAGCTGCTCTCGACGCTGATGCTACGTGCGAAATATGATGTATCGACCCTGGCAACCCTTGATTATTGTTTGGAATGCGTGGGAACGGCAGAGCTCGAAGCGTTCCGCATTCACGTTGTGTCGCAAGAAGAGGAGCAGCGCCGCTTGCTCGAGACGGTGCTGGTGCGTGCGCAGCTCCTTCGTGGCGAGGGTGCAGAGCTCGAGCAGTGGCTGCGGGTACGCCTGCGCGAGAGCTGGAGCAGCGCTCAGCCCAGGTTGGCGGTGGTCGAGCTGTGTCGACTCTTGAGCCTTTTGGCGGGGCTGGGCCGACCGTCGGTCGCTCTGTCGATTCTCGATGAGCAGTTTCTGCTCTTGAGCACAGGCCAAGCGGCGGACTGGTCGCTCAATGATCGGGCGCTGGTGTTGACGGCGCTGACTGAAGCGCTGGTCGCGTGCGGGCTTGAGCAGTCGCTTTCGCGTTTTTCCAAGGTGTTGGACTTATTTGAACTTTGGGGTTCGAGCGCGCGGAATCGTGGGAGTTTTTTGTTCCAGGCGATGAACGCTTTATTCGAGCATCTGCCTCTGCTCCCTTCGCGCAGCGAAGCCTTGGCGCTCTCTGAGCGCGCGGCGTCGATCATGCAGCAGGCGATGGGGCGTGCAACCGACAATCCGTACTATCTCTTTCTGGCTCGCTTGAAGCGCGCGGTGTCGTTGCTCTTGTTGGGGGAGAGTGAAGGGGTGAGCAGCCTCTCGGCGTTGCTTGCGGAGCTGCGGCGAGTGCGCAGTTTGGATGGACGTGATCGCGTGGACCTGTGCACGCAAGGGATCATGGCGCTGGGAGCCAGCGCTTTGGATGGCAAGACCTGCGCACCTGTGTACGAGGCGTTGCTGGACAATGCGCTGGACTCCTCGAGCGGGGGTCGTCGAGGCGGTGCCAGTGACACGCTTCGACGTGACATCGTGTGTGCGGTGGTGAAGGAGCTGCTGATGCGGGACAGCGCGCTGCAGCTCGCGATTCGTCGGACGCGCTCGGCCGAGGAGCAGGAGATTCGGCAGCGTGTGGTGCAGCACGGCCGCTTTCAGGCGAGCGTGCCGTGATGATCGATGACGCCTTGCAGGCCTTGGGCTTCGACCTCGCCGATCCTCAGCAGTTGGAGCAGCTCCTGCTGCTGCAATGTGAGTGCTCTGGGGTGAGCGCCGAGGCGATCGAGCAGCATTTCTCAGCGGCGCTCTTGGTCTATGCCGAGCTTCTGGCCGAAGGCATTGCGTGGCTTCCCTTCTTCTGGGTGCTCGATCTGACGGTGTTGCTGCGCGACGGCACCAGGCCCTTGTTGTTCGCAGAGCAAGCGAGCGAGCTGGACAGGACGCGCTTACGCAGCCGCTACCAGATGCGTTGTTTGACGGGTTTGTTTAGGATGCAGGAGCTCGAGGCGGCCAGAGACGCCTTGGCGTCGTTGGAGCTTCCATGGGGAGCTTTCGCCTTCGCCCTGGGCCGATTGTGTTCCTCGTGGAGCAATCAGGACTTGGCGACGTGCGCGCTGTCGCCGTCGTTTGTTCGGGAGCTTGCTTTCCGCCGGCGTGGGGTGGTGGCACGCAAGCAATCGAAAGCCAGCGAAGGGCACGCATCCTCGCGGCCTTCAGAAGGAATTGCAGCTGTCGCGAGCTCGGTGCCCGAGAGCGACCGACTGCGAGTTGAGCAGGATTCGTTGGCCTTGGAGCTTCACTGGGAGTGGATGGCGTCGTTGGTGGAAGGACCAGAGCTCGAGCCGCTGCAAGCAGAGGATGTCTTTGTGATCAAGCAGTTTGCGCTGCTTGGCAGCGCTCCCGAGCGGCTCTTGGCGCGTGAGCGAAGGGCTTTGGAGGAGCGCTTTGGTTCGTTGCCTGTGCTGACACGGTCGCGGGAGCGCGAGCAAGTCTGGGTGGATCTCGATGCGGTTGGACACTTTCCGCAAGGCGGTCTGGATGGTTTGAGCACGCGAGGGTCGCTCGAGAATCTGCTTCGCTCTGAGCTGGTCTACATCGAGGAGGAGGAACACCCAGATCTCTTCAGCCTGCGCTATCTCGAATCGGAGCTGCTCTACTATTTGCGTGATGAAGGGCAGCTCATCCGTCGGCATCGCAACTTTCGCTTCTTCATCGAGCTGCACGAGAGCTATGACTGGGTCTTGCCGCAGCAGCCACAGCGCCTCTCTTCGATGCTCTGTGCTTTTCTTCAACGCCTGGTCGCCGATTTGTTAGAGCTGCTCACAGGAGAGGCGCTGCGCATCGAGTTGTGCATCGTTTCCGCCGGGCCTGAGCAGCAGTCTGTCAGGGCCGGACAGGACGTTCGTCGAAACGAAGCCAGTCAAAAGGCTTCGCGCCACGTTCGCGCGACGACAGCAGGAACCCAGCGCGCTGGTCAAGAAGACAGCTCGACCCTGGGTCCTGGGGGTGAGCCTCTGGCGAAGTGGTTTGCGTTGCGTTTTGCCGATGAGCTTCGGCGCTCGGTGCTCGAGATATCGAGTGTGGAGCCCGGTCAGCTGACCGTTTCGGGGCGCTTCGATGCGCTCTACCTGGGATGGAGATATCCGGCGCAGGTCCTTCTTGACGCCACTGAGCCGAGCTCGAAGCAAGGGGCATTCGCGAGAACGGACTGGATCGTCATCCGCCCGCTTGGCTCGGCCGGTGCGAGCTTGCAAGCGGACGCTATGGGAAACGAGTCGAGAACCCTCGGCTCGCCATCGAAAGTGAGCGAAGGGCACGCATCCTCTCGACATGCCGAAGGAATCGCTGGCGCCGAGAGGTCGGTGCCCGAGCGCGAACGACTGCAATACGCACACCCAGGCGAGCAAGGCGTACTTCGCACTGGTCTGTTGGAGCTCGATGCTGAGGAGGCAGCACAGTTCGACGTGATGGACGAGCTGCGGCGCGCGCTGTTGAGCGCGTGGATGTCTCGTTGAGAGCGTCGACTCGGGACGCCGCAGGGTGCTACCGAAGCGCTGAGGATTAGACAGCGGTGACCCAGACCTTGACGAAGGTGCGGACCTCGGCGTGGAGTCGAATCCACACCTTGTGGATGCCGAGCTCCTTGATGGGGGTGCTCAGCTCGATGGCGCGGCGGTCCACTTCGTGGCCTTCGGCAGCGAGTGCGGCCTGGACGTCACGGTTGGTGACGGCACCGTAGAGTTTGTCGTTGTCACCGGCTTGACGCGGGATGGTGACGCTGACGCCCTGCAGTTTGCCGACGGCACCGAGGGCCTGCTCGCGAAGCAGCGCCTTTCGCTTCTCGACCTGGGCGAGCTGGTGCTTGAACTCGCGCTCGCGGCCTTCGGTCGCGGGCAGCGCGAGGCCACGAGGGATGAGGAAGTTTCGTCCGAAGCCATCGGCGACGCGAACGATAGTACCCATGTCACCCACATTGGGGACATCTTCAGTCAGAATGACGCGCATGGCATAGTCTCCTGTCGCACAGAGGGTTGAGCCCGACTTTGGGGATCAATCTTCGGCATCGTTGAGGTCGTCACCGTCCTCGTCAGCATCGTTACTGCCGGTGTCGGCTGCTTCATCCTTGGGGGCGCGAGACGGCTCGTTGAGGGCTTGTGCCTTGCGAGCTTCGGGATCCACATCGTCCTCGAGCTTGAGGGTCATGTACTTGAGGACCGGGTCGAGGATGCGCATGTTGCGCTCGAGCTCGCCGACGAGATCGCTGAAGCCCAGGTAACGGTAGTAGTAGTACAGGCCATGCGAGTTTTTCTTGATGCGATACGCGAGCTTTCGCTTGCCCCATTCTTCGGATTTGAGGATGTGGCCTGAGAGGCGATCCATGATTCCTTGAATACGATCGAGGACCTTGGTTTTGTCCTCTTCAAGGATGTCGGGGCGAAGAATGAACACGGTCTCGTACTCACGAGTCGTGCGTGGGCGATTGGCAACAATGGACATCGAGTTCTCCCTGTGGGCAAGTGGCCTCCGGAACCGTTCCGGGGGCAGAGAGCCGGGGCACCATACACAAGAGCGGCAGTCGTGGCAAGCGAGAAAGCGCGGTCTGTGTCAGAGGCAGTGGAGCTCGGTCTTGGTCGGGCTCTTTGTCGAGTGGGCGCTTGGCCTGTTCCCTACAACTTGTTGAAGGTACCCAAGGAGGGCGGACACGCAGGTCCGCCCCTACTTGTTGGGCGCTGTGCGGCTTGAGGAAAGTGGAGGGCTGTGGCACAGAGATGGCGCGCAGCGTCATGCACGCCGCTTGGGAGGGGGATCATCTGAACAGCGAGGAATCGAGAGTGCCGAGCGAAGGCCCGGGCGATGAGCAGCCCCCTTGGCCGGAGTGGGTCGAGTATCGGGGTGAGGTCAAGGCGCGCAGGTACTGGCTGGGGGCGGTGATGACGCTGCTCGCGCCGGGGCTTGGATATGTCTACTATGGCCGCTTCGTGTTTGGGCTCTTGGTCAACGGGCTTTTCCTGCTGAGCTCGAGTGTGTTGGTCTTGTCCTGGGCCTTC
This sequence comes from Myxococcota bacterium, assembly GCA_034002465.1. Classification (GTDB taxonomy): domain Bacteria; phylum Myxococcota_A; class Bradymonadia; order UBA4248; family JAVFAO01; genus JAVFAO01. Next base: position 15,000 of record JAVFAO010000142.1, read on the forward strand.
ACCAAGTTCTTTCCCCCGGCTCCGTTCTTGGTCTATGCCGTCTCGTGGCTGCTGATGCTGGGGCTCATTCTTTTCGATTTGCGGGGGCTCCACCGTCGCGAGCGCGAATATGTGTTGCGTCCTGGCAACCACGTCTTGGTCTATTTGCTGGTCTTGGTCGCCACCTTTTGGGTGCCTTTGTCGATGACGGTGAATTGGTCCTTTGCGCACGTGTGGCAGCGGACCTGGGCGGGCAATGACGCGATGTTTCCAACGGTTGCCCAAGGCGACTTGGTGATGATCGATCGAAGCGCCTATCTTCACCGTCCACCGCAGCGCAGCGAGCTGGTCTTGGTGGAAGA
>JAVFAO010000143.1:0-15290 GCA_034002465.1 Myxococcota bacterium
TCGGCGAGTAGGGCCTCGAGCTGCTCGGCCTCGGCGCGCTTGCTGGCGAGGTCCGCGCGGATTTCTTCGATCTCGAGTTGAGCCAAGCGATAGAGGCGCGTGTCGAGGATGGCGTTGCTCTGGAGTTCGTCGAGGTCGAAGCGCTCACGCAAACGCAGACCCGCCTCAGCCCGGTCACGAGAAGCTCGGATGATCGCGATCGCCTCGTCGATGGCGTCGAAGATACGCTCGAAGGCTTCCAAGATGTGAATGCGCTCACGCAGCTCGCGAAGACGCAGCGCAAGCCGTCGGCTCACCACCTCGAAGCGAAACTCGAGGAAGTGTCGCAGCATCTCGAGCAGCCCCAGCTGTTGCGGGCGGCATCCCATCTCGCCGACAGGTACCAGGCAGGTCAGGTTCACGGAGAAGCGGCTCTGCAAGGGGGTATGCTTGAAGAGGAAGGCCATGACCGCTTCTGGATCGGCCTGAGCGCGAAGTTCGAGCACGATTCTGACGAGCTCGGTGGACTCGTCACGCACATCGAGCACCTGCGGCAGTTTTCCGCTTCGGACCTGCTCGGCGATGCGCTCGACGAGCTGGGCCTTGTTGGTGGCGTAGGGGATGGAGGTGATGGCGATGCGCTTTCGCTTGCCCTCGGTCTCGACCTCGAAGTCCCCTCGAAGTTCGATGGGACCGCGCCCTTTGCGATAGACCTCGGCAATCTCCTCCGCGGAGGAGAGAATACGACCGCCGGTTGGAAAATCGGGTGCAGGCAACACCTTCATCAGCTCTTGGAGCGTGCAATCAGGCTTGTCGATGAGGAGTACGCAGGCCCGTAGAATCTCGCCGAGGTCATGTGGTGGGATGTTGGTGGCCAAGCCCACAGCGATGCCGCTGGAGCCGTTGACCAGCAGGTTTGGAAAGGCGGCAGGCAGGACGACAGGTTCCTCGCGCGAGCCGTCGTAGGTGGGTCTGAAGGGCACGATCTCTTTGGAGAGGTCGCTGAGCAGCTCGGTGGCCAGTGGAAAGAGTTTGGCCTCGGTGTAGCGCATGGCGGCGGCGGTGTCGCCGTCGAGGGAGCCGAAGTTACCTTGGCCATCGACCAGTGGAGCTCGTAGCGAGAAGGACTGGGCCATGCGCACCAGCGCCTCATAGATAGCCGAGTCTCCGTGCGGGTGGTATTTGCCCATGACCTCGCCCACGATCTGCGCGCACTTGGTGTGCCGAGCATCGGGGCTGAGGCGAAGCTGCTGCATGCCATACAGAATACGTCGTTGGACGGGTTTGAGGCCATCGCGCACATCTGGTAATGCGCGGCTGGTGATCACACTGAGCGCGTAGTTGAGGTAGCGCTCTTTGGTGGTGCTGTGCAGCGGAACGGACTCGACTGCATCGCTCATGCGGACCTGCCTTCACTTCCCCGACTCCATGTCGGGAGGCGATAGCCTAGCACAAGGGCAAGCTGATGTGGACGATCGTCATTGCAGGCGCTGCCCTCCCCCAGAAAAGGGATTCCAAAGGGCGAGCCCTTTGGCGGGGTGTGGGGCAGCGCCCCACAAACAGGCGAGCCGCGCGTAGCGCGCAAGCCCCATCACAGGCGAGCCGCGCGTCGCGCGCAAGCCAAGCTCATCATGGCGCGTCGAAGACCAGTTCCCGCTCGGGCCAACGCAGCGCCGCCAGCGCACCCCGAAATGCTCCCTTCACACCACGATGACGCTCGAGATAGCGCTTGCCCACGCTAAAATCCACACAGAACACATTGCGCCGAGGTCCTTGCCACTGTCCCGGCAAGGTACGCGGCCAGCCGTCGGGTGGCGCATCAAACCCAGCCGCTAGCTCTGCCGCCGTATGCCGCTCTCGCCAATAGTGCCCCACCACCACCGCAGGCTGCTCCTCATAACTCTCCCACCAGGCCGTGCGCCCCATCACGCGCCACTTCCCGCCAGCGAAAAATGGCTCCCCAGTCACCACATCCTCTCTGCCACAGAGCGCAACCCGCACCGGGCTCGCCAGCTCCCGCGCCCGCTCGCACTCGACATGGGCGCGCAACGCGTGCATCGACGGGCAACGGCTTGGGTCACTCAGTGACACGGCACGTAGCTCCTCTCGTTCCTCGTCGAGAAGCCCACCCAAACGCCGCCCCAAATCCTCCATCGCCGCCGCATCGAAGCGCAACACTTCCCGCTGCGCACGGAGCTGTTCAATCTCAGGGTTCGACCATTGGGCATGCACCACCCTCAGCTCCTCTCGCTCCAACGCCAGCGGAATGGTCCCGAAAAAATCAAGAATATCGGATATTTCGTCACTGCTCGCCCGACAGCTCCGAAAAGGGTGCCGCAGCAACACACCAGCTCCACTCTCCGCCGGATCCTGAAAGCCATCCTCGTGCTCGAACAGGCCCGACCACCCATTGCCTTCCTTTCGCCGCAGACGCATCAGGTTGAACTCGTGGTTGCCCAGCACACAGTACGCTCGCCCCTGCCGCACCAACGAAGCCACGAGCTGCACCACCCGCACACTGTCTGGTCCCCGATCGCACAGGTCTCCCACGAAAACCAAAGGCCGGGCTGGCTCCAAACTGTCAAGCCGACAGCCGAGACGCGTCAGCAAAGCGCAGAGCGCATCATACTCACCATGCACGTCCCCAATGATGTCGAGTGGTCCCTCAGGCAGCCTTTGCAGCAAGCTCTCCATGTTGCTCCCCCTGGCTTTTGACGCGCTCATCGCCCCCTAGCTCGTCACAGCCCAGCGCCAATGCTCGAAAGCACTCCGAGAGCTCCTGGAGCTTGATGAGCGCGCGCTGCGCAAGGTCAAGCCGCAGCTCAAGCAGAGATTCGCAACGACCCGCTCTCCAACTCCAGGCAAGCCTGTCGCAGCATCTCGAAGTTCAGCGCTCTCAACGGCTCCCTGGAGAACGCTCGCCCCAAGGTCTGCACCGCCAGATCCCGAACCCCAAGCGCCAAGGTCGCCACCCCTACCAAGAGCTCAACCCGCGAATCGTATTCCTGCAGCGTCGACCAATGCTCGATCGCCCCGAACAGGTCCCCCTCGGCCTCCGCCAACACACCACGCCCCATCGCCAGCTCTCGCCGCCCCTCGTCGTCCTCCGGCGAGGCCGCATCCAACCATCGCCGCGCCAGCTCCACTGCCCCAGCCTGCACGCAGAGACGGGCGACGCGCGCCCGCACCGCAGCGCTACCCACCGGCTCCGCCGGTATGACCGAGAGAAAGCACGCACACCCGAGTGGTTCGTCCAGAACCTCCTCGAGCAGACGCGCAGCATCGGCGCTGGGTCCTTGCTGCAGTGCCCTCTCGAGAGCCAAACGCAAGCGCGCCTCATCCCCAGAAGCCACCAGCAGGTACGACCGCGCGGCGTCGAGCTGCCCCCCCCAATCGGCCTCCCCGGCTTCCTGCTGCGACACCATCAACAACGCCGCATCCAGCTCTCGACGCCCGCGCAGAAGCCGAAGCAACACCGAAAACGCAAGCCAAGCGTCCCGAAACTGCTGACTCTGGGGCGGCGACCGATGAAGAACCCCAGCCAATGGAGCAAGCCACTCCAGCGCCAGAGGAAAGTCACCCATCTGCGCCCGCAGCTCGGCCAAGTCCACCAGCACCGACACATTCTCAGTATCCAACGCGAGCACCACCGACATCAGCTCACTCGCCTCGACCCAACGTTGACGCTGTCTGGCGACGGCGACCCGAAAGCGCAAGCGATTCTGCAGCCACTCGAAGTACGGCTCGGTCCTCTGCAGAGCGGCGAGTACCTGCTCTGGCTGCTCGCTCAACAGCTCGTACTCAAAGCGAACGAGCCGCAGCAGAGCTGGAAACGCTGCCGTTCGCTCCAGCAACTCTCCAAGTCGCGCCCGATCACGCGTGCCTGTGGCCAACTCGAGCTGCCAGGCCAAGAGCGCCTCGAAGTGCTGGGGAGGCAGGTCTGCCGCGTCCAACAAGGACTCCCCTCGAACTTGGCGACCCTTCTGTTTTCCTAGTGCTTCCAAGTAGTTATCATCAGTTCCGGGGCGAACGATGCGCTCGGCCCGTGCACGCGGCAGCTCGGCTTTGCGCGACGTGTCGCCATCCATCGGCGCGAGCTCTGGCGTCCCTGCTGGGCCTCCAAAAGTGTCAGCGATCGCTTGCACTTGTTCGGCATCGAGCATGAGCATTTGGGTACGCGCCACAGACAGCCAGAGCTCGGCGAGCTGCGAGCGCAAGCTCATCTGACTGCCCCAGAGCAGCGCTCGCCATGGTCGAGAAGCCAGCACTTCGAGCCGAATCCGCTCGAGCAGCAGCTCATCGCTCAGGGGCCAATCGTCAGGCAAGCGGTCGAGCCGTGACAAGCGCGCGCGCTCGTCCGCCTGCTCCAGCATTGCCAGAAGGTCCAGCTCGGCCTCGCTGTCAGAGGGATGCGCGCCGTGAAGCAAGCCCGATGGGTCCGCACCAGGGCTAGCGCGCAACACGTTCCCTATCTGCAAGAGCTTCGGGTCATCAGGAAAGCGGTGAAGCGCCTCGCTCAGGACAAAGCGAGCCTCCTCCTCCTTTTCCGCAGCGAGCAGCGCAAGGCACAGCAATTGTTGTGCGGGCAAATCGAAAGGTCTGCGCTCACAAAGTTCTTGAAGCGACGCTGCGGCGCGCTCTGCCTCCCCCTCCTCTAGCTCGCAACGCGCCCACTCGAGGAGCAGCGCTGGAGAGTCGGGTCGTCGTCGAAGGCCGTCCCTCAGAAGCGCCTTGGCATCATCACCGCGTCCCATGGAGCGAAGCAGCGCGAGCAAGGCAAGACTCGCCTCCTCGTATTCAGGATCAAGCAGCGCTGCCCGTCGAAGCAGAGACCAACGCTGCTCGCCCCGAGGATCATCTCTGGCGATGAGCTCACTCATGTGAAAACACAAGAGGGCATCGAGGGAGCGCGTGGCGGGCCGTTCGAGGACGTCGAGCTCCTGCACACTAGGCTGCACGTGGTGAGCCTCGAAGAAATCGAGCGCGGCGCGGTTCAAGGCGGGTAGCACGTCGCTGCTGTCCAACTCGTCGCGAAACGACCAGAAAGTCAACGAGCTTCGCCCCAAGAGCCGAATCAGCAGCGTGCAACCATCATCGAAAAGCCCGAGTCGAGCGTGCAGCAGCGCATCGACCTCGTAACGGTCGAGCAGCGTATCGCCGAGGGTGCGAAGCGCGGCGTCATCAAAGCGATGCATGCCGACGACGTGCTCATTGTCGTAGAGCTCGAAAAGCAAGGCATCGATGCTGCCTCGCACACGCACCCGCTGCACGAGCTCAGTCGCCAAAGCAAGCGAGAGCACAGCATCGAGCGCCTCATCGCCGCGCTGGCTCTGCAGCTCGAAAGGTAGAACCAGAATACGCATTGCCGCGCTCAAGGGAGGGTGTCGATGAGCAGTTCACCTTGTACCCAATCGAGAGTAGTGAGCCTCACCAGCGTATTTCCGTGCACCGCCATCGAGCGGGTCGTTGGGGCAGAGCTCGATTGTTCGGAGCTCCACAGCAGCTCGCCACTGTCCCGATCAAAGGCATACCACCTGTCGGAGCCCATATCGTTCCGGGTGTGGATCAAAACCCTGTTTCCAAAGCTCCGAATGGAGTCGATGTAGTCGTTGATGGGCAAGACTGAGGTCCAGAACGGCTTGGCGGTCGAAAAATCGAGCAGTTGCAAACGCAGTACGCTGCTCAACAGCACCCCGGTGGAGTTGGGCTGTTGAGTCAAGCCGATGCCAGCGCTGAGCAAGAGTTTGGGAGCGTAGTACGCGGAGGAATAGTAATCATTGGGATTGATGTCAACGCGTTTTTGCCAAATCGGCTCCGCACCCGGTTCTGCAATCGAATACACCTCAATCTCAGCAGAATCGACACCAGTGGTGACTTTTGCCACATAATCACTGCGGCCATAGCTTGGCATCCCGCTGCTATTGTAGGACACGGGGCCGACAGCGAGACTGTTGGAGTCATAGCCGTAATAGGGAGCCCGAAAGATTTCCTGAGGGCCTGACTGCGAAGTGCTATCGAGAGCGACCACGATCAGCTCATCACCGCTCGACATGGACTGCCCTGAGCAGACGAAACGTAGTCCCGTCTGCCCCATCCAACACTCGTTGAGGTAGAAATTGGAGAAGTCCCAAGTGCTCCCCTCTTTGCCATCGGCGAGGGCATAGCTCTTGATCGTCGAAGGGTAGCTGAAAACGTAGCAATACTGGTCATCGAAGCCGAGCAACATCATCGAGTTTGCGTTATCGTCGACACTCCAGAGCATGCTTCCATCACGCGCTGAGAGGGCTGCGACGGTGTAGTCCGAGCGGAAGAGGACGACCTCAGGAGTGGCCACGATGCTGGTGTAGTACACCGACAGGCTGCTCGACAGCTTGAAGCGAGCATTCCACTCTTGTTTTCCGCTGCCCCTTTCGAAGGCACTCAATTCGTATTCCAATGCACCTACCATTGACGCATCATCAGGGTACGAAAGGGCATAGACGTCATCGCCCCAAATGGCCACTGCTTGCCAGTTTGCTCCAGAAGGAAGCGACACTTTGAGCGTCTCCCTTGGGGAGTCGGCTTGAGATTGCAACCCAGACCGCTTCTGCACTGCCGTATTCGGCCCACATGCCGCCAATAGGGCCATGAAGGTGACGGAAAGGCTCAGCGTCGTAAACCTACCAATACGTTTCGAGGAAGCTGCGTAGCGATGGTCAGGAAACGTGCAAGCACGCATGATTACTCCAGAAAGCAGAGAAGCTCAGGTCATCTCTGCGTCGTCGGCGCAGACGTCGATGGGTACGGCCTCTTCGACATCTTCTTCGTCGAGCTCTGCGTTGTCTTCGTGTTCGTCCTGCGGGGCGCTGGTCGCAGTAGGCTCGGGTTTGTTGCGCGCCATTGCTTCGGGCTTGCTTCGCGGCGCGGCGCTTGCTTCAGGCTGCAAAGTCTCGGCTTCGAGATCGAGCCCCACCGAATCCTGGGCGCTTTGCTCAGCAGCAGTCGCCTCATGCTGACCACTCCACCATTGTTCGTCCAGGGCTCGGGCTCGTGGGTCCGAGGTGGTAGGGGCCTCGCTTGGGAGGGGCGCGTCAGCATCAGGGGCTGGAGGCGGGGCCCCGATAGGGCTCAGCGCTTCTGTCGAGCGATGGGGATCGACGCTTTGCGTCTCACCATGCATTCGCTCGCTCTCGGGCACCGACCTCTCGACAGCAGCAAATCCTGCGGATTGTCGAGAGGATACGTGCCCGTCGCTCACTTTCGATTGCGTGCCAGCGGACTGCGACGGCAGCTCGATGGCCTCGGTATGAGCGAGTGGCACGTCTGCAGAAGCGAGCTCCTCGGCGGGTGTGGGGTTGAGGTCTTCCTCTTGGGTGGCGATCAAGCTCAGCCACCGCTCGTGGGTCACCGCGTCCTCAATCCTCTCGGTCTCGCGCATGAGGCGCGCGAGGTAGCGGTGGGCACGAATGACGAGACGAATATCACCGACCGCCTCTGCGGCACGGCTCGCCTCGAGCCAGCGTTTCTCTGCGAGCAGCGGTTTCGCCTGTTCGGCGAGCAAGGCGAGCTCGAACTGAATGGGGCCCTCGACGCGCACCGCCCCCTCCTGCAGAGCGAGCCCAAGCGCCTCTTCGAGTAGCTTCTCAGCCTTGGGTCGAGCCCCACAGCGCAGTGCGTGTCGGGCAGATTGGAGCAAGGCCTCGGCCAACAAGGCTGGCGTCTGGGCATGACGGGCGTAGTGCTCAGCCTTTTCGATATGCTCGCTACGCTCGCGGCCACTGAGCAAATAGAGTCTCGCCAAGCTGGCGTTGCGCGAGACGTCTTCATCGAGTTGCAGCAGAAGCTCGATGGTCTGCCCGAAGAGGCGATGTGCGGTCGCTTCGTCTCCTTCGGCGCGTAACACGCGTCCGAGTAAGAGCTGGGAGCGAGCAGTCCAGACGGGATCGTCGAGGCGTCTGCCCGAGTGTTGAATCCAAGCGGCGCGCTCTCGGGCATCAGTCAAGCGCCCTTCACAGATGGCGATTTCGGCCTCGCACTCCCAAACGGCGGCGACTCTGGGGTCCCACGGACCGCTGACCCCCTCTTGCGCAGCGAGGGCACGATGCGCGCTCTCGAGCAGACTGCTCGCTTCGGCATATCGACCACGATTGACGTGACGCTGGGCCGCATCGAAGAAGACCTCGAAGGCCTCTCGGAAGGAGCGACCCGCAAGCAGGTGCTCGCCGATCTCGATGTATGCAGCCAGGGATTGCTGCTGTGTCGAGAGCTTGGCCCTGGCGGCAGCGCGGTGCAGATCGGTGAGCCTGTCAGATGGGGTCGACGAGAGCAGGCTCTCACGAAGGAGCGTGTTACTGTATTCGAAAAGATAGTCCCCACTCGCGCTGGCTCTGATGATGTTCTCTGTCAGAGCGCGCTCGATGAAGAGCGCTGGCTCCAGTGTGGAGACCCGCTTGGGGACGATTTCGAGCCCCAGCTCCAACTGATGAAGTGAGAACACAGAGCCGAGCACCGCAGCAAGCTCTGCCACGGGCCTCCAAGCGTCGACTTCGTAGCTCGCCAGCGCCGACTCCAGGCGATTCAGGATCACCCGATGGACGGCCTTGGGTACAGCTCGGGAGGAGGTCAACTCCGCGGGCTCAGCGGCGCAGTCGAAGCCGTCTGGAGTGATCTGCAAGAGCCCTTGGGTATGCCACTGTTGGGTCAGTGCGACCGCGAGCAGGGGCAAGCCGGAGGCCACCTTGACGAGCTCCACGGCGAGGCGTGGAGCGAGGCGCAAACCATCGCAAGCGATAGCTTGGAGATCGTATTCCGAAAGAAGATTAAGGTGAATGCCGCTCCGCAGCCAAGCCATGTCGAGCTTGCCGATGGCGAGCTCGAGATCGCTGGGCACATCGAGCTCACATCGATCGCTGAGCACGAGGAGGATGGGAGTGGGCGCGGTCTTTTGGCGCGAGCAGATACCCGCCACGAGTCGCTGCACGAGTCGAGGATTGGCGGAGTGCGTGTCGTCGAGGGCGAGGACCAGGGGTCGGCTACGGCTGAGCTCTTCGAGTCCAGCATAGACGAGCAGGTCGATGCGACCGAGGGCCGAGCTGATGGCCGGATCGGCATCGTTGCTGCGCTCCCGGACCAGACTCAAGTATTCGACAACGCGCCAATCTTCGGGATCGGAGGTGCGGAAAAAGCGGCTCAGCGCATGCTGTTGATGGCTATTCGAGAGCTGGCGCAGACGCAGATGTTTGATGATGGCTTGCAGGACCGAGAGTGAAGGCGAGGGCGTGCTGCCAACCTCTACGTAGAGGTAGCGCAGCGCGCCGCGGGCCTCTCCGTCGTGCATGAACCAGCGCAGCAGCCTGGTCTTGCCGATGCCCGAGGGCCCGTGCACCATGCACACTGCGGTCTGCCCCGCTTGCCGCACGTCTTCGAGATAGTGCAGGAGCTGGTTGCGGGCCTCGTCGCGGTCGACCATCGGAGGCTCGCGCTGACTGAGCACGCTGAGCAGCATCTGCTCCTCACCGACCCGCTGCGTACTGGCCGCGCGGAGGGCGGGTCTGGGCTGCCTTGGTCCGTCTTGGGCGACCTGCGGCGTCTCCGGGATGGACATGCCGATGACCGTGTCGCCGTAGCGCCCGAGAGGTTCGAGATCGACGTCGACATCGGAGCTGAGCATCCCGCTCGCACGCAGCTCTTTGCGAAGGTCCGCGGCGAGCTCGAAGCGATCGCTGGGATCTTTCTCGAGCAGACGCATCACGATGGATTCGAGCTTTCCGGCCTCTGGGATGGAGGGCAGCGGATTGAAGGGACGCGGCGGTTTGGTGGCGTGCGCCAGCAACAGCGCCATGGGGCTGGCCGCCACGTGCGGTGGGTTGCCGCAGAGCATCTCATAAAGCATGCAACCAAAGGAATACAGATCCGTGGCGGGGCAGATCTTGTACTGCTCGTCGCAGGCCTGCTCGGGTGCCATGTATGCAGGTGTCCCCACGACCATCCCATCCGCGGTCAGTCGCGAGGCTTGGTCTTGGACGGCGGCCATGGCCAGACCGAAATCCATGAGCTTGGGGATGAGCTCGCCAATGTCATCTTCGAAGACGAGGACATTGTCTGGCTTGAGGTCACGGTGGATGATGCGATGCGAATGGGCATAGGCAAGTGCTGCGAGAATACGATCGAAGAGCCGGATGAGCTCGCCGAAGGTACGACCATAGAGCGGCAGATCGATGAGGGGTGAGCCATCGATCTGCTCCATCAGCATGTAGGGCGCGCCATTGAGCAGGTGACCAAAGTCGAGCATACGCACGATGTAGGGGTGCTCGAGGCTGGCGATGGTGGTGAGCTCTTTGCGAAAACGAGCGAGGATGAGGTTGTCCGTGAGCAGAGCCGAGCGGATGGCCTTGAGCGCACCGATGCGCCCAGTGCGCAGATCACGGACTGACCACACGGCCCCCATGCCGCCCTCTCCGAGACATCGGATGGGTTCGAAGTGGCTCGGCAACGCGTCGAGTCGAGAGGGGGCTTGGACCATGCTTGCAGTGCTCAGGTAGAGGGCAAAACCGGTGGAGCAGCTTCAGGGGCTTCTGGCGGGAAACCTGCTCACGACGCAAATCAGTGGCCATCAGAGAGGACGATGGCCTTGCGGAAGAGCTCGAGGCCGTAGTCGAAGTCACCTGCACAGCAGTAGGTGCTCGCAGCGAGATTGACGAGAGCAGGATCCTCAGGACTGAGGCGCAACGCTTGCCGCAGATAGTACTGAGCTGCGGGGTAGTCTTGACGAACTGCCGAAATGACCGCAAGCAAGCGCAGCAAGCGCAAGCGCGAAGGCTCGTCCAGAGGTTGCTTGCGCCCTTCCTCCAGGATACGGATGGCATCGAGGTAGCGGGCCTGTTTGCACAGGGCCGCGCCGAGGTACATGCGCGCCTCGAAGTGCGTCGGCAAGAGCTCGAGGGCATCGTTCATGTTGGCGACGCACTCCCCCCAAGCGCTGAGCTCGTAGTAGTAGACGCCTCTCTCGAAGTAGCGTTTGGCGCGAATGATATCGTTTGCCATGATGACTCCCTGAGGCTAGTCGAACTCGAGGGCGGCGAAGCGGTTGGAAGGCGTCGGCTTCTTGTCACCTGGGGGTGGCGGCGGCGGGGCCTCCTCGCGGGCTTTGGCGGCGGCGGGTGTTGGCTCCACATCAGCCTCGTCGCGCTTGGTCTCTGGCACCACGTCGCCAGGAGCCTTGTCGGCAATGGGAGGCGGTGCATCGGGAGCAAGCAGCTCGTCCGGAACCATGGGGATGTTGGGTCGGCTGCTCTCGCCGCCGCCACCACCACCAAAGATGGAGTCGAAGCGAGACCGCGGCTCGTTGCTCGCAGCACTGCTCCGATCCTGCCCTTGACGCATCGCCTCGAGGCTGCGAGGCCCAAGCTTGGGGGGCTCGCTGGGCATGCTGTCGACAACCTGCCCCGATGAGGGAGGTGGCGGAGGAGGCTCGCTCATGAGCACCTCAGCCGGCTCTGGTGGCAGAATGGGCGACGGCCCGTCAAGCTGGAACTCGTTGTCGCCAACGGTCACGAAGACCTTGCCCTCAGCGACTCGGAAGCGACTCAGCTCGGCGAGCTCGAGGCTCATCTGAAGGTGGATGAGCAACTGCGGGAAGGTGAATTTCTCGAGCTCATCGGAGAGCTGGGGCTTTTCGAGCTCTGGTGCGATGACCGGAGCCTGCTCGAGCACATAGACACGAAGCAGGTGGGTCATCAGGTCGACGAGCTCCTCGCGTGAGTAGCGCTCGAGGGCGCTACGCAGCTGCGCTGCCATAGGTCCGAAATCTCGTGATTGCGTCATGTTGCCTCGTGCGATGCGATGTCGGTAAGCCAGCCGTCATTCCGAAAGTCTAGGCAGCTTCGAGGCGCCAGGGGCGCTCAGACGCTGCGAAACACGCGTTGGGGATCCATCACGGCGCCGTCGAGATCGCCCGGTCCAAAGGTGCAACCGACCATGCTCGCCCCGCGCAGATCGGCACGCACCAAGTTGGCACCGCGCAGATCGACACGCACCAGCAGCGCGCCATCGAAATTGGAGGCGTGGAGGTTGGCGCCGCGCAGATCGACGTCGATCAACAGGGCCTGCCGAAAGTCAGCGCGTGACAAGCTGGCGTTGCCCATCTTGTTGTCGGCGAAAACAACGCGATTGAGAAACGCGTTCATAAAGCCGACGCCGTAGAGTTCGGCGCTCTGGAAGGTGCAGCGAATGAGCCGAGCATAGTTGAATTTGGCATTGGAGAGCACCGTCTCGAAAAGCTGGACGTCCTCGAGCAGAGCCCCAACACACTGCGCCTCGATGGCCTCGCAATTGAGAAAATTGCACTTGCGCAGATAGGCCCGGGTGAGATCGATGCCCCGCATGCTGATCTCGGCGAGCTGCAGATCCGCTGCGGTGACCTCAGCCAGCGCAGCTCGGCTCAGGCCGACACGGGTAAAGGTGACATTCTCCAGCACCGCACCCGCAAAGGCGACGCGAGAGAGATCAACCTGGCGAACCGCAAAACCCACCAATTTGCCTGAGCTGAGCGCTTCTCGGACTTCCATTTCGCTGGAGAGCACGTGTTCCATGCTGTTTTCACCTCAAGACGCTGCGCAATCGACGCCCCGTGTGCAGGATAAAGAGAGCAGCCGGGCGCGTCAACCGAGACTTGCGCGAAGCACACCGATCTGAGCTGCGCAACACGACCAAGCGCGGTCGCGCAGCAGTCCTTTGCCAGCGACACGCATTTCCCCTCCATTACGAGGATTTCCGGCGTTCTGCCATACTGAGCTGCCGCTCCGAGAAGCCCAGAACCCAAGCCGCCCCCCAGCGACTCCGCCCCAAGCGCCTGCCTCGCTGCGCTCCTTCGCAGCAGGGCCAAATCCCAACGCTTGCATCCCAAGCAACAAGCGAATAATGATGAGCTCAGTTGAGGGGCACCAGCAGCATACACCGCCGCGTACGCCCCATCGCGCCTCTCGCCTAGGTCGCCGAATCGACGCTCCAACGGCGAAGGCGACGCAAGGAGGAAGAGCATGTCACAGCCCTTACGTATTCTGTTCGTTCTGGCCCTACTGCTGGCCCCCACACTCGCCAGCGCCCAGCCACGCGACCTCTCCGTAGCCAAGGTCGACGGGCGTGTCATCATCTTGGTCGCCTACGACGATGGCGTCGTCTCCTTCCAAGGCAACGGAGAGAGCTACCACAGCTACGACTTCAAGCCGGTCCAAGGCGCCCGCAGCTCCACCCTCGTCGACATCAACCTCGACGGCCTCCCCGATTTTGCCGCCATGGGCAAAGCCAGCTTCATCCTCGGTGCCGACGCCAACCCCCGCATGGTGCTCTCCGATGGCTGCAGTGATGCCTTCGTCTACAACTTCGTCGGAGAGAAGGACCTCGAGTTCTTCTGCCGCTCCGGGGGCAGCCTCGCCATGTTCGCCTACGACGGCACCATGCTCTGGGAGCTCGGCATCAGCGGCATGAAGCTCAACTCCTGTCGACTCGTCGACATGACCGGCGACAACACCCCTGACATCGAATGCGAGATGAGCTCCAAACAGTTCCTGCAGCTCGGCTCCGATGGCAGCGTCATCTCCGAATCCAATCCCACGGCTTCCGACGGAACCGTATTCGAAAGCATCTCCAAGCCAGGGACACCGCTGCTCGCCACAAGCCCCCAAGCCTTCGATTTCGACGCAGACGGACAGGCCAAAGAGACCCTCAGCGTGCATGACAAGGGTGCCGATATCGTCGGCCCTGGCGGCACCTTGGCCAGCATCGACTTCGTCCCCATCTCGGCCGCCATCTTCGACGTCGACCAAGACCAAAAGGATGAACTGCTCCTGCTTGGCGACGACCGCCTCCTCGCCATCTCATCACGCGGCGTCGCCTTCGATGTCAGTTGGAGCCGCTCCAAACTCAAGCGCGAGGCCGCCGCCGAGCTCATGACCGTGGGAGGACGCGGACTCGAGGCCGACGACCAAGCCCTGCGCAGCGCCCTCGAAGCCCACCTCCCCAGCCTCGCCAAGTGCTATGCCGGCAAGGTCAAAAAGAACCCATTCCTCGGTGTTGGACGCATGAGCCTAAAAGCAAAGCTCGACAAGGCCGGCGCCGTCAGCGACGTGGAGCTGAGCTTCTCCACACTCAACGATGCAGACATCGACGCCTGCGTGCTCAAGGGAGTCAAGAAACTCTCGCTGGTGCCTGGCAAAAGCGAAGACGCCCAAGCCATCTTCGACATCGAATTCGGCTATCGTGACCGCTGACTCGAAACGCGCTGAGCGTCTTCCGCCGAGCTCGCTGAGCGCAGCCGAGACTCGAAACACGACAACTGCGTATTTCCAGTGTTCTTGAGCATTTTTCGACAGATGCAGAACAACCTCGAGCGCTTGGACCGTCATCACAGGGCTCAGCAGCTCGGCGCTGCTTCGACACCCACTCGTCAGCGAGACCCGCATTCCGCCGTCTTTCTGATTCTGCTCGCTGGGCTCTGCTTCGGCTGCGCCAAGTCCGCGCCCGTCGCCGACCGCGCCCACTCACCAACACCGCTGACGCCTACTGTCATCACCGTCCGCGGCAGCGAGCACAGCAACGCCCTGCTCATCGACCAAGAACACGCGCTGCTGCCTGCCTCTGTTCTCAGGGACGCCTTTCAGGTCGACTGGCGAGATGCCCAAGGCCTGTGGCAGCGCTGCACCCAGGTCGCCATCGACGAGCCCCTCGGCCTGGGACTCATCCGGCTCCCACAAGCCCTCGCCCATGATGTCCATGTCCCCATGCTCAGCCCACCAAGCGCTGCAACCACGCTCTACACCGTGGACGCGAATGGCGTCGAGCGCGAAGGCCTGGTTCACGGTGTAGCGACAGGACGCAAGTTCGGCGTGCGCTTCGAAGCGGCGCCGCCAACGGGTGCGCCGCTCTTCTGGCGCGCCCCCTTGGACCATGACTGTGAAGCGCAAGCATCGCCCTCGTGTGAGCCGCCCAGCGAGTGGCGCTTCGCCGGACTGCTCGACCCGCGCCGCCCCCTCGACCAGCGCGGTCTCGGACTGGAAGCGCTGCAGCTCGAGGCGCTGCGGCAAGGTCGCAGCCGTCCCTTCGAGACCCTCCAGGATGCCTGGAGAGCGCTGCCCCTCGAACGGGTGCAAGGGACCCTGGCCGAGCGGGTCGCGCTCGAAGCCAGCGATGAGGTCTTCAACCTGCTCACGGAGCTCGAGCTCGCCGAGCTGCCCGCAAGCCGCACGCTCGAGCTCTGGCTCGACTGGAAAAACCTCGATGGACCCACCAGCTTCGAGTTGCGTTGGGTCTATTTCGACGACGACGACACGATGCAG
>JAVFAO010000144.1:0-15258 GCA_034002465.1 Myxococcota bacterium
ATGAAGTCATGGACAGCGGACTCTACGCATTAGATGCGATCCACGATACCTTTGAACACGGCGAGGGCTCGGCGCAAGGTGTCGTGGCTGCTGGTGATGGTGTCGACCGAAGATGACTTGAGGGCAGTGCGGGCTTGGTCGATGGCGAGCTTCGCCTTTTCGAGTGCGTTGGCGCCGAGTTGCGTGCCGCCCATGGCGATTTCGACCTGGGGGATGAGGCGCTCGACTTCGCGAAGTGATCTGCCGAGCTCGACGCGCTTGTCTTCGAGCTCGTCTTCGCGGCTGACGTCGAGCAGGTAGTCTTGATGCTCGGCCATCATCGCGGCGATTTCCTGGTCGGTGAGCTGGCTCGATGCGGTGACCGCGATGCTGCGTTCGCTGCCGGTATCGAGGTCTTTCGCGGAGACCTTGACGATGCCGTCGGACGAGATGTCGAAGCTGATGTCGACGTCGACGGTGCCTGCTGGAGCGGCGCGTAGTCCAGTGAGGGTGAATTCGCCGAGCAGTTCGTTTTCCGAGGCTTTGTTGCTGGTGCCTTGGAGGACGATGACCTTGATGGAGGTTTGGTTGTCGCGGGAGGTGGTGAAGGGGTGGGTGGCACTGGCAGGAATGGTGGTGTTTTTTTCGATGAGCGTTTCGAAGCCACCGCCGTGGATGGCGATGCCTAGGTCCATGGGGGTAACGTCGAGGAGCAGGACCTCATCGTTTCCGCTGACGAGGGCGGCACCTTGGATGGCGGCGCCGACGGCGACGGCCTCATCGGGGTGGACATTCTTGGTGGGCGGTGTGCCGAAGTACTCCTGCACCATGCGCTGGACCATGGGCATGCGAGACATACCGCCGACGAGCACCACATCGCCGATCTGCGAGGGCTCGAGGCCTGCGTCTTGGAGGGTGACCTCGCAGATGCGCACGGTGCGCTCGACGAGGTCGACGACGAGCTCCTCCAAGGTGTCGCGGGTCAGTTCGACTTGAAGGTGCAGGGCCTCTCCGCTTTCGGTGGTCCAGATGAAGGGCAGGTTGATTTCGCTGCGTTGAGCGCTGGAGAGCTCGCATTTGGCCTTCTCTGCGGCGTCCTTGAGGCGCTGCAGTGCCATCTCGTTCTCTCTGAGGTCGACCTCGTGTTGTTCGGCAAATTTGTAGGCGAGCCATTCGATGATGCGAGCATCGAAGTCCTCGCCGCCGAGGAAGGTGTCGCCCGCCGTCGAGATGACATCGAAGACCCCCTCGGCGATGTCGAGCACGGAGATGTCGAAGGTTCCACCACCAAGATCGTAGACGGCGATGGTGGAGTTGATGTCCCGTCCGTAGCCGTAGGCGAGTGCGGCGGCGGTGGGCTCGTTGATGATGCGAAGCACGTCGAGGCCAGCGATTCGGCCTGCATCTTTGGTGGCTTGTCGCTGCCCATCGTTGAAGTAGGCGGGGACGGTGATGACGGCCTGATCGACCTCTTGGCCGAGGTATTCCTCGGCGATGAGCTTCATCTCGGTGAGGATCATCGAGGAGATTTCGGGCAGGCTGTAGACCTTGTCGCGCAGTTCGATGCGGACGTCGTTATGGGGACCCTCTACGATGGTGTAGGAGAGGGTGCCGACACAGTGGGAGACCTGCGCCGAGCCCCAGTTTCGTCCAATCAAGCGTTTGGCGCCGTAGACGGTGTTACGGGCGTTGGTGATGGCCTGTCGCTTGGCCATCTGACCGACGAGGCGTTTGCCCGACTCGGTGATGGCCACGATGGATGGAGTGGTTTTATAGCCAGCTTTGTTGGGGATGACCTTGGGCGTACCGTTCTCGACGACGGCGACGCAAGAGTTGGTGGTGCCAAGATCGATGCCGATGACTGCTCCAGAGCCCATTGTTCGTACGTCCTTTCGCTCGACGCTCAGTTGTGAACACCCAGTTTTTGGGCCACTTGGTCACGACGAAGTTTTGCCGCCTGGTTGGACGGATCGAGCGTCAAAGCCTGCTCGTAAGTCTGCAATGCTGTTGAAAAATCCTGCCGAAGTTCCATCAGATAGGCGAGGGGGACCCAGTAGCGTCCAACCTGCGGTTCGAGCTCGACCGAACGCCGGGCGTAGGCCTCAGCAACCTCATAGTCTTGGCGGAGTCGGATCAAACATTCGGCGATGCGGTTCATCAGCTCGGCGCTCTGCCTCTGCTCCAGGGCTTCACGGTAGAGCATGGCCGCCTCGAGGAAGTGCCCGTCCTTTTCGAGCTGCTTTCCTCTGGCCAAGAGCTCGAGCAAGGCCCGTTTGCCCGTTGCTTGGGTCGCTATGGCAGCTTCGCTCTCCGCTGGCTTGGTTACGAGGACGCTTGCGGGTCTGTTCCAATCCTGCTGTGGCGGCGGCGCGGAGGGGGGTGGTGCCTGATCGTAGCTCTGACGAAGAGCTGGTTTGCTGAGCACCTTGAACGCTTCGTTGACGGCGCGGAAAACCGCCCCGAGTACGTCTTCCAGAGCTCCGATTTCCTTGCGGAAGAAACGATCGGGATGGAAGATCTTGGACAGCTTCAGGAACTGCCGTTTGATGTCGCGCGCCGAGGCGCTTCGGGGTACCCCAAGCAACTGGTAATAATCGACGTGCCCCAAGTGGGCATGATAATACGCCAGCATCTTGATGTATGCTGGATCGACGCCGGCAACGCTCAGGTCTGGGGCTTGGAAAGCCTCATAGGGGGTAGGCCATCCCGAGGGCGGAGGGGGGAGCTCGAGCTTGACCACCTCATCCTGGGCTTCGACTGCTTTCTCCGCTTCCGGCAAAACGATGATGCCACCCTTGGCCAGCTTGACCAGGATCTCGAGGCTCTGTTCGGCGGAGACTGGAGAGGCACCCAGGATCTCAGCCAAGCTCTGGCGACCATCGACAAGAGACACCAACAACCAGTCATCAGGCTGCATGTCGACGTTCTCAAACGCCGGGTTTTCAACCGGTTGTGGGACAGCGCTCAGGTTTCCAAGCTCTGCTTTGGCGAACGACATGCCTTCTCCTACTCACGAAGGCCCAGCACGATAGCACTATACCATTGCCTTGGCATACCGCAACGTGCCGCTGAGTCCCATTGCGGCGCCGCCTTCGTGCCGTAAAGGCGCGCGACCCCTGCCGCGAATCCTCTCGAACGAACACCGATGCGTCCGCTCAACCCTCGCTGCGCTCAGCCCCGTCGACATACCGCAGCTGCAAGATGTCAGCACGTGCGTCCACGCGCTCAATCACCACCTCGATGTGCTCGCCAAGCGTGACCCGCTTGCGCGTCGAGACCGAAGCCCGGAGCATGGGTACAAAGAGCACCCCCTGCGCAAAATCGCCTCGCTCGCCATAGCTCAGGACCACGAAATCATGCACCTCGTCGTGGTGCTGCTCCAAATAGCGCAGCATCCAGAATCGCTGCGTCTCGCGCTCCGCCCAGCGTGCATCGGACGCGCTCTGCTCGACCAAGCTCGCGATGCGCGAGATGGAAGCAGCGTCCAGCGCCGCCTCCCGCCGCGTGAGCCACGATTCGAGCTGGAAATGCGCCAAGAGGTCCAAGTAGCGGCGAATTGGACTGCTTGCTTGAAGGTAATGCTCGACGCCAAGGCCGTGGTGAGGGCTCGCCTCCAAAGATCCACTCGCCGCTGGGATCGCACGGCGTAACGCAAAAGACCGAGCCAAGCCCTCGGGTATTGCCGTGCTCGCTGCGCGGGCCTTCTCCAGCGCCGCCTCGTCCTGCACCCGATAGACCACGGCCAGGCCTTGCTCCTTGCAAAAACGTGCCGCGGCTACGTTGGTCAAGACCATCAGCTCCGCGACCAAGCGCCGAGATGCAGAGCGCTCTCCGAGCGCCACGATGTCGACTCGTCCATCCTCCGAGACAGACAGCTTTCGCTCCGGAATATCGAGTGAAAACGCTCCATTGTCTTCGCGTCGCCGCGCCAGTGTGGCACATAGCTCTGAGAGACGCGGCAGGGCAGACAGAAAGCCCGAAGAAGAGCGAGGCTGCTCCAAGAGGGCGTCCACCTCGGTGTAGCTGAGGCGACCTGCCGAGCGTATCCAGGTGCGCTCGAGACGTTCGCTCAGACAGCGAAAATCCTCATCGAATTCGAGCCAGAAGCTAAGGGCTGCACGCTCCTCACCTGGGAGAAGGCTGAACAGGTCCTCGCTGAGCTCCAACGGGAACATGGGTAGCTTGGCCTCGGGCAAGTAGAGGGTGGTCGCCCGCCGACGCGCTTCCTCATCCAGAGGACTGCCCAGCTCGAGCCAAGCCGCTGGCGCTGCGATGTGGATGCCGAGACGTAGACCACCACCCTCGCGCAGCTCGAGACTGACGCCGTCATCGATGTCCTGGGTGCTCTCGTCGTCAATGGTCCAGATCTCGGTCTCATCCACTCTTCGACGTGACGCTGTGAGCTCGCCCGTCTTCATCAGTGCGTCGCGCCGTGAGCGCAGCGTGTCCACCTGCGCCAGCTGCTCCTCCGTAAAGGCTTCAGGGATGCGATGACGCCGCAGGAAGAGGTTGGCGTCCCTGTCGAGCTCGCCGATGCTGTGCAAGACATAGAAAGCGCGCGCGCTGCTTGGCCAGCTGCTGTTCAAGCCGAGCAGGGCCTCGGCAAGCTGGAGGTACGGCATCGCCTCCAGCCTGGACTCGGCTTCGTCTCCGAAGACCGCGATATCCATCAGCAGTTGGATGCTCTGCTGGTGAGCGGCGTCCAACCGCTCCCCCGTTCGCGCTGCGTCTTCAATGGCCGAGCCGAAGCGCTCCAGGGCGAGCCGGCGTTCCTCCTGGGCCTGCAGGCTTCGTCGGAGCTCTTCGACGGCGCTGGGCGAGCGCGGCTCGTAGAGCTCGACACCACGGGCGCGGAAGTACAGAGGGTCAGCTCGGAGCAGGTAGCTGGCTGCCAGGTATTCGCTTGCTCCGTTGGAGGAGAAGAGCAGCTCGGCGGCCTGAGCTGGGGTGGTCGTTTCCTCGGCGTCACAGAGCAGGGTCCACAAGTCGGCGAGGGAAACAGAAGCCGCCGCCTCTTCGGCCTTGGCTCTAAGCGCTGCGAGGCGCGAGGCGAGCTCAGCGCGCGGCGCCGAGAGAGGGAGGCTGAGGTCGAAGCGCATGCTGAGCTGCTTGGGGGCTAGGCTGCTCTCACGGGCATCTTCGAGCAAGACCCTAATGCGTTTGCCTTCGACCGCCATGACCAGCGCCAGCTTGAATTTCCCTTTCTCAGAAAATTCGATGACTTGACCTTCTCGAACAGAGTCCTCGGCGTTGGCCACGGTGTGCCCCTCGATAGCCAGCGGCACGTGATGCCGCTCTGGAATGGCTCAGCTCCGGGTACTGCAATTCATGCGGTCACGGCGCTGACTGGTGAAAAGACTGTTGCTGCTGCAGCTCCTTCTCGACTTTCTGTCGCAGAGCGGAGAGCGCAGGATCGCGGACCAAGCCTTCGAAGGGGCGCGCTCGCTCGATGTTCCGGCGCGCTTCGTCGAAGCTCTGGATCCGAAGAAAGAAGCGAGCCAAAGCCAGCTCACTGATGGCAGTGTTGAGAGGGTCACCGATGCTGGCGAAGAGCGTTCGGGCAAGCTCCAAGAGCGCTACGGCGCTGACCCCGTCAACGGCGCGCTGGGCAGCAGCAAGCGCTCGCCGCCCAAGCTGCAAGCGGCGGTCGAAGCCAGCGAAGAGCTCGAGAGCCTGTGCGCCGAGCTCTCCAGTGAGCGCTTGCTCGCCGCGATCGAAGCGGGCGTCCTCGATGGCGCTGAGCAACGCCATCGCCCAGAGCGGTTGTCTGGCGGCGAAAGCAAAGGCCAGCGCCTGCTCGAGTAAGCGCTCGGCTTGTATCGGGTTTTCAGCAAGCACGCTACGCGCCGACTCGGTCAGCAGGCGGTAAGCTTGGGCTGGAGCTCCCAGGCGGTCGAAGTCCTCGACGCGCTCGAGGGTTTGGCGTGAGAGCGTGCCCTCGTTGCGCAGCTCGTCGAGGGATGCCAGGGCATTGACCTGTGCGCGCCAGAGCGGCCCGAGCCGCTCGGCTGCGGTCAAGGCGTCATCGAGAATGCCCTCGTCAATGGCTTTCTTTCTGAGAATCGCGCTGTACAGGGCGCTATAGGCCAGCCAATAGTGCTGCTCATCGTCTGACTTATCGATGCGCTCGCGCAGACGTTCGCGCCAGAGGTCGGCATCGCGCCAACGGGAGAGCTGCTCCAGGGCATCGATGATGCTGATCAGCGTGCGGACTTGATGGCGGTGGCCATCCTCTTCGAGAAGTAGGAGAGCGCCCAACGCATCCTCGGCGAGTGTATTCTCTCCCAGGCTCAAGCTTTGTTGGAGAATGGTCAGCCAAGCGCGCTCGCCGAGCTCGGGGGTCAGAGTGGGGGCCAAGCTGCGCAGTTGGAGTAGGACCTCGAGCGCCCAGTCACTGCGCCAGAGGGTTTGGTAGAGCTGGGCGAGTGTGCCACTGAGGGCGATCCACTCATCCTCATCGCCAGCTCGAAGTTCGCGCAGGGCGCGCTCAGCGAGGAAGACTGCGGTGCAGGGGTCAGCTCGGAGCTGGGCGAGCTGAACCAGGATGGCGCGTCGCAGCGCCTCGTCGTTTTGGGGTTCGAAGCCCTGTAGAGCATCGTTGTTGGAGATGCGCGAGAGCTGAGTGCTCATCGTGATACGTGTCGAGTTGGGGCTTGAAGACACGTACAGCAGTAGGCTCTCATCTTGTATTCCGCCAAGCTCCTGGGCGAGCTTCGCCTTGGAGAGTGTCGCAGGAAGAGAGCGGACGCTGACCCGGGAGAGGTCTTCGAGCTCGTGTTGCAGTGCTTGCTGCAGCCGGTCCCGGCGGGCTTCGGCGCCGGCGGCCGGCCCGAGCGGCGTGAGGCGAATCTCGACAGCCAGCGGACTGTCTTGGAGCAAGCCGAGGAGCAGCAGATGGTCATCTGCTTGGAGGGAGCCCTGGAGAAGCTCGACGCTGCTGCTCGAGGGATCGCGCGGGATGAGGCGCACCAGCCCAGTCATGGCGCTGGCGAGGCGCTCACTACCAAGAGCGTCGGTGGGAATGACGGCGTAGACCTCCTTGCCCGTGACCAGCTCGTCGTGCCCCACTGGCACCATCCAGCTGTCTTCGCTTCCTTCGACGCGGAGCACGCGCTTGGTGAGCCGAGGTAGCGCTTCCAGGGCGCGCTGCTCGACGCTGTAGGCTTCGAGGCGGTGGCTGTCTACGGCCGAGAGCAACTCGACGCGCGCGCTCTTGCCTGTCCGCTCGACCACGCGACCCATTGCAAGAAAGGGTTTGGGCTCGGACTCTGGCCACAGCGGGGGTGGGGTCGCGACGACCCATGAGCCAACGGGGAATCGTCGCTTCTCCGAGATGCCGTGGATAAAGGCGGAGCGTTGCTCGAAGACCAAGGCCGGGGAAAAGTCGAGCTCGCTGTGCTCTGGCGCAGGCCAATGCCGAGGCAGTTGGTCGAGCTCGAGCGGCGGTGACGAACAGGAAGCAGCGAGAAGGCTGAGCGACAGGGTCAAGAGAGCGGCGTGTGCACTGTAGCTGGCACGCCGCAGAGCAGCTCGGGGATGCAGTGTCCTTCGCTCGCAGCTGCTTGCAAGCAAGAGGTGATGGCGGTGGGCGCGTGGTGCTTGCTCGAGAGCGAACGAATCCATCATGGAGGAGCGCTTCCGTATCGTTGTTGCCAGGACGTAGCCATGAGCTCGGAAATGAAGGGGATCATCGGACGGGCTGCGGCGAGGTCGAAGAGCTCGTAGAGCACCCCGTCTGGCGAAGCTTGCACGAGCAAATCCAGTTCGGCAAGCCACCAGCCGATCCATCCCTCCGCGCGAGCGGGCTCGCCGTAGCGCTTCATGTATTCGACCACCCGCTGAGCATTACCCTCTTTGTAGATCAGCAAGATGCCGACGAGGGTCTGCTCGAAGAAGGTCAGTCGGAGCCTGTCGAGCTCCGATTTCTTCAAGGGGAAGAGCTCCTGGGTTCGGACCTCGACGCGCTCTCCCCGCAGCTCTCGTTGCTCGCGTCGGGTCGAGCTCATGCGGAGGGTTTTCTGCTCCAGACTCTGCTGGAGGATAGCCGAGACCTCGTGGTCTTTGAGTCCGGTACGCAGCGCAAGCGCCCAGCTCTTGTCCAGAGGATAGAGGCCAGGTTCTTCGATTTCTTGTCGATTGGGCTCTTGGCCCGTTCCCGCCATTTTTTGTCGATTGGGCGCTTGACCTGTTTCCCCAATTTGTTGTCGATTGGGCTCTTGGCCCGTTCCCGCCATTTTTTGTCGACTCCTGGGCTGCACGTCGTCCGCTGCCTGCGCGTCTTCTGGCTGCAGAGGGTGTGGCTTGTTTCCGGTCTGAACTTGGCTCGACGCACTCGATGGTGTCGCTGTCGTCGAGGGCTCGCAGGCGCACAAAGCAACTGCGACGAGCAGGGCGCAGCAGAGGGGGATGGGCTGGAAGCGGTCGGGATGCATGATGGACTCGGTGCGATGGCGCTGCAGAAGCGGGTCGAACTGCAGGCGGAAGGGCGAAACCTTCGTATTCCGAAACGAATGAAGATGGCTGTGGCTGGGGGACACGAACGTGCTGGCTCAGAACTGCATCGACCAGCTCAGCCCAGTGTAGTCGGGGGCGAAGCTGACGGCGACAGCGGGATCATCTTCGAGTACAGCCATGAGCACGATGCCCGTGATCAGGGTGATGCCACCCACGCTCATCCCAACGATGCCGAGGCCACTGGCGAGTCTGGCCGAGTCGTCAGAGAGATCGACCTCCTCGGAGATGACGTAGGAGGCGACGCCACCGCCAGCGAGCAGGACCCCTGCGGCGAAAACGATACCGCCGGCGGTGTTGCTGGAGCCCTCCTCTTCAGCCTTGGGTTGCGGGGTGGGGGCAAGCTTGGGTTGCAGAACGAGGGTGCTGGTCTGCTCGCTGATGAGCTCGACTTTTTCGACGATGTCGAGGTGGGGTACGGTGATCGTGTACTGACCGGGTGCGAGGCTCAAGCTTTGGGGGCAGGGGACGGTGTCGACACGTCCGGCGCCGACCAAGTTGACGATGGCGATCTGCTCGGGACACTGCAGGTTGAGTGTGGCGGGTGCGGGTCCGGACGAGGCGAGCTTTGGCAGGTGCACAGTTTGGGTGAGCGCGGCCTCGATGTTGAGCTGCAGCTCCATGCTCTGGTATCCCTCACGCGAGGCGAGCAGGGTGTGTGCGCCGGGGCTGAGCGAGAAGGTGGTGTCGCAATCCCTTGGGGTGCCTGAGATGGTGACTTGGGTCTGGGTATCGGCGCAGAGCAGTTGCACGAAGCCGCTGCTTGGGCTGAGTTTGGGGATGACGACGCGGGCGAGGCTTGCGCCCTGCACCTCGAATTCGTCGTTGAAGCTGCCGAAGCCGTCTTTTCCGGCTTCGATGCGGTGTCGTCCTGCGAGGATTTTTCCTCTCCAAGGGCAGGCGATGGGGTCTTGCTCGTCGATGCGAATCCAGATGCCCTCCTGGTCGCAGCTGAGCTCGAGCTCGGCGTTGCTGGCGCAGACCTGTTCTGCGGCGGCGAGTCGTGTGTCGACGGTGTTGGCGTTGAGCTCGGATTCGATGAGGGCACCGCTGAGCTGTGCTTTGGCCTGTGTGTAGAGGGTGATGGCGGTTCGGCAGTCTCCGGCGAGGTCGTGGCTGCGGGCGAGGCTGTAGGTGACGGCCGGGTCGAAGGCACAGATTTCGAGGGCCGCTTGGAAGCGTGCGATGGCGGTGTCGAAGTCTCTCTGGTGGGCGGCTTGAGTGCCCTCTTCGACCAATGCGCGATACCGCTGGTCTTGTTCGGGGCTGAGCTTTTCGCAGGGGTTGGCTACTGCGGCAGCGCTGAGTACGGTGCCGCAGAGCAGGCTGGTAAAGAGGATCAGGGCGAGGCGCATGGGCATGCTCTACAGGTCGAGCGGCTTGACCCCTTGGAACGGCTTCTCGGTGGGTGGAGGCTGTGTCGGGATGGGGCGCGGCTCATGGGTTGGAGGTTTCGGCCTTTTCTCAGAGGGCTTCTCGGGTTTCTGGGCTGCCTGCTCGAGCTGAGCGAGGGCCGCGATGACTTGTGGACTGCGATGACCGTCTGGGAAGCGGGAGAGGTACTGCTCGAAATAGCTGCGGGCGAGGACGTCCTGGTGTTCCTCTTGATGTATTCTGCCAAGATGGAATAGCGCATTGGAGAGGGTTTCGGGGTCATCGAGCAGCTGCTCGAAGGCGAGCTGCGCTTGTTTGTGGTTTCCGAGGGCGAAGTGGGCGATGGCGATACCCTCCCTGGCTTCGGCCAGGCTGGGATTGATGCCGAGGGCGGTGTTGAAGGCCTGCAGAGCGGCCTCGGCGTCACCTGTGCTCATGGCTTGTCTGCCCGCCACCAGTGCGTCTTGGAGCGGGTCTGCGGCAGCGGTGCTGGTCGTGCTTTCCATGAGCTCGGGGCTGGGCTCAAGCTTTGGTGTGCTGGGCAGGGCTGGGGAAGCGACGGGAGCTTGTTCGTTCGTGGCGGTGGTGTTGCTTTGCTCTGGCGTTGCACTGCTGAAGACGAAGACGGCGATGGTGGCGAGCAAGGCGGCGAGGGCGATGGCGGCGAGGACGTAGGGTCTGACGGCCTTGCGTTCGGGGTGCTTGGGCTCGGGGGTCTTGGGGGTGTGAGGGGCGGGCCCGGTGGTGTCGCCGTTGTCTTTGCTGCGCTGCAGCGCATCGAGCATCTCGACGGCGGAGCGGAAGCGGAGCAACGGGTCTTTCTGGCAGGCTTTTTCGATGATGCTTCCGAGCGCGCTGCCGCGGATGCGGGCAGGGATTTCGACGGGGGTGGTGACCTGTTTGAAGGCGACGGCTCGGTAGTTGGAGCCTTGGACGGCCCTTTCTCCGGTGAGGCACTCGAGGAGGATGAGTCCGAGGGCGTAGATGTCGGTTTCGATCCTGGCTTCGTCGAAGACCTGGAACTGCTCGGGCGCCATGTAGGAGGGGGTGCCGCGGATTTGCCCCTCTGTGGTGATGGTGTCGAGGGTGTCGTCTTTGAAGGACGCTTCGACCCCGGCGATGCCGAAGTCGAGGACCTTGGCGCTGCTGCGCTGTCCATGTCCGATGAGCATGATGTTGTCGGGCTTGAGGTCTCGATGGACGATGCCGTGTTCGTGTGCTTCGGCGAGGGCTTCCAGGACCTGTGCCAAGATGCGGCGGGTCAGCTCTTCGTCGAGTGGGCCCTCATCGAGGCGTTGTCGCAGACTTTGGCCTTCGACGAACTCGAGGACCATGTAGGGGTTGCTGCGGTCGAATCCGGCGTCGAGCAGCTTGACGACGTGTGGGCTGCGCAGTCGTGAGATGAGCTTCATCTCACGCAGGAAGCGCTGCCGTTGTTCTTCCTGCATGGCGGTGTCGCGTTCGCCTTGCAGTCGAAGGGTCTTGATGGCGACGAGCTGTCCGGTGGCGTGTTGCTGGGCTTTGTGGACGACGCCGAAGCCGCCTTTGCCGAGTTCCTGGATGAGCTGGTAGCGTTGTTCGAGTTCGGATTCGCTTGTGCTCTGCATGTGGGCTCCGACGCAAGCTGTCGGGCAGCGACACAGCGAGTGTAGACGATGGTTGGAAGTTTTGCGAGTGCGATCCAAAGTGAGCGTAGGGCGTTGCAACCTGGCGCGTCATCGAGCGGGCGTCGCGTCCGAGAGGAAGGGCTCAGCTGGTCGAGGTCGTTTGGTCTTCTTGTCGATTGGGCGCTTGGCCTGCTTTCCCGAGTTCTTCTTGTTCGTCTGGGTCTTGGTCCATGCCGAGACGCTTGATTTGGTAGGCCAGTGCATGACGGCTGAGCCCGAGCAGCGCTGCGGCCTCCTGTCTGGTTCGGGCGGTTTTGAGGGAGCGTTGGATCAGGCGACGCGCCGTGGCATCGAGCTCAGCGTGGAAGTCGATGGGGGTGGAGGGGCTGAGAACGAGCTCATCGGAGGGCGCGAGCTGGGTGTCGAGAGCTCGGTTTGGAAGTGGGCTGAGGCAGAAGGAGTCACTGTCGAGCAGCCCTCCCCCGGTGAGCATGATCGCCCTCTCGAGTGCGTTGCGTAGCTCCCTGATGTTGCCTGGCCAATCGTAGCACAAGAGGCGTTGCTGCGCCTCACGGCTAAGGGTAGGGCGCTGGGCGAGGTTAATGGTGCCGGTGAGCTTGTCGAGCAGGTCGGTGACGAGTACAGGCAGATCGCTCAGTCGCTTTCTGAGCGGGGGTAGCTCGATGGGAAACACGTTGAGGCGGTAATAGAGGTCCGCTCGGAAGCCCCCGTGCCTCACTTCCTCAGCGAGATCGCGATTGGTTGCAGCGATGATGCGCGCGTCGATGGAGACCTTGGTTTCGCCCCCGACACGCAGGAAGCTGCGGGTATCGAGGAAGGTCAGGAGCTTGGATTGAATGGGCAGAGCGAGCTCACCGATTTCGTTGAGGACCAGTGTTCCATGGTTGGCGAGCTCCAAGAGCCCTCGTTTTCGACCTTTCGTTCCTGTGAACGCTCCGGCTTCGTGTCCGAAGAGCTCAGATTCTGTGAGCTCGCGCGTGAGGGCCGCGCAGTTGAGGCTGAAGAATGGGCCATCGCGTCGAGGGGAGTTCTGGTGTATCCAGGCGGCGAGATGGTCCTTTCCGGTTCCACTCTCGCCAGTGAGCAGTACGATACCTTGCATGGCGGCGGCGCGAGCGGCGAGATTCTGCACGGCCTGCATGGCTTCGCTGCTTGCAGCGCGAATGAAATCCTTTGCTGTTCCAACGGCATTGGCGCGACGGTGTTGAAGCTCTTGACTCTGTCGTCGCCACTCGAGGGCGGACCTGGAAGCGGCGAGGAGCTCTTCGAGGTCGATGGGTTTGGTGAGGTAGTCATCGGCACCGAGACGGACGTGGGTCGCTGCGCTGCGCGTGGAGGTATTGCCAGTGACGACGATGATGGCGGTTTCGGGGTCACAGTCCTTGATCGCAGTGAGCAGCTCTGTTCCTGAGCCGTCGGGTAGGCCGAGATCGAGGAGGACGAGCTCGGGTCTGAGTTTTTTGAAGCTTGCGAGACCGGACTGCGCGTCCAAGGCGATGAAGGCAGCGAAGCCTTTGCTTTGGAGGAAGCGGGCAGTGAACTGCGCGAGGTGTTTTTCGTCATCAATGATGAGCACATTGGCTTCTGGCACGTGAGAACCTTTGGACTGGGTTGATGGTCTTCGACGCCATCGAGTCTTCCGTGGAAGATGCATTCCTCCAAGAGGATGAGCAAGGGTAAAGGCAGATGCGCAAAGCTCACGCTCAGCTTGGTCTCGTTTTGCGTGGAATCCACGCGAGGCGAAGGTGGTGTCGTCTCGAGGCTTGCGCTCGGAGCACGCAAGCAATGGGCAGGCCAGAGGAGATGCGATGGCCTGGTCATTGCAGTGCCAATAGAGTTGGCGAGCTGACGCCCAGACCGGTTGAGCATGCAACGCCAGGGGGCAGGATGGGGTCGGAGAGAGCGCGCAGTAGCGAATCCTTGTTGGCTCAGATCGCCACCTTGGAGCAGAGGGTCAAGCTTGGGGATGAGGCCCAGATCGAGCTTGCGCGAATGCGCCTCAAGGAGGAGCAAACCAAGCAAGAGCTCAAGCGCTTGTGGCTCCAATTGGTGGAAGAGAAGAATCGAGAATCCGAGCAGTTGCAGGCTCAGCTCGAAGATTTGCAGGCGCGTTTGGAGCGCCTGACTGGAGAGCAGTCGAGCAGCGGCGGCGTGGAGGATACAGCGCTCTTTGCGAAGGTGGAGTCGCTCGAGAAGGAGCTCGAGCGAGCGCAGCAGGCGATTCGGGAGCGTGAGTCGTCATTGTTAGACCTTCAGGAGCGGCTCGAGCGCGAAGAGGAGGTGCTCGCCGGGGAAAAGTGCGCCTTGAGCGAAGCGAGCGAGTCTCTTCGTCTCGAGCGTCAGCAGCGAGCCAGTGAACGTTTGGAATTCGAAGAGAAAGTGCAGGCTTTGACGAGGCTCGAAGCAGAGCTGAGGGCAGAGCTGAGGATGATCCGAGAGGACCTCTCGCTGGTGGCGCTGGAGAAAGGAGAGCTCTCACAGCGTCTTCTGAGCACCCAAGAGGAAGCAGCAGCGGCAGCAGCGTCTGCTCTGGCAGCGCAGACTCAGCAGGCGCTCCTCAGTCAGGAGCTGGAGGCGCAATCGCAGGCCGTCCTCGAGCGTGATGCCAAGGTGCAGGAGCTCGAGGACCTGCTCGCGAGCGCACGTCAGCAGCTGCAAGATGGCGAGAGTCTTGTCGCTGCGCTTGGCGCGCAAAACGAGGAGGCGCTTCAGCGCTTGGCGCAGGTCGAGGGGGAGCTGGAGGAAGTGACGGCGAAAGCCGAGTTGGAGTTGGTGCTCAGAGCTCGTCTCGAGGAGCAGCTTCGGCAGGCGGATGTGGAGAGGGAGGCTCTTGGTCAACGTCTGCAGGAAGCGGAGCATGCCTGGGGCGAGGAGCGTTTGGCCCTGACACAGCGTTTGAGCGAGCAAGAGAACACTGTGTTGGAGCTTCGGGCGCAAGGCGAGGCGGAGCGCGAATCTCACGCGCTCCAGCTACAGCAGCGGGATGAGGCGCTCGAGCAGCAACGGTCAGAGTCTGCGGGTCTGAGAGCGGAGCGTGAACGTCTTCTTCAGGAGCAAGGGCAAGCTGCGCAGCGGGAGGCGATGCTCTCTTCGCAGCACCAAGAGCTCGTGCAGTCGATGGCTTCGCGCGAGCAAGCGCAGCAGGCGCTGGAAGAGCGGTTGGCCGCGCAAGAGGAGACGGTGCGGTCTCTGCAATCGAGCTTGGAGGAGGAGAGAGCGAAGGCGATGGCCTTGGAGACCTTGCAGGCGGAGCTCAGTGATCGGCGCGGTCGAGTGGCGAGCTTGGAGCAAGAGCAAGAGCTGCAGTCGCACCGAATTCACGCACTCCAGCAAGACCTCGCCATGGCCAAGAGAGTTGCCGATTCCTTACGGCAGCACGGCGTGGCGCGTGGGGGACCGAGCGAGACTGGCAATGTGGAGAAGTTGCGTCAAGATCTTGCGCAGATGCGAAAGCTGGTCGAGGCCGAGCAGACAGAACGCAATCGCGTGGTGAAGGCTCTGGGCACGAAGGAATCGGAGCTTTCGGCGCTTCGCACGAGGGTGAGCGACTTGGAGACGGAGCTTTCTCGCCTGTCGATGTCTCGTGAGGAGAGAACGCCAGCGTTTGGCACTCCTCACCCACTCTTGGCGGAAATCATCCAATTGAAGGCCACCATTTTGGACCTGCAGCAGCAGCATTCTGATGTGGTCGCCGAGCTGAACGAGCGTCTCGAGCAGGTTCGCCGAGACAACACGGAGTTGCAGGAAGCGATTGTACGCACCGAGC
>JAVFAO010000145.1:0-15256 GCA_034002465.1 Myxococcota bacterium
ATCTCGGGGAAGCCGTCACCGTCGAAGTCGTCGACGTTGGGAGCGCCGCCGCCGCTGCCCGTCAGCGTAATGTTTCGGTGTATGACCCCGTCGTCGCCGCCAAAGATCTCGAGTCTGCCACCGGCGATGAGGATGACCTCGGGCTTTCCGTCGAGGGGGTTGCTGGGGCCCGGAGCGGCGCTGCGGTCGGCGCCGAGCACGTCGGCGATGGCGCAGAAGCCGTCGCGGACGGAGACTGAGCCGTTGACGGCGACGCCGTCCCAGGCCACGACGAGCTTGCCCGCGCAGTAGGCGGTGTGGTCGGGGTTGGAGTAGGGGCCTGCGCACTCGGAGCGCTTGCTCACACCGGGAGGGGCCTCGGGGAAGCGGTAGACGATGCTACCGGTGATGAGCTCGAGGCGCTCGTCTCCGACCAGATTGGCGACGCAGCTCGCGGGCCCCTGGCCGTTGCGTCCGACGATGGAGGTGTTGGTGCCGTCGAAGCGGTCGACGAAGACGAGCGCGCCGCTGCTGTTGCGCTCGACGGTGAAGATATGTCGTCCGATGATGATTTCTGCGTTGCCTATGTTGTCGACATTGGCAATGGCTGCAGCGGGGTTGGCACCGACGAAGTTGACGCCAGCGTTGCTGGCGATGAGCTCGCCCGTGTTGTCATAGATGAAGACCTGGTTGCTCTCACCCACGGCCACGATTTCGGGGATGCCGTCGTAATCGAGGTCACCGACGGCGATGGTGGAGGTGGAGTCGATGGTGGCGTTGCTGCAGGTGCAGCTCATGCTCATGCTGTCGCCTTCGTGCCAGACGCTGCTGCCGCAGTTGGCGAAGTAGTTGCGCCCCTTGTTGGGTCCGCCGCCGTGGATGGCGCGCAGCACGCCGTTGGTGGTGTATTCGCTGTTGCAGAAGGTAAGGAAGATGATCTCTGGGAAGTCGGCTTCGTTGATGAGGCCGTCGCCGTTGTCGTCGTCGAGGTTGGCGACCAGCGGGGTGTGCACGACCTGGTTGGAGTTGGGGAAGGGTGAGGTCTCGATTTGTGTCAGGGTGCCACCCTGCATGACCTTGGCGACGGCGTTGCGGTTGCCCTGCACGCCGCCCCAGACGATTTCGGGGGTGGGCAGGACGTTGGAGAAGGGCTCGGCGGGCAGGCGGCAGGTGGGGGCGACGCCGGTACCCTGGCAGGCGCCTTGTTCGCAGACGGTGTAGGCTGGGCAGTCCCAGTCGTCCTCGCAGGTGCAGGCGGCTTGGCCGCCGCCGAGGTCGACGCAGCTCGAGAGGAAGTAGGCGTCGCTGCCGCAGTTCATGGTGGGGAGCCAGGCGGAGCCGCGGGCGTTGCAGCGTTCGATGCTGTTGCCGGCGCAGCGGCTCTGGCCAGGGGTGCAGATATCGTCGATGCAATAGCTGCCGTTGCAGTGCTGGGCGCTGGGGCAGTCGACGTCGCTGGAGCAGGGCTCGACACAGAAGGCGACCCCTGAGGGCAGGGTTTCACAGGCTTCTGGGCAGCAGAGCCGCTCGTCGACACCGCAGCGCACGCCGCTGCAGGGAATCTTGCAGGCGTCGTCTTCGCAGATGTCGCCGCTCAGACAGCAGCTCTGCGAAGGTCCACAGCGCAGACCGCTGTCGCAGACGCAGACGCCAGTGTCGCAGCTCTCGTGCTCGGCGCAGTCCCCAGAGCCGGTGCAGACACAGGTCCCAGCGGCGCATTGGCCCGGTTCACAGCCCTGAACCAGAGTGGACTCGACCCCTCGGGAATCACAGAGCAGGACGTCGTCACCCAAGCAGTAGAGGGTGCTGGCGTTGCACAGGTCGGCCTCGCAGCGCCCAAAGGGCGAACAATATTGGGCAGCGATGCACTGGGCGTCGCTGCTGCAGACGCAGTCGCCGTTGACGCAGCTCGCCAGCCCGCAGCTCACGCGAAGCTCCGAGCCGCCGTCGGCGGCGCAGGTGACCGAGGTGTTGCCGTCGCAGCCGTAGTCACCGGCGTTGCAGATGTCGGGCCGGCAGACGTCGAAGCCCTCGAAAGCATTGGGATGACAGTATTGCTCGATGGGGCAATGGCTGGTGTTGTTGCAGCGGCAGGCGCTGAGCGTGCCGTTGTCGACGCAGCCCAGGCTGCAGGTCTCGAGCAGCGCCGAGCTGCTGCCGTTCGAGGAGCATTGGCGCCGGTCGCGGCCATCACAGAAGGAGCTGCCTTGCAAGCAGAGGTCGTCGACGCATTGTCCTGCGCTGGTATCGCAGTGTTGGTTGGCGGCGCAGCCAGCGTCACTGGTGCACAGGCAGTGTCCAGCGTCACAGACGCCGGAGCCGCAGTTTTGGCGGATTTCGCTGCTGCCGTCGGGGGTGCAGCGGACGGCGACATTGCCGTCGCAGGTGGCCAGTGCAGGGTCGCAGACGGCGCCGATGCAGTGGCCGTTGGGGTCACAGAACTGCTCGGTTTCGCAGTCCTCGGTCTGGGTGCAGGCGCACCAGGCTTGCTCACCCTCGGTGACGCAGCCCTGGGCGCAGGTGGCGATGGTGGAGAGCGTTCCGCCATCGTCGGAGCAAGCAGACAAGCTGCCGTCGACGCAGAGTCGCGTACCTGCGGGGCAGAGGTCATCCTGGCACAGGTTTTGGCCTTCAGGGCCGACGCCTGGCGCGCAAAATTGAGAAGGGGGGCAATCGGCGCTGCTCGTGCAGCCACAAGCACCGTCGAGACAGCCTGCTTCGCCACAGTCTTCGAGCTGCGAGAAAGCAGCACCGCGTTCGTCGCAGAGGACGAGCGCGGCGCCATCGCAGAAGAGGGCGTCGGGCACACAGAGGCGAGCGAGGCAGTTTCCTTCGGGGTCGCAGAACTCTTGCTCAGCGCAGTCCTCGTCTTGGGTGCAGAGGCAGACGCCATCGCGGCAGCCTGCTTCGCAGGTGACGCGGGCGTAGCCAGAGCCGTCGGGCAGGCACTGCAAGGCCACCGAGTCCTGGCAAACGGCGCTTCCTGGCACGCACGGCTCGTCCACGCAGAGCCCGCGAGGATCGCAGTAGCTGCCCTCGGGACAGTCTTGGTCGCCAGCGCAGGAACAGTAGAAATCCTCGCCTTCGGCAACGCAGGCAACGGTGCAATCGCTCACGATCGGGTTGCCCTCTTCGTCACACTGGGTGAGCTGCGCCTCGTTGCAGCCTGGAACACAGGTGGGGGGCAGCTCCGCGTCAGCATCGTCGTCGAGGCTGTCGAGCTCGGGGTCTTGGTCTGGGAGCTCGACGCCGTCGAGCTCGGGGTCGAGATCGGTGGTTTCGGTCAGCTCCGTGAGCTCGGCTTGGTCACTCTGGTCGATAGGCGTGCTGGGGGGGCTGTCGCTGCAGCCGCTGGCCATCAGCAATGCCGTGATGGTGAGCGCCCCAGCCAGCTTGATGGGGCAGAGCCAAGAGGAGCAGAGATGGGTGGGGAGGATGGCGTCTTGGTTCATTGACAAAGACCCTCGGTGACGACGTTCAGCCCGATGCTGACGCGCTTCTGAGTATGACGGCCTCGCACGCTGGCTGCAATCGAAAGTGAGGGAGGGGCACGCATCCTCGCGGCAGTCCGGAGGTGCAACAGTCCCTCCCCTCGTCGCGCTGCGCCACCGAGTTGCTTGAAAACCCTGATCAGCGACAAATTCACAGAGAATACGGACAGAAGTGCTCTGTCGTTGGAGTGAACGGGACAGAGATCGACGCTTGTGTTTGCGCGTTCCCAGGTTAGGATAAGCTGGGGCCTCGCTGTGCAGGGGGAGGGAAGTTGAAGCAAGCAAGCTGGTCACGCGGAACGATGATCGACGAGCGCTACGAGATTGCCCAGCTCTTGGGCACGGGTGGCTTCGGCGAGGTCTATCGTGCGCTGGATCGGCGGACGGGGCGGTCGGTAGCGCTGAAGGTGATGCTGAGTGAGCGGCTGATTGGTCGCGACGCACAGCGCGAAGCAGCACGTTTCGAGCGTGAGGCCAAGGTGCTTGGGCAACTCCAGCACCCCAACATCGTGCCCCTCATCGACGCAGGCTGCTTCCAGGGCCGTTTGTACATGGTCATCGCCTACATCGTTGGCCAGGATATGTCGCGGGTTCTCGAGCAGGAAGGCCCAATGCCCCTGGCACAGGCCAAGCACGTCATGCTGCAGGTGCTCGACGCCCTCTGTGCTGCCCATGACCAAGGCGTGGTGCACCGAGATCTGAAGCCCGCCAACATCATGCTCAGCTCATCTGGCGGGCGGCGCAACGCCATGGTGCTGGACTTCGGTATCGCAGGGCTGCTCGAGACAGGCCGTGACGCCGACTACTCGAGCCTGACAGCGGTTGGTGCCATCCCAGGTACGCCTCTGTACATGGCCCCCGAGCAGTTCCTCGATGGACCCATGCGGGTCAACCCCAGCATCGACGTCTATGCCTGGGGGCTCATCTTCATCGAGCTGCTCAGCGGCAAGCCGGCCATCAAATCGGAGTCGTTGCTCGCCATCATGCACGAGCAGACCTCCGCCAACCCGGTGCTGCTGCCCGAGCAGGTCAGCGCGACCCCTATCGGTCCCATCATTGCGCGCTGCGTCGAGAAGGACGTCTCCCGCCGCTTCGCACGCCCCAAGGACGTGCTCGCCGCCATCGACCCCAGCACCGCTCTGGTCTCGAGCATCGAGTTCGTCGTCACCGGCGATGTGCCCTCGCTGGAGCTGCGCAACACTGGGGAGTCCATCTCGGACGTCCTCATGCAGGCAGACCCGCCGCTCGCCGCTGCGCCAGCCGCGCCTCCCGAGCCCGTCGTCGCCCCCATTTCGAGGCCCAAGGAGGGCGAGCGCACCCAACAGCCCGTCGTCTCACCCGCCCCAAGCCTGCTCTCGAGTCGCTGGCCCTGGCTGCTGCTCGCTGGGCTCTCCTTCGCCGCGCTCTTCCTCGCGATCCTGCTCATCACCATGGAGCGTAGCCAGAGCGTGGCGGGCCCTGTGGCTAAGTCAGCTCCAGAGCCAGCTGAGACCATTGCCGACCAACCCAAAGCAGAGCAGCCCGCGCCCACACCCGACGCGGTGAGCCTACCTGTTCGCCCGGCCAGCAAAGGCCTCAGCCCGGCTCCTTGGCTTGTGGCCGCAAGCCAAGGAGCTGCGTGCGGCCTCCGCCGGCAGCGCCCTGCCCAACACCTCGACGGCAAACGACCCAAAGAACCCAAGCCCAAGGTGGAGCCCAAGCCCGACCCCAAGGTGGAGCCCAAGCCCGACCCCAAAGACGATGCAGGCAAAAAGCCCTCTCTCGTCACCGATGACGAGCTCGGCCTCGACAAGCCCGAGCCCCCTCCCGACAAGCCCAAGGTGGAACGACTCGACTTCTAAGCTTCTCAGCCAAGGCGATGCACATGACCTGTCTCCGTACCCTCGTCCTCACATTGGTCTTGCTCACTCCGTTTGCTCTGCATGCGGCTGAGCCCTGTAGCCAGCTCAGCCCTGAGGATTACCAGACCTACGTGCAGCTCACCGACGCGGGTAAGCGCTTCGCCGTCGAGAAGAACTACGCTGAGGCCATCAACGCCTACCAGCTCGCCCGCAAGCTCTGCGACGAGGACGCGGTGGTGACCTACAACCAGGCGCGCCTCACCGAGCTCAGCGGTGACTGTTTGGGGGCCATCATGTTGTATGAGCGCGGGCTCGAGCAGCTCGCCGCCGCGAGCAGCGAGGCCATCGATGCGGCCACCTTCGACGAGAAGCTCAGCAACGCTCGCAAGAACTGTGTGGGCACCCTGGAGCTCGCTTGTACCAAGGAGCTGCGGGTGGTGGTCGATGGTGAGCTCGCTGCTTGCCCCGGTGAGCTGGCTTTGCCTGCAGGGACTCACCACGTCAAGACCTTCGATGGCGTCGAGCTCAGCTCCGAGCAGAGCTTCGTCATCGAGCCGGAGAAGCGCCTGCGCCTCGAGCTCGATGCGGCGCCGATAGTGGATGTACCACCGGAAATGGAGCTCGACGAGCCCAGCCCTGCTCTTGCCATCGCCGGTTGGAGCAGCGCGGGCCTCGGGCTCGCCTTGCTGGCGACAGGGACGGCGCTGCACTTCGTGGCTGAGGCCGATCGGGACGAGTTCCGAGACGCGAGCCGCCTCAATGGTGTAGTCCAGGACCTCAGCCAAGCTAGAGCAGCCGAGCTCGAGGCGCAGGCCAACGACACCGACACCATCGCGGCCATCTGTCTGGGGGTGGGCGGCGCGGCGCTGGCGGTGGGCGTGACCTTGTTGGTTCTCGATTGGAGCAGCGACGAGCGCGCGCCCTCGACGCTGTCTTTGGGCTTGTCTCCTGCGTCGGTCTCTTTGAGCCTGCACTTTTGAGTGGAGTGGTCATGAGCGGCAACAGCACTCGCAGCAACGTTTCGCTCGCTTTCCAGGCTCTCCTCGTCTGCACCCTCATGGCCTGGCTCGCGACAGCTCTGCTCGGCTGCTCGCAGCAGCTCGGCTGGGAGGAGAGTCGTTTTGCTTGCGATAGTGACGCGCAGTGCGCGAGTGGCTGGCGCTGCGTGCAGGGCTACTGTGCCAAGGGCAGCGTGGAGGCGGACGCAGACCTCGTCGAGCTCGAAGTCGAGCAGGAGCTTGTGGACCTTGAAGTCGAGACGCCCGAAGAGCTCGACGAGCTGGACCTCGACGTGCCCGACGATGAGGCGGACGAGTCCGATGAGCTCGAGGTGTCGAAGTGTACGGATTGCTACCCCTGGCAGAGCTGCGACGAGGACAGCGGAGAATGTGTGGGCCAGTGTGGGGTGGGGACCGACTGTGGCACGATTTCTGGCACCTTCGCTGGGCAGATTTGCAGCGCAACGTGGGAATGCGCGGATTGCGCCGATGACACCGCGTGCACGAACAGTGCTTATCCTCCTGGTACTCAGTGCGTCAATGGGCGCTGCGTCGTGTCTTCTTGTACTCCAGAGACCAACGGTTTTCCTTGCGATGACAATAATCCCTGCACGGCTGGGGATAGCTGTGAGAACGGAACGTGTGCTGGGGCCCCGTTGTGCTGGGGCTTGACATGCAGTGCGGGGAGCTGCGAGGGCTCAGTGGGACTGTCTTGGTCACAAACTGCCAGCCTCATCACGAGCCTAGATGTGTCCTGGGATGGCCGCTTCATCGTTCTTGTCTCTCGCTCATACTTCGGACCACAGGCGGAGTACAATCAAGACCAGGTGTTTCGTTATGATCAGCTATTGGGGGAGTTGCAGCTCTTGTCGATCGATTCTGACGGCAACCCTGCCGATTTCGACTGCAAGGAGCCCAGCATCTCGGACGACGGCTGTGTGGTCGCCTTCAGCACCAAGGCGGCGCTGCTCACCTTCGACACCAACGGCACCTCCGATGTGTACGTCTGGGACTGCGCCAGTCGGTCGCTGACCGTGGTTGGCCACAAATTCGATGCAGAACAGCCTGGGAATGGCGACAGTGAGCAGCCACGGGTCTCCGGGAACGGCGAGTTCGTGGTGTTTGCATCGACGACGAGTGATTTTGTGGAATCCGATCCGAATGGCAGTGTCAAGGATGTCTTCCGTTGGAAGCGCAGTGATGAAAGCATGACACTCCTCTCTCGCTCTTATGATTCCACCGAAGGTGCCAATGGTCCCTCTGAGAATCCAGTCGTTTCGGTGGATGGAGCAGTGCTTGCGTTCACGACATACGCGACGAACCTGGGCCTGGAAGAGCTCTCATCGCAGTCAAGAGTGTATCGTGTCCATCATGACTCGGTTCTGGAGCGTCTCCTTGAAGGCGAGTATGAGGTGTATTCAGAGCTCGACCTTTCTGCGGATGGACTCACATTGGCGTACAGAGTCGAGGCTGATGCCGCCTTTGCGCAGATCCGCCTTCGGGACGAGGAAGGAGACCATCTGGTTTCCTTCGACGATGAGGCACAGCCTGGAGACGGTGATTCGACGCGTCCGCGATTGAGTGGCGACGGTCTGCGCTTGCTCTTCAACTCGGCTGCAAAAAACCTGATCCTTAGTGACCCCTTCGATGACATCAGCGTGTATCTCTGGAGGCTCGATGGCCCGCTTCTCCATGTGGATGAGAGCTTCGAGCGCGGGAACTCGAATGAAGCGACCATCTCGGGTGATGGCCGCTTCGCCTTCTTCGTTCGGAACGAAAAGGGGCAGCACCAAATCTTCATGGGAGCCTTGGACCATGACCAATGACCCCCGATGCAATTTTCTCATCCAGCAGGCGCTGCCTCTCCTCACCCTGGCCATGCTGCTGCTCATGTTGGGCTGCAACGAAAAGCTCGACTGGGAGGGCGTCTCGTTTCGCTGTGAAGACGACAGCAGTTGCGTCGCGCCTTGGCGCTGCGTCGGCGGCCTCTGCCGCTTGGACGCGGCAGATGCAGATGACCAAGACCAGCCCGACGAGCAAGACCAGCCCGACGAGCAAGACCAGCCCGACGACCAAGACCAGCTCGACGACCAGGATCAGCTATGCCCACCTTGGCAAGACTTCTCCGCCGGTCAGTGCCATCCCAGAGCTTGCGGCCTTCCTGATGACTGCCCCGAGGCCACCTGCTATCAGGAGCTCTGCCACCAGCTCTGCACCCAGGACAGCGACTGCGACAGCAAGCTCTGTGTTGTCCCGGAGGGAGGCGGCCACAAGGTCTGCCTTGGCTGCACCAGCGACAAGGACTGTGGTGAAGGTCGCAGGTGTGAGCTTGGTACCAACAAGTGTCTCGAGGGAGTGTGCGGTTTGGCTTCAGACTGCGGAACTCCCCCAGCCTGCCAAAAATACGAGTGCATCTCGGATGAGAGCGGTGCAACGCGCTGTAGCGAAACCTGGTTGGGCGATGGCACACCCTGCGGAGAATGCTATGCCGATGGTCAGTGTATCGCAGGCGTTTGCAACAGCACGAATCAGCTTTGTTGGCCGCTCGACTGCGCTAGGGCCTGTGATGAGGCGGTCGTGGTTGGAGAAACCAACTTTGCCAGACTCGAGGGCTTCGATATCTCCGAGGATGGGCGCTACGTCGTGCTCTCGTCTACGCCGGACACGGGACAACAAGGTGCCCACCTCATGCGCTTTGACGTGAGCACGCTGCCCCACACCAGTCTTAGTCCAGAGAGTTTGCCTGGGGGTGGGTCCGGCAGCTCTGACTCGCTCTCCCCCAGCATCAGCAACGACGGAAACCGCGTCGCCTTCTCCAGCGACTACGCTTGGAACAGTAGCGATGGCCACCAGGGGGAAGATGTCTTCGTGTGGGACGTCTCCTCTAACGAACGTCCTAGCTTGGTCGCAAAGAGCGGTACCATTCCCAATGGCGCCAGCGGTAACCCCGCCATTTCAGGGGATGGGGGTTGGGTGGTCTTCGAAACCTGGGCAGACAACTTTGGTGGGATTGGAGCGAACGCTGTTCTGAAGCCTCAAATTGTTCGCTGGAACGCCACCTCGAAGGAGACGTCTCTGGTCTCCGTCCCCTTTGACTTCCTGCAAGAAACCCCAGACGGGCCCAGCACCTCACCCTCCATTTCGGACGATGGTCAGTTCGTGGCGTTTGCTTCGTCTGCGACGAACCTTCTCGACACCTCACTGCCCACCCAGACCCGTATCTACCTGCGAGACATGACCCTTAGCTCTGCCAATACCACTCAGCTCTACGCCTGGGATGACGAGAAGCAAAACGATGCTCCAGTGCTCTCTGGAGACGGGAACTGGGTTGCAATGTCTCGTGGTGACTTTAGTGCGAGGACCGTCCATCGCGTCAACGCTCATCAACCTCACCAGGACAGCACCTTGTCCCTTGTCGACAGCGAAGTCTCCTCTTGGCTCGACTTCGACATCAGCCGTGATGGGAGCTACATCTGCGTCACCTACCTGAATACGCTCGGTGGCTATGGAGTTGGCGTCTGGGCGAAAGACGCCGAGCTGTCGCCCGAAATCCTGCGGCTTGCCTCCGATGTGGGCGACTACCAAGAAACGTCGAAGAAGCCCTCCTGCAAGATCTCCGCGGATGGAAACTTCATCGTGTACGAGGTGCGACTCGTCAACGAGCGCTACGCGCTGCACCTCGCCCCCAACCCCCATCTGCGGTGAACCAACTCAGCACCCACCAGCGCTCCACTCGGCGCTTGACGCCTGCCCCCAAGCTCGTCAGGCTGAGTTTCAGCGGTGCTCGCCTCCACACCGCGAGATGCCGAGGAGCCTGCCCATGTCTACGCCCATCCGTTGCCTGAAAGCGGCTGCTACCAACCGTCACCTCGCCCTCATTTCCCTGGCCGCGCTATCCCTGCTCGCCGCGCTCTGCGCC
The DNA here is from genome assembly GCA_034002465.1 of Myxococcota bacterium. GTDB lineage: Bacteria > Myxococcota_A > Bradymonadia > UBA4248 > JAVFAO01 > JAVFAO01. The sequence continues at coordinate 10,229 of JAVFAO010000145.1, forward strand.
TGCTCCGACAAGGCCCCCTCACGACCACCCAGCGACGTCGAGCTGAGCACCGAGACCGACGCCCCCGAGCTCGACACCCCCACCGAGCTTGGCTGTGACTGTAGCGAAGGCCAAGTATGTTGCGACGGCGTCTGCGTCTGGCTGCAGAGCGATGCGGCCCACTGCGGAGGTTGTGGCCGCTTCTGCGGCTTCGGCGAGCAGTGCGTCAACGGCCAATGCGTCTGTGAGCCCGCCCCCGATACCCAGGCCCGCGCCTGTGACGCCCACGAACAGTGCTGCCCTGGCGTCGGCTGTGTCGACCTGATGTCCTCGGCCCTCGCCTGTGGAAGCTGCGGCCGACGCTGCAACCCTGGTGAAGACTGCCGCGCTGGCGAGTGCCTCTGTGGTGCCGGACTCGCCTGCAGCAGTGGCCTCGCCTGCTGCGAGGGACGCTGCTGCGACCAAGGTGAGCGCTGCTGCCAAGGCGAGTGTGCCGCGCCAGGCAGTCCACTTTGCGTCTGTGGCGAGCTCGCCTTCTGCCCGCTCGACACCCAGTGCTGTGGTGGCAGTGGCGACGAGCGCTGCGTCGACCTGCACAGCGACGCCGAGCACTGCGGCGCCTGCGGACAGGACTGCGGGGTCAACGCCGTGTGTGTCGGCGGAAGCTGCCAGTGCCTCGAAGGCTTCCTCGACTGTGACCCAGCGAGCCCTGGTTGTGAGGCGTCTGCGGCCGACCCGCAGAGCTGTGGCCGCTGTGGCGTGGTTTGTGTCGAGGGCGAGCGTTGTGAGGCAGGCAACTGCTGGTGCGGCACGCTACAAGGGGGCTGCCGGGTCGAAGGCGTGGGCTGCTGTCAAGATGCCTGTGTGACCCTCAACCGTGACCCGTACTGCGGTGCTTGTGGTGTCGACTGCAGCAGTGAAGCGCAAGACCGCGTCTGTCTCCAGGGCGACGGTGGGCTCTGGTCTTGCGCTTGCGAGAGCGACGAGGACTGTGGCGAGGGCTGGGTCTGTGACCTCGGCCAGTGCCGGGCCTGTACACCGAACTGGACGGAAACTGGTGGCGGCGAGCACTGTGGTCGCGACTGGGTGCTCAGCGATGGGGCTGTGATTGGCGGCGTGCACCTGGGCGTTGGGCGCTTCGAGCTGCCCGAGGGCGTGAGCGTTCGGGTGGACGCGGTGCAAAACGGCACCAGCGGGATGTTCTCGGTGCAGGCGAGGGAAATCAGCGTCCAGGGGGTGCTCGACGCCACCGCTTCGGGTCACCTGGGCGGCAATGGTGGCGCGGGCAAGGGGTCCGGCAACCCATATTGCGGAGGAAGTGGGGGTTCTGGCGCCAACGGGGCCGGGCTCTTCGGTGGCACAGGTGGCGCAGGCGGCTCGGGGCATGGAGGCAACGACAACGATGACCCAGGCTGTCGCTCGGCCAACGGTGGCAGTGGTGGGGGTGGTTTGCCTGGTGGCTACGCCAGCCCTGGGATGAACGGCGATCTCAGCACCGATACCCAAGTGTGGGTGGGTTCGGGCGGCGGTGGCGGTGGCGGTGGCGGCGCGGGCTCGCGCTATGGCTCGAACAACAATTTCCCTGGTGGCACTGGCGGTGGCGGCGGCGCAGGTGGCCGGGGAGGTGGAGCGGTGAGCCTGCAGTCCACGGGGTTGCTCAGTGTTTCAGGGAGCATCCTCGCCAACGGCACTCGCACTGGCGGCAACGGCGGCAATGGCCAGTACTACTCGCCGTGCAACGACCGCTACTACGATCCCAGCGGTGGCAGCGCGGGCAACGCCAGCTCACACGGCTCGAGCGCAGGTGGCGGTGGCGCACGGCAGGATGTGAGCTGCGGTAGCGGTGGTCTGTCCAACACTGCCGGTGGCAACGGCGGCGCGGGTGGGGCTGGTGCAGGTGGGGGCATTCTGCTCGAGGCCGAGGAGCTGGAGCTCTCGGGTGCAGTGCGCGCTCTGGGAGGCGCACAGTCCAACGGCGGTACGGTCAAGCTCTTCTGCACCTGTCAGCGGCGGAGTGGGGTTATCGAGGCTGGGCGAATTCTGGACCAATGCCAGGCGAGCTGCCCTTGAGGCGTCGTGTCCGGGGAGCGGACGTGGTTGCGAGCTCTACCCGGCTTGGATTGGTGGATACCAGTATACGGCTGTGCTCCGTCCACATCAGGCTACTCGAGGCAGATGGCGGGCCTCGATTCCAGGGGAAACTGCAATGGACAAACGCCGCGAGAGAAGCAATAGGAAGACAAGCAGCGGTTGCAGTTTGGCGGGTCGTAGGCGACAACCGGTCCTCGTTGCGCGTGTGCAGGCGGCCATGCTGTGCTTGTTCTCTGTGCTCTTGGTGCTGGCAACGGGCTGGTCGTGTGTCGACCACACGCGGCCGCAGCAGGAGCTCATCGCGCTCGACCAGAGTGACCTGAGCTTCGAGGCCGACTCGGAGCGTCCAGACCTCGAGGAGGACCTTGCACTGTGTTTCGGGGCGCTCTGTGCCCTGTCCGAGGTCTGCTGTGCTGAAGCTCAGGGCTGCGTCGAGCTGTCGAGCGACCCTGAGCACTGTGGCGCCTGTTCCGCCGCCTGCGAGCAAGGGGAGAGCTGCCATGCTGGCGTCTGTGAATGCCCTGCCGCAACGGGGCTCGAGTCATGTTCACAAGCCGAGCGTTGTTGTCCAGGACTCGGCTGCCGGAATCTGAGTCGCGATGTTTCTTCTTGCGGGGGATGCGGATCCGAGTGCGTATACGGAGAATCCTGTCTCAATGGCGTTTGTCGCTGCATGGGAGAGCCCGAGGGACGTAGCTGTGTCAGCGGGTTAGAGAGCTGCTGTGGTGAGGAGGGGCACAAGCAGTGTTTGCCGATGGAGGATCCCCGCTGCGCTTGTGCTGGGCAGCTCTGCGCCAACACTGAGGCCTGTTGTCCCAAGGATGATGGGGGCGAGGGCTGTCGGGCGCTTTCGACGGACCACGAGCACTGCGGTTCCTGCGACAACCTTTGTACGCCCAGTCAGAGCTGTCGTCAGGGACAGTGTGAAGAAGACTGTCCAGATGGATTGTCCCTGTGTGCAGAGAGGTGCATCGATTTGCAGCGCGATACAGCCAACTGTGGTCTCTGCGGGCACCGCTGTCACGAAGGCGCTTGTGTCGATGGAGTGTGTGTGCTGGGTTGTGACCCAGGAGAGCTGCGTTGTGGGGACCTCTGTGTGGACCCGCTCATGGATTCTGAGCACTGTGGCGGCTGCAACATCGCTTGTCCAAATGGAATCCTCTGTCAGTCGGGAAACTGTGTGGCTGTATGTCCGACTGTCTGTGATGGCAGCTGTGTCGACCTCGAGCGAGATCGGCAACATTGCGGTGCCTGCGGCAATGCTTGCGAGCTCGGTGAGGTGTGTTCGCAGGGGCACTGCGTCCTCTCCTGCCCAGCTGGTCGGATGAATTGCCTTGGTGTCTGCGTCGATCCGCGCACTGACCAGGAGAACTGTGGCGCTTGTGGAAACGTCTGTGCTGATGGACTGCTTTGTGTCGACGGCGCGTGTGGCCCCATTTGTAGCCCAGGGCTGCAGCTCTGTGGTGATGCCTGCGTCGATCTGCGTTTCGATTCGGCGCACTGCGGTGTATGCCACAACCCTTGTCCGACTGGCGCGAGCTGCGAGAACGGGAGCTGTGCTGTGGTATGTCCGCTGATTTGCGGCGACGACTGCGTCGATCCCCGCTCGGATCCTCGCCATTGTGGTGGCTGTGGGCGCGCCTGTGGCAGCAACGAGCTGTGCCTCGACGGGCTTTGCATCGTGCCCTGAGCGCGCGCGCCATCCTCTCCCTGCCGCACCCCAGCTATGCGCTGGCTTCGACGATGGCGTCGGCGATCCTTTGCCATAGCGCCACGAATTCCGCGTCGCCGAAGGGGGCACCCGAGGGGAGCCAGTCGTTGACGCGGTCGCCGTCGAAGCGCTTGTACTGCCCCACCACGTCGAGGTGGTCGGCCACCACCGCCGCCAGCGGGCGCCCGTGAACCTGGCTCAGGCTAGGTACGATGCCGTCGTTGGCGCGACGGTCGAGCAGGAAGGGCAAAGACTCCTGAAGCGCGCGCATCACCTCGGGCTGGGGCTGCGGATAGGGGTAGTGCCGATGCTCCCGCGCGGTGAGCGTGTGCAGGGCGGCGAAGAGGCCGATCATCGCAGCGCCCACTGGGTGCAGCATCTCACCCAGCTCATTGGCGATGGGTGCTGGCGCGGCGGTGAGCACGCAGCGGTAGTCGACGCCGCTGCGATCGGTCACGGCGGCGTCGAAGAGGTTCATCCCTTCGGGCGTAAGCTGGATGATGGCGCCTTGATCCGAGGCAACCTGCCGAAGGAAGTGCCAGAACGGGTCATCCTGGTCGATGCGGATACGGCGCAGCAGGCCCTCGGCGAGCCAGTCGAGCATGGTGTTGCGGCGACCCATCCAGTCGTCGAGGCGCGCCACCAAGGCGAGCGACTGCGCCGCCGCAAAAACCGCGATTCGACCTTGCTTGCTGGTCGCGAGCAGGGTGAGGATCTCGAGGATATAGCGACCTTGCAGGGTGGTGAAGTGGTTGGCCAGCGGCGTGCCGTGGTGCGGCGTCGAGACGGTGATGACCGAGCGCACCCGCTGCCCAATCTGCTCCTCCTCTCTGCCCGGTCGCAGACGCACCCCAGGGGTCACCAGCAAGCGCACGTCGAGGCCGCCTGTCGAGTGCCCCACCAAGTGCAGGTGCTCGGCATTGGGTGTTTCGGGATGGGCCAGAATCTGCTGCAGCAGCTCGTCGGCGCGCGAGCGGATCGAGCCGGTGGGTTGCGTGGCGCACTCGACCACGCTCGCGTCGATATCGCGGGCGCGCAGAGCGGTGCTGAGGGCGTCGGCGACGCCGCGGAAGTAGTTCAGCGAACCCAGCTGGGTGAAGCCGAAGAAGCCTGGTACCAAAAAGACGACGTGCTTGGGCATTTCCCTCTCCCCATACTTCGCTCCGCAGAGCATTTTTTGTCCATTGGGCGCTTGGCCAGTTCCCCCCACTTTGTTGTCCAGTGGGCGCTTGGCCAGTGCCCCCCAC
>JAVFAO010000146.1:0-15231 GCA_034002465.1 Myxococcota bacterium
GTGCTCAAACGGGCGCTCAAGCCGTGCAGCAGGTGCAGGCGGGGCTGAAGGCCATCTACGTCTCGGGCTGGCAGGTTGCTGGTGACATGAACTCGTCCTTGCAGACCTATCCTGACCAGAGCCTCTACCCGGTCGACTCGGTGCCCAACCTGGTCAAGCGCATCAACAATGCTTTGCAGCGCGCCGACCAGATTACCTGGGCCGACGGCACGGCCAAGACCATGCCCTACTGGTACGCGCCCATCGTCGCCGATGCCGAAGCGGGTTTCGGTGGTGTGCTCAACGCCTTCGAGCTCACCAAGTCCATGATTGAAGCGGGCGCGGCGGCGGTCCACTTCGAAGACCAGCTCTCATCGGCGAAGAAGTGTGGGCACATGGGAGGCAAAGTGCTGGTGCCGACGCAAGAGGCTATCCAGAAGCTGGTGGCGGCGAGGCTGGCTGCTGACGTGCTCGATGTGCCAACCGTGCTCATCGCGCGAACCGACGCAGACAGCGCCAACCTGCTGACGAGCGACATCGACCCTGTGGATCGGCCTTTCGTCACAGGCGAGCGAACCGCGGAGGGCTTCTATCGCGTACGCGCTGGAATCGAACAGGCCATCGCCCGCGCCTTGGCCTATGCACCGTATGCGGATGTGCTCTGGTGCGAGACCTCTCATCCAGACCTCGAGGAGGCGCGCGTTTTTGCGGATGCGGTGCACGCCCAATACCCCGACAAGATGCTCGCCTATAACTGTTCTCCGTCATTCAACTGGGCGGCAAAGCTCGACCCACAGACCATCGCTGGGTTCCAGCGAGAGCTTGGTCGCATGGGCTACAAATTCCAGTTTGTTACGCTGGCTGGATTCCACGCCCTGAATACGTCGATGTTCGAGCTTGCCCATGCCTATCGAGACCAGGGGATGGCGGCGTACTCGACCTTGCAACAGCGGGAGTTCGAGCTCGAGCGCGAGCATGGCTACCGGGCGATCAAGCACCAAGCGTTCGTTGGTGCGGGGTATTTTGACGAGATCGCGCTCACCATCAGTCTCGGACAGAGCTCGACGACGGCGCTCAAGGGCAGCACGGAGGAGGCACAGTTCACCGAAAAGACGCCGAGCTTCAGAGAGGCTGAGATCCATCACGCTGCAGCAGCCGACGTGGTCGCAGTGCAGGTCGCGGCGCCCCTCATCGAACCAGACTAAGCGCGCATCTCCCCTCAAAGGGATGCCAAAGGGCAAAGCCCTTTGCCCACGTGATGCGCATCACCTGTAAGCATTTGAAAGGGATGTGCAATATTGACCTGTAGGGGCGCACCTGCGTGTGCGCCCTTCCTGAATTCTGCATACATCTTGGGCGAGTCCTGCCCCCTGTGTCGCGCACAGTGCGCATGAGCAGTCCTTCCCAAGGCCGCGGTCGGCCGGCTGGAAGCCGGCCCCACGTTATGATCTGCGCCTTCCAGCGCCTGGAGTCGTGTCCTCGTCGTCACGGGATACTCCGTGCTCATCATGCTGCATTTGCTCTTTTGGTTCATGGAGTTGCAAGTGATGCGCATCACGTGGGCTTTGGCGGGGTGTGGGGCAGCGCCCCACGAAGAAACCCTGGGCGCGCCTACCGCCATGCTCGAGCGCGCCATCGTTCAAGGAAGACCAAGGCGACGAGCAAGCTCGGCAGCCATCCCCAAGACCAATCCTGTGGCAAGCCCCGAAGCCGACAGGCACAATCATCCTTGCTTCTCGGCAGCTCTGGAGGCTCCACCACCGCGCCACAGCCCCAAGGCCCCTCGCCCAATACCAAGGGATCTGCGTCGTCACAATCCACAGGCTCAGGATACCCGTCCTGGTCTGCATCGGCCCACAACCCGAGGGAGCGCAGCGCCGCAAAAGTGCTCAGCCGACCTGCACCGTAAAAAATATCGAAGCCCGGCCGGTCCTCCTCACTTGCACCCACTCGATCTTGGGCGCTGCTGCGCAGGATGGTGCGCACCTGGGCCGCATCCAGACTCGGCTGCAGCGACAAGAGGAGCCCAACGGTCCCCGAGACCAGAGGCGTCGCCTGACTCGTCCCGCTGTAGCGCGTGACCCCTTGCACCGACGAGATACCCAGCATGTCGTCCCCAGGTGCCACCAAATCGATGTGCGCACCATAGCAGCTCCCGCCCCCCCAGCCGAAAGGACTCGCACGCCGATCCTGACGATCCGTCGCACCCACGGCGATCGTCGAACGATAGACCGCAGGGTAATGCGGCGTCTCGTCATCCGTGTTCATCATCGCTGCCACCAGCACGACACCGGCAGCCTCGGCATAGTCGATGCCCGCCTGCAGCGTCTCACTCGGCGACAGCCCCCCCAAGGACAGATTCACCACCCTCGCTCCGTGATCGGCAGCAAAGATGAGTCCCTCCGCCCACCACGAGTAGTAGCCATAGTTGTTCGCATCCAACACCTTCACGGGCATCAGCGAACAACGAGGGCACACCCCAATGATGCCGTGCGCGTTGTTGCCACTCGCCAACGCTAGGCTCGCCACATTGCTGCCGTGGCCGTTGTCATCGATGGGAAACGCATCGCCGTTGACGAAATCATAGCCATCGACCATTTTTGATGAAAAATCAGCGTCCTGCAGGGAAACGCCAGTGTCCAGAACTGCAATCACCACATCTTCGTTGCCCTCACTCAATGGCCACGCAAGGAGGGCCTCGATGTCGGGACCATCGGGATTGTACATCGCCCACTGCTGAGAAAACCAGCTGTCATTGGGTATTCCTGCCCCCGCACCAAGGACATCGACTTCGACCAACTCCACTCCTGCACGGCCCCCAAGCTCCCGGCAGAGCAGCTCGGGAGCAATGCCAGTCGCAAAGCGAAGCAGCCGACTGCGTCGTATTCTATCAGCAGCATCTCTACCGGATTCACTGTGCGCCCGACGCAAGGCGAGGCCTCGCTGGCGTAAGGCCCGCCACTCCAGCAAACCCAGCGGCTGCAGGCTATCGCGCAAGGCCACTTCACAGTCCAGGTCACAGCCCGCAGAGAGCCGCAACAACAAGCGCGACTCCACCGGCTGCGCCTCGAGGCGCAAAGAGAACGCAGAGAGGACACAGCACACCAGCCCCATACTCAGCCAAAGCCTTCTCAAGCGCTTCCCTCCTCTCCTCGATACCTGGCCGCCCAAAGATGACGATCGCTGTCCGGACGCAGGGCGCCAAAGCTGTCCGCATCCAGGCAGGAAATTCGCTCGAAAGCACACGCTTCCAACGCCGCTTCGAGCTCTGCCGGATGATGCGCTCGCTGGACGTGGATCTCGTGCAGCGGCTCCTCATCCACCAAGAAAAACATCTTCACCTCGACGCGGCGAGTGCTCGGGTCGTAGCGGCTCTGCCACCAATGCGGTATCTCCTCGTCCATCGCCTCCTCATCGAACATCCCGCTTCGAAAAGCAAACTCCGTGTTCACATCGAAAACGAAGGCACCACCTGGACGCAAATGGCGAGCGACGTTGGCAAAGACCCTGTGCAGCTGCTCCACCTCCAGGACATAGTTGAGTCCATCGAAGACGGCGAAGGCCGCGTCGAAGCGACGACCCAGCTCGAAATCGAGCAGATCCCCTTCAACGAACGCTATCTCTGGTGACGATGCCGCGCGCGCCTCCGCCAGCATCGCCGGGGAAAGATCCAAGCCAACGACGTCGTAGCCCGCTGAGTGCAGCCGCCGCGTCATGGTCCCTGTGCCGCAACACAAATCGAGCACCTCATGCGCCTGCGGGCAACGCTCACGCATGGCACGCTCGTAGTGCGCGAACCACAGGTCGTAGTCGACGGCGCGCATCAAGCGCTCGTAAAAAGGGGCCACCAAGGAGAACGGGTTTCCTTCTTTCATCTCCATCACCGCGTGAACACCATCGCATTCGTTCGCTCGAGGGCAGCGACCTCTCGACAGCAGCAATTGTCGCCCGCCTTCCTTGGCGGGCACCCTTCGGGCTTGCTTCGCAGCGACTCTCCGCCTCCTGGCTCCGAGTTCCTTCGGAATGTCCAGAGGATGCGTGCCCATCGCTCACTTTCGTTTGCATCACGAAAGCCCAGAGTCATCTCCTTGCTCGCCTTTCTGTTCCGCCGCACGACGACCAAGGAGCATGACCAGCGCCAAAAACAGGGCGCTCGCCGTCGACGCAGAGAGCCAAATCGCGGTGATGGGCCCAAAGTCGAGCACAACCCCGCCGTCCACTTTCGAGCTCCCTGCATCGAGCACCACGCCGGTCACCAAATCCTGAATCGCCGCACCGACATAGCTAAACAATCCAATAATGCCCATGGCAGCACCTGCCGCCTCCTTGCCCACCATGTCAATCGCCATCAGCCCACCCAGATACACCAACAGCCCACCCATGGAGAGCCCAAAGAGCACCATCGTGAGCAGATCGAGCCAGAGCAATTCGTGACTGACATTTCCCAATAAAAACAGAGACAAAAGCTGCAATAATGCAAGCGCCATCGCAGGTCTTCCGTGACGCCCACCCGCCAGGTAGGCAGAGACGAATCCAGCGCTCACCGAGCCAAACAGCGCCGCCACTGGATACGCGCTCAAGACCAAGCCCGCCTCGGACAAGCTGTAGCCCTTGCTCTGCTGCAAGAAGAGCACCCCCCAGTTGTTCAGACCGTAGCGCACCACATAGAGCGAGGCGCTCGCCAGCCCAAGGACCCAGATCGCGGGCTGCTTGAGGACCTCGAGCTGTGCCCGCCCAACGCTCGCCTTGGCCTCGCCCTCGGGCTCCCCGGTAAACACCGAAACAGGTGGAAATCCCTCTGCTTGCGGCCGATCTCTAAGGGTTCGGGTCAACACCAACCCCACCACCAAGCAGAGCAATCCGGGCAGCCAAAAACCCGCTTCCCAGCCCCAAAGCGCGACCAGGGTGGCCGTCAACGCAAAGGTCAAACCCTCACCGATGCTGTGGCTCACGCTCCAGACACCGTAGCGCACCCCTCGCTCCTTGACAGAGAACCAGTGCGTCAGCGCCACCACGCTTGGCGCCGAACCCATGGACTGAAACCAGCCGTTGAGCCCCCACAACAAGACGAAAGCCCACATCAACTGCCCACTGCCGATGAGCAAGTTGAGCAGCGCCGCCATCAGCAATCCCGTCGACATGAAGCGACGAATATTACTGCGGTCTGCCAAAAAGCCATTCACGCTCTTGCCGACCGCGTAGACCACCAACATCGCCGAGCCAGCGAGACCCATGGCGGTGGTGCTCGCCACGCCCGCGTCCAACATGGGCTGCTTGACCACCGAGAAGTTGATGCGCGAGACGTAAAAGAAGCCGTAACCAAAGGTCACGCTTAGAAAAACGGACCAACGTGCGCGGCTGTAGCGGCGACGCTGCTCGGCGTCCAGTCGCGCCGGCACCGACTGCACCGGCCCTGAGGCAAAAAACTGACGCAGCGCTCTCATGTCCCCTTCCTTCGCTGGGGCGACAAGCCGTCCGCCGCCTGCGTCTCGTCTCTGCCCACTCGGACTTCGACGACCGCTACCCTCGATAGCATGTCTGCTCACTTTGCCACAACGCCCGAGTGGAATCATGGGCGTCGACAGAATCCACGCAGAGCCACCTATCTCTTCGACAACGCAGGCAGTTTCCTCTCACCAAAGGCTCGAGCTTCGAGCCTTCCCGCTGCAGCATGTGTTCCAAAACGACCAACCCCATGCTAGTCTCTCGCATGGATCTCTGACGCGAAGGACACGCCGATGGAGGAGATCTACGGAACAAGGAGCATACGAAGTGGCCAAGAATCTAAGCATTCTCATCGTCCTCGCCTGCCTCTCCTTCGCGCTGAGCGCCCACTCCCAAGAAGCAGCTTCAGCGGGCGAACAGCCCCCATCTGGCGCTGGCCAGCCTTCGCTGCTCGATGAAATCGTCGTGGTTGCCGGCGGGCTTGCCCAAAGCATCTTCGACAGCGCCCGCAGCGTCAGCGTGCTCAATCAAGAGGAGCTCTCCCTCGTCGCGCCGCGCTCCACCCCCGAGGCGCTCTCCGACGCCACTGGCGTCTTCGTCCAGCGCACCAACCACGGCGCAGGTTCTCCCATCATCCGCGGCCTCATCGGACCGCAAAACCTCATCCTCGTCGATGGCGTGCGGCTCAACAACTCCATCTACCGCACAGGGCCCAACCAATACCTCAACCTGATTGATCCCTTTATTTTGGAACGTATCGAAATCTTGAGAGGTCCTGGCTCGGTATCCTACGGTTCCGACGCCATGGGCGGCGTCATCGCGCTCGCCCCGGTCTCTCTCGAAAGCGTTCGCCGCGCCCCCAACGAGCTCGGCTCCGAGCTCACCCTGCGGACGGCGAGCGCCGATCTCGAACGCAGCGCCCACGCCAAGCTCGATTATCACCGAGGCGGTTTTGCGGCCGTCGCCAGCGGCACCGTCCGAGGCTTCGACGACCTCAGCGGCGGACGCGGCGTCGGAATCCAAGGCTACTCCGCCTACGACACGGTCTCCGCTTCCGCACGCGCAGGATATCTCTTCGACAGCGGCACGCTGAGTGGGTGGTCCGCCGACGCCAACTACCTCTTCATGCGCATCGATGACGCCGGTCGCGCCGATCAGCTCGCGAGCAAACACACCCTACAGTTCTACGACAACATCGATCATCTCGCCTACCTCAAGCTCGGCGGTCCCATCGACGCCATCGACTCCACACTCGCCTTCACCACCTCCTATCAGTACTTCTTCGAGAGCAAGCGCAGCAATACCCTCAACGACGAGCACGACTCCCTACAAAAAGCCAGCCGCGATGACGCCACCGTGCACACCATCGGCTTGAGCGCCCAGCTCGATACCCAGCTCCACGAACGCTTGCGCACGACCGTCGGCGCCAACTGGTACCACGATGAGATCGGCGCCGCCAAGGAGAAGCGCGGGGCTGAGCTGCCTTGGGAAAGCGACCCGCTCACCGCCTACCCCGACGGCTCGAGCTCCGACACCGTCGGTGCCTTCCTCACCGTCTGGGGGGCCATCCTCGAGCCCAACGCCCCACATCGCCTCGACGCAGAAGGCGGAGTCCGCGTGCAAAGCGCCTTCGCCCATGCGCCCGCCCGCCCCGACATCGGCGCGGCCGATTGGTCCAACACCGGCCTCGTGTTCATGGCGGACCTCGCCTACTCGTTCGAAGACAGCTTCACCGCTGCGCTCTCCTTCTCTCAAGGCTTTCGCTCTCCAAACCTCAATGAATCCGTCGCGTTGGGCGACGATGGCAAACTCTTTCACATCCCCAACACCGAGCTCTCCCCAGAGCGCAGCAACACCCTCGAGCTGCTCAGCCGGGTTCGCCTCGGTGCCCTCGAGTTCGGGGTTAGTGGCTATCTCATGATGCTCAGTGATTTCATCCGCCGAGAGGAGGCAAGCTGGAACGGCGAAAGTGAAATCGGCAACAAACCAGTGGAGCGCAACGTCAACGCCGACGAGGCCACCATCTGGGGGACTGAGGTCGACGCTTTGCTCTCCCTCGGCCTGGGCTTCGAGCTGCGGGCGAGCGGCACCTATACCTGGGGCGAGGAGTCAGAAGGCGGTAACGACGAGCCCATGAGCCGCGTTCCGCCGCTCTTCGGGCAGCTCGGCGTGCGCTTCACCACGCCCGCCGCGTGGTCCTGGGCTGGACGCATCGAAACCTTCTTCCGCGCCGCCGATCGGCAAGACCGCCTCTCCCCGAGCGACGTCAAGGACCCCCGCATCCCCGATGGTGGCACCCCCGGTTGGATGAGCTGGCACCTTCGGGCCTGCGTAGATCCCACTGATTACCTGCAGCTCAACCTCAACATCGAGAATGTCCTCGACGCCAAGTACAAGACCCACGGCAGCGGGCTCTACGCGGCCGGAACCAACGTCATCCTAGGTTTGAGCGCACGATACTGAAGTCGCCCGAAAGCGAGCGAATCACCACGCTTTCTCCGCTCTTCGGTTTTCCCCAACAGCACCTTGTGCTATGACCCAAGCTGTCCGCCGGCTTTCGCTCCGGCCAGCAGGAGAGTCGTATGCGCCGTCTTCCCTTTGTCCTCCTCCTCGCCTTGCTCGCTGCTTGCAGTGGCACCGCCAAGCCCGATGGTGATCCCATGACCAAAGCTAGCCTCGCCCCCCCTACCGAGCTCACCGCACCTGTATTCTATACAGACGCCAACCACGCAAATTCTGTTTGCCAAGCCAACCTCGACGCGGCGAAGGCCTATCGTCAGAGCATTCTGGACTGCACGGCGCCTCGAAGCGTCGAGAACACGCTGACGCCCTACAACAACCTGCTCGTCATGCTCGATCGAACGCTGGGGACCAGCGATTTCATGGCCAATGTGCACGTCGACCCAGCGGTCCGAGAGGCCGCCGAGGCCTGCCAACGAGAAGCCATGAAGCTCGTCTCCGAGCTCAAACTCGACCGCGGGCTCTATGATGCCGTCGCCGCCATCGACGCGACCAGCCTCAACGGCGAGCTCGCTCGATTCCATCACCTGCTCATGCGCGACTACCACCAAGCCGGCGTCGACAAAGACGAAACGACCCGTCAGCGACTCGCCCAAATCAACGAAGAGCTCGTCGCCAACGGCCAAGACTACTCACGAAACATCCGCGACGACCGCCGCTCCATCAGGGTGGCCCCGGAGCGCCTCGCCGGGCTTCCGGAAGACTTCGTCGCCGGGCACCCGGTTGAAGAGGACGGCATGGTGGTCATCACCACCGATTACCCGGACCTCTTTCCCGTCCTCACCTACGCCCAGGACGAGAGCCTGCGCCGCGAGCTGCAGCTCACCTTCGATGGTCGCGCCTACCCCGCCAATGTCGACGTGCTCAAGAAGATCTTGCAGCTCCGCCACGAGTACGCCACCCTGCTTGGCTACGCCAACTGGGCAGACTACTTCGCCGCCGACAAGATGGCCAAAGACGGCAAGACCATTGGTGATTTCATCGACCGCGTGGCCTCCATCGCCCGCCCCCGCATGCAAAACGATCTCGAGCAGATGCTCGCCCGCAAACAGAAAGACCTCCCTGATGCCACCGTCATCGAGGCCTGGGACCGGCTCTACTACACCGAGACCATGAAGAAGGAGCTCTTCGGCGTCGACGCCCAGGCCCTGCGTCCCTACTTCGAGTTCAACCGCGTGAAGGAAGGGATCTTGGCCCTCAACGCTGAGCTCTTCGGGGTCAAGTTCGTCAAGGTCGACGAGCCCCTCTTCCACCCCGACGTCGAAGCCTACGATGTGCTCGAAGGCGACAAGGTCATCGCCCGCTTCTACCTCGATATGTTCCCGCGTGACGGCAAATACGGCCACGCCGCGATGTTTCCCCTGCTCTCCGGCGTCAATGGCTCGCAGCTCGCCGCGGGTGCTCTGCTCACCAACTTCCCCAAGCCCAGCGCTGAGGTACCCGCCCTGCTCGAGCTCGACCAAGTCTCCACTTTCCTGCATGAATTCGGACACCTCATGCACCAGCTCCTGTCCGGCAGACACCAATGGGTGATGGTCTCCGGCATCGCCTGTGAGTGGGATTTCGTCGAGGTGCCCTCCCAGCTCCTCGAAGAGTGGACCTGGGATCACCCCACCATGTCGCGCTTCGCGCTCCATTACCAGACCAACGAGCCGCTCCCGGCCGACCTGCTCGCCACCACCAAAGCAGCCCAGGAGTTCGGCAAAGGTCTCTTCACCATGCGCCAGCTCTTCCTCGCGGGGCTGAGCCTGCGCTACCACCAAGTCGACCCCAGCAACATCGACGTGCGCCAGGTTCTGCTCGAGGTCCTCGACAAGTATTCCCCCTTCCCCTACCCTGACGAGTCACATCTCTACGCCAATTTCGGCCACCTCGAAGGCTACTCCTCAGCGTACTACACTTACATGTGGTCATTGGCCCTCGCCAAGGACATGTATACCCGCTTCGAAGCCGAGGGCATGCTCAACCTCGAGACCGCCGCAGAGTACCGCAAAGCGGTGCTCGAAGCGGGTGGTGCCGTCGACGCCAAGGTGATGGTGGAAAACTTCCTCGGCCGCCCAAGCAGCTTCGACGCGTTCCAGAAGTGGCTCGAAAACTGAGTCGAAGGGCCCGTTTCCGCTGACGCTGTTGGAACCCGGTCAAAACCACGCCTGCAATCGCCGAGGACACGAAAATGGCCCGCGACGACGAACGCGAACGAAAGAGCTGGCGAGAAATCGACGCCGAACGCAATCGCTCTCGGCACGTCAGCCGTGAGCCGAGCCCAGGCGCCAAGGCAAGCAGCAAGCGAAACCTGAGCAAGGGCCAAGTCGAAGCCATCTTCGACTCGGGCAAGCTCGGGGAGCTCTTTGCCGACAAGCTCATCGACGACACCACCGAGGAGGGACAACGCGCCAAGCGCCAAGCCCAGCTCGCCAAGGCCGATGACGCCTCTTTCCCCAAGCTACTCGCCGACTTCATCGCAGAATACGACACCCCCGAACGCCTCGACGTGCTGGTACGAGGTGTCGCTTTGGACAACTTCTCATTGGTACGCCGCTGCGTCCAAGGCCTCTTGCGCGCTGCCCGCGATGGGGAGGAAATCCCCAAGAAGGCCGTCCTGTTGCAGCAACTCCGCTCCGCCGAGCTGCTCTTCGACGACCCCAAACTCGAGGCCCTGACGCGCGAGCTCAGCGAGCTCTTGCGCTGAGCGCAGCGTACATCCCAAGCCACTGATTACGCTGGTGTTTGGGGGAACAGCGTGGACACTGCTGCTTGGCAGAATGTCAAAAGCCGCGAACTGGCTCGAGAGCTTGCATTCGCGCGCTCTCGCTCGAGCAGAGCTCACTGCCGAGAAGCGCAGTGGCGCTGCGCTCGAGTGCATCAGAACTTGACGCCAGTTCCATCGATCTTGACACCACCAACGTCGATGCTGTCTTTCTTGATCTTGACGTTGCCGCTCTCGACGCTGCCTTTCTTCACCTTGACGTTCCCTGACTTCACCCCATCTTCCTCGATGCGGACGCCCTCGGTCGCACCGTTGGTGCATTTCCCAACGCCCTCACCGCAAGTGGTGACGCAATCAGAGCAGTTCTTGGTCTCACACGCGCCAGTGCCTTCGCAACTCAGCACGCAGCCACCACCAGGGCAGTCCATCTTGCAAGCGGCTCCGTCTGCACAAGCCATCACACAGGCCCCACCAGGACAATTCATCTTGCAGGTGGCATCATCGCAGGCAGCGGTGCAAGCACCGCCCTTGCAGTCGAAGTCACAAGCGGCACCCTCGCACTCCCATGCACATGCTCCGTCATCGCAGCTCACCTTGGTATCCTCAGTGAAGTGCCCCTCCTCATGAGCAAAAGCGAGAGCGGGTAGAGACAGAAGGACGAAAAGAACGATCGTGTACTTGCGCATGCAGCTTCTCCACTACGTGACCACACCGCGCGGTCACAACAGAACGGCGTCGGAGACGCCGCCCCAGATGCCTTTATTCAAGCCCATGTCGAGCCTTTTCCAGTGAGCTGACTGCAGCCACATCTCCGATGGGAAAAGACATATCATTGATGGTGGTTGGAGCTTCGGCGCCTCTTCGTGGAGGCCATTCCCAGCACGCAGTCTTTGGACTGCAGACCACGAGCACCACATGAAGGCAGACCAAGCAGAGCAGCACCGGCCCTCCACGGCGCTCCCCGAACGACGCTGGCGGCGCTGGCTCTTTGCTGCTGTGCTCGAAGAAGTTCGGGAATCAGGCCAAGTGCCCAATCAACAAGAAATGCAATCCAGGGGCGAAGGCGAGGACCTCCGGGGCAGCCTCGCCCCACAGGTGCTGCGCTACACCGCACGTCGGGTCTCCATCCTGATCTTGAAGAACTGGGCGACCTGCTGGGATCCCATTCATATCAACGGGGTCAAGTGGAGCATGGAAGGAGAGCGTCGCGCCCGCGCCCACCTCTCCCCGCTCATCAACGCAGCGCTCAAGGAGATACTGCATGGCCAGGTGCTGTCATTGCAGCAGGTGCTCCGCTTGGTCGATGAAGCCAGCGACACGGCGCTCGGCAAGTGTGTCTGTCGGGTCTCGGGTGCGGTCCAGGACTCCGGTGTCGAGCATTCGCTCGTCAGACGCAGCGACGCAAACCCCGCGTTGCTGTGGAGCGCCATCGTCGAGGCGTCGAGGCAAACGAGAGACAGTGGGCGGACGGATGCAGCGCTTTGCGCGCTCATCGACGAGCTCCGGCACGAAGCCCCAGAGTTGGCACTTTCACGTTTCTGGTCAGGGACCTACCCCTATTGGGAAATCCTGCTGACCCATCGTGACTTTACGCCCGAGTGGAAGCAGAACATGTTGCGCCACCGCAAGGCCTACTCCGTCCACCCCAGCCTGCTCAAAGCGGTGATCCACGCCCACTACGCCGACAGGGCCACCGTGTTCACGGGGATGGAGATGGCGGGGGCCAGATACGCCATCTGTTCATGCCCTGGTCCGGAGCGAGGCGGTGGCTGCAGTCTCATCTCCTGGTACTACCACTCGCGCCACGACAACGCCCTTCAGCCCAATTGCGCGGAAGGCGCCAGGGCGCGAGACGAGAATGGGAACATCCTGCCCTGCCAGCGCTTCCCCAGCCGCGCCTCACGCCCTTGCCTTGGATGCGGCTGCAAGCACGACTGAGTCCGCTCGGATTCAGCCGCGCCGAGTGTTCAAGTGGCGCAGGCGCCCCTGCCCTTGCTCTGCCAGGCTCACGCTCCGCCGCGAACAACACATCGACGCGGCCGGTGGCTTCGTGTAAATCTGCGGTTTGCGACCGCTCAACGTGAGCGTTTCCCTGGAGGCCCCATGAAACATCCATACTCTCTGCAACGACTCAGTCTCTGGTGTAGCCTGTGGGCGTTTCTGAGCCTGATGCTGGCCTGCCAAGCACCCAGCCAGCCAGCCGCTGAGAAAGCCGATGAAGGCAAGCCTGCTGCTGCAGCCGACGCCGCTGCAAAGGCTGAGGACGCGCAGCCTGCGCCACAGCCCTCCCCCACCCCCGAGCCTGCGCCCATTGTCGCGCCTGACGCCGAAGAGCTCAGCGCAGTCGCCCCCGAACCCGAGCCTGCCCCCGCTGCGGCGCCCTGGGAGTTGGAGCTCTACGCGAAGCTGCCCGCATCGACCGTCGCTTTGCTCTTGCTCCCCGATCCCCTAGCCTGCGCCGACAGCTTCGGTCGTGAGGCGCTGATGCAGCGTTTTGCGAGCCAGGTCGAAGCACTCTCTGCGGAGATGGTCGAGGAGCTTGGCGTCAACCTCCTGACACCAGAGGGGCTTGCGCAGCTTGGAATCGACGCGCACGGCCCTGCCGGCATCGCTTTCCTCGAAGCAAGCAAGGAGTCGGGTGTGCTCTTCGCGACCCTCAGTGATGAGACAACTTTTCTAGCCATGCTCGACAAGAAGCTGAGTGAAAAGGCCACCGCCAGCAAGAGCACCATCGGCAGCAACGGCACGCTCTGGACGCGCAGCGATCGAGATGGTGGGTTTCTCATCCAAGGTGGACACGTCTTTCTTCACGCATCCAAAAAGCCTCTGGAAGCCGGTGCCGAGGCTGCCGCCCCTTTGCGCGCCATCGCCATGCTCGCCGTGGAGAACAGCCTGAGTCGTGAGCCCCAGTTTGGGAAGAGCATGCAAAACCTGGACGCTGGGAAGCTCTTCCGCGGCTTCTTGCGCCCTGCCCCGCTGCTCGCAGTGCAAAGCGACGAGCCAGGCTACGCACAACGTCGACTCGAAGAGGTCAAGGCCTCAGGGGAAGCCTCGGAGGTCGAGTTCTGGACCAAGCTCGCTGAGGAAGAGGCCCAGGAGAAAGCGCGAAAAGACAAGTTCCAAGAGTGGCTGCTCCAACCCATCCAAGCCGTGGCCATGGGCGTCGATGAAGGTGCAGCCGGCAGCCTCGTTGCCGAGTTCGAGCTCGTGGCGCAGAACAGCGTGATTCAGACCTCGCTGCGCGACAGCGAGCAGGTCGACCTGATCTTCAAGGCCCAGAATCAAGCACCCATCGGCGCCCTCGCCTTCTCCACCTCCCCGAAGGCTCTGTTGGACGGACTCGACGCGATCCTCGTCGCAGACGGAAAGTCGCTGGACGAGCTCAGCGCGCCTGTCGAGGCCTTCACCGGCCAACCCCTGAGAGCCTTTGTCAGCGAAGCGCTCAGCGGTGACTTTGGTTTTGCGTTGACGGGCGAAGTCGATCTCAAAGCCGAGCGACCAGAGCTGGGGTTGGGCTTCGATCTCATCATCGGCAGCCCAGAACCAAGCAAGCTCGGCGCGCTCCTCGAGAAGCTGAGCGCTGTTCCCGAGCTCTCGCCGCTCTTGACCAAGAAGGACGACGCCTGGGTGGTGGCCATCCCCAATTGGAAAGAGGTTCATCTCAGCCTCAGCAGCTCTGCGTTGTTGGTGTCCACCGATCCCGGCTTCGCACAGCGACTCGAACAGGAAGGGACCTTCCTGGCCAGCCAAGCAGAGCTCAGCGCCCAGCTCCAGACGCCGCACGCCTTCGTTTTTGGACTCGACCTCGGCGTCATCGCCTCGGTGTTCATGATGCGGCAATCTGGCCTGAGCGAGATGCCCTCGGCCTACGGCTTCCCCGATTCGAACAAAGAGGCCCAGAATCTACTGCGCGCCTACGAAGACCTCAATCGACGAATCTTCGAGAAGGAGGATGAACTTGCCCAGGCCAGAGACGCGAAGCTCTTCGAGAGCATGAGCCTCAGCGGTTCGAGCTACGTGGTCACGCGATGCCGCGAGGACGGGATCGAGCTGAGTGCACTGCAGCTGAGCCGAGCAAAGAACCTGGCGGAGCTCACGCTGGGCCTGGTCGAAGGCATCGCGCAGAATGAAGCGAGCAGCGAACCCGATGCTGCGCTGCAAGCGCTCTACGACGAGCGTTCGCTGTTGCAGAGCCAGCTCGACGCTGAGCTGGACAAGACGGGTTCAGCTGTGCAGGAGACGCCCGAGGAGCCCCAGATCGACAAGCCCAAGGACAAGACACCTCGGCGTCCTGGACGGCTGAAGCGCACGCCGAACGCGGCCCAGCCGGGCGACGCCAAGATTGACAAGAAACGCCCGCGATAATGGGTGGCTCAGGCAGGCTCAGTCGAGCAGACTGCGCAACGCCCCACCTGGAAATTCCCACTCGCGGTTGGCCTCAGTCACCTTCCAGACCCCATCGATTCGCGTGAGGGTGAGAAGCATGGGCAAGGTCGACTTGTGAAGCTTCAGCTCGCTGCCGGCATCAGCGCTCCAATCGTAGCGCTCGAGCTCGAGGCTGAGATGCACCTTGGTGTCTG
>JAVFAO010000147.1:0-15010 GCA_034002465.1 Myxococcota bacterium
CGCGTCGCCAACAACCTCCCTGACTGACCAAACAGACCTGCCGCGTCCTCTGCGTCCCTGCGCCTCTGCGTGAGCTCAGGAAACACCGAGCGCCTCTCCGACGTCAACGCTCTGGCGCAGTTCAAGCCTCGATGGTGGGCGAGCTGTCACTTCGGCCCGGCCTCTGGAGCGCTCGGCCCGGGTCGCGTGGCGGGCGCTGGTCCACAGAGAACGCCCCCATCGGCTCTCAGCTCGTCGATGGGGGCGAGCACATACTCTCGCCACTGGAAGAGCCATAATGCATCATAGACCCCTGGTGTAGGAGAGCGCACCTGCACGACCCACTCGAGCAGCTCCTCGAGTGAACTACCGGCGAGGACGTCGATGAAACCGTCGCCAAAGCGGAGGTGGAACAGGTTGGACAGCAGTGACCGAAGAAACGGGGATAACCCATCCTCGAGGCGAGCGTCGCTCAATCGGGAGATGGGGACGTAGAGCTCGCGCTCGGGGGGCTCGAAGCACCACTCTTCGACGAGGAACACTGGCACCTTCCACCAGTCGGTGCCTTCGCGCTTTCGCGCGACGCCTGTGCGCGCCTTGGTCCACTCGCGCTCCCCCCAACGTTCTCCCGTGTAGTGCCCTCGCAGCCGAAACACACCCGACCATGGCATGTACGCTGTGGCGTCCACCACGTCCGAAGCGAAGAGCGGCAGCAGGAAGCCGTCGTTGTCGTCGTCGAAGTCTCCCTCGAGGAGGTCCTGCGAGCGCTCCAGATACACGAAGTGCGGACATGGACAACCCCAACCGATGGTCGGAACGACCCGGACCTCGGTGGGCACGAACACACCTGCGGCGGCTTCACGGACAAGCTCCTCGACTCGTGAGCCGAACTCCTGGTAGGTGGCGCCACGGATGGTCTCGTAATCTGAGGGGCTGTCGTCTGCTTGCTCGTCGGGCGGGTGCTCGGTGGTGACGGTGTCGTCGCGCTTCGTCTCGGTGGCTGGGCCCTGCGAGCGCTCGGTCGTGAGAGGGGCGACGCTCGGCTCGGTGGCTGGGCCCTGCGAGCGGTCGGTGGTGACGGTGTCGTCGCGCTTCGTATGGGTGGCCGGGGCTTGCGAACGCTCTCCCTGACAGCCTGAAAGCGGCAGGCAGCTTGTCTGGAACAGGATGACCAAGAGCGTAGTCGGCAGCGTATGTCGTCTCATCGTGGTGCTCGTCGGGTGTGAGCCGTTTACGGTGCTGCGAGCTGGCCGCTCGTGGATAGCAAAGCTCGTTGGTGGAGGCAAGCGCGCAGCGCAGCGCGCATCGAAGCTCAGTCAGCGGCAAAAGTTCACGCTCGGGTGCATGTCGAAGCCCTAGCTACGGGCACAAGCACTCACTTGGGTGCAAGGCAAGCCTCCCACCCAGGGAAAAGCGCTCACTTGGGTGCAAGCCAAGCCTCCCAACCAGGGAAAACCACTCACTTGGGTGCAAGGCAAGCCTCCCTCCGGCCAAAACGTGCTCACTCTGCTGCTCGTCAAGCCTCGATGGGCGCGAACTGAGAGCGTTCTGCTCCGCTTCGAGCCTTGCTTGCGTCCGAGGTGATAGCAGTTTTCCTCACGTCAAGCCTCGACGGGCGCGAGTTGTCAGCAATCTCCGTCGCTGCAAGCCTCGATTGCGTGGGAGGTGTTAGCATTTCTCTCAGGTCAAGCCTCGACGGGCGCGTAATGTCACGGATTCTCGGGCTGACGAGCGTCGACGGGCACCGAAGCTCAGGTTTTCGGGCTTGGCGTCGCTTTGGGTGACGCAAGGACTGGCTCACACTATCTGGGGCTTGCTGTGCGGCAACGTACTTTCTCCGGTGCGCTGTCGCTGCCTCGAATCGTCGTCGCAACAGTGCTACCCTTGCGCTGGGAACGCTGAGCCAGGCGGTCGGTGCTCGAGAGCGAATGAGTGAGCTCGGGCAGTGGGAGCAGAAGGATGAGCGCATCGCTCTTTGAAGACAAGATCGTAGAACTGTCTCCGTTCGAACTCTTGCTCGACCCGAACAGTTTCCGGCTCATTGACGATCCGCTTTGGGAGCCGATTCCGGACCATGAGCTCGGCGACCATCGTGTGCAGGCCCAGGCCTATGAGGCCGTGTTGCAAGAGTCACGAACAGCGATGCGAGAGTTGCGGTCTAGCCTGGAGGCGCATGGCTGGCTGGACTTCGATCCGCTGTGGGTGCGTCGGGTAGGGCAGGGCGCATTCGTCATTGTCGACGGAAACCGTCGACTGGTGGCGTGGAGGTCTCTCTGGCACACCCCAGGGCAAAGAAGCTTGTTTGAAGGCGAACAGAGCACACGTCGCTTCTGCGTACGGGTACTGGCCGGTCCGCTATCCCGTGAGGGCTCGCTGGCGCTGGGGTTGCGGCACGTTTCCACCACGCAGGGATGGCCAGCCTTAGGTGCTACAGTCTGGCGCGAGCGTCACCAAGCCCAGTTCGGCGAGTTTCCGGATTCGCAAAGCTACCGATCACGAGGCTGGCGGGCGGCTGTGGAGCCCCTGGCGCTGGAGCTGGCACGGTACTTTGTGAGGGAGTACCCCCGCGATGGAACCGGCCAGCAGGTGTTTCGGCTGTTGCTCGAGGCGCTCTCGACGCGGGGTTTGCGCGAATGGTTGACGGATGCTGGGCACCAGGTCAATGAGGCCCGTAGGGACCGCCTCTTCTCCTGGATGGTGGCACGTGATGCAGTGGAGCTCTCGTCCTCGGAAGATGGCGCTGGCCGAGAACAGCAGCGTACATTGGCGTTCGATGTAGGGGAGTTACGCCGACTCCCTGCGCTACTGGAGCAGCCCGAGCTTCTGCGTCGGCTGGATGCGGGGGCACGCCTCGGCGAGCTGCTTCTCGAAGCACACGCACCGGGCTTCGATGAGCCTTCGAGTTACCTTCATCCTTGGGTGGACAGTCGGCTCGAGAGCCGAGGGCCGCTCGACACAGGCCGGGGCCAACGCGCGTTGTGGTCTCTGCGTGAGGGGCTCAAGCGAGCCGGCGAGGAACCCGTCGAGCCTGGCACTGAGCACCCGTGGCCACTGCATCGGTCAGCGCTGCCGCTTGCCCTCGCCACACTTCGATTGCATCACTTTCGTGGTTTGTCGGGAGCGTCCCTGAGTGACTTTCGTCGTCTCAACCTGGTCGTTGGTATCAACAACGCGGGCAAGACCAGCGTCCTCGAGGCTCTCTACTTGCTCATGCGCATGAGCGACCCGCGTGGCCTCTTCGATATCTTGCGGCTTCGGACTCGCCATGACCCGGAATCCAAGCCTTCTTGGCTGAGCGAGCTGGTTTCGGGTCTGGCAGTCGACCTGACTGCAATCGACAGCAGCGGACGCGAGCTTGCTTTGAAGCTGGGCCAGCTCGAACTTGCCAACGGCGCGGATCTCGCGACCGCGTTGCCAGGGTTGCGGCTCGAGGCCGAGTTCGACGGCGGCCGCCAAGTGAGCCGGACCGAGCTGTTCAGTCATCGGCCTCGACGCACGCGCATCGTCGAGGGTGAGGGGGTGTGGCTCGCTCCAGTGGTCCTCCACTCACCCTATGCGCGGAGGGAACTGGCTGCGGTGAGCCGAAGCTACGAGAACTCGGTCGAACAGCAGAGTCTGAGCGTCATCGTTGACGCGCTTCGTGAGAGCGTGGACGAGGGCATCGTCGATGTCCGGTTGGTGAGCGAAAGCGGACGCTTTCTGGTCGAACACGAGAGCCGGTCGGTGATGGACCTCGCGAACTACGGCGAGGGGCTGCAACGGATCTTCGAGCTGGGGCTGCTCTTCGCGGGTTGCCGTGGTGGTTTGGTGCTCATCGACGAGCTTGAGACGGCGATCCACCCGAGCGCCATGCTACGCTTTGCTCGGATGCTTCGCGAGCTTGCGGCGGCCTTCGAGGTGCAGGTATTTCTGACGACGCACAGCAAGGAGGCGGTGGACGCATTCTTGGCCGACGAGGAGGGGGTCGAGCAGCTTGCGGCCTACCTTTTGCGCGGCGAGGGCAACGCAGAGCGAGTGCAGCGCTACGATGGCGTTGGGCTGAGGCGAGCGCTCGAGGTTGCGGACGTTGACATCAGGAGGCTGTGATGCGCGCGGTCATCGTCTTCTGCGAGGGTCATCACGATATCGTGTTTGCGACCCGCAGCCTCGGGGTGCTCGCGGATGCGGTCTGGCATGGAGAGCCCATTGCTGAGCTGCCGTCTCCCTTTGGTCCTGTGCAAGATCCGAGGAACCCCAGAAAGCCGAAGGCCGAGAGCGTCATTGCGCGGAGATACGCGAATCGTTCATTGGAGGACTGCAGCCTGCAAGGCGCTGCGCACCCACCGCTGCCGAGCTTCGAGCGGATCGTCGAGCTCAAGCACACAGCCGTGCCCACTCTCTATGTGTTCGTCCGCAGCCACGGTGACAATGCCGCGAATGCATCGATGGCGCTCCTCAGTGATCTTGGCGCCGTTCTTGGGTACGGGGTTGTCGTCAGAGAACTGGCGGCGGCGTTCCTTTTCGACGCCGATGACCTTGGAGTCGAGCATCGAGAGAACGACTTCGCGATGCGACACTCCGCCATCCTCGAGACTGGTCGTGCTCCCCGTCACGGGCAGTGGCAAGTGGGGACGCAGCATCCCATTGGCCTCTACATTTTCCACGATGCCGTTTCGAAAACTGGGACACTCGAGGACTCCTTAGCCCCATTGGTCGAGGCCGAATGGCCCGCGCGTTGGGCGGGCGCCGAAGCGTACCTGGCTCAACACGAAATGCCGGATGACCCAGTGTGTCGAAAGCGGGCAGAGCGCCTCAAGGCTCAGCTTGGGATCACTGGGCAATTCCGTTTTCCAGGGGATCCCATGACGCAGCTCATCGGCCGCGATGGCTTGCCTGGAGCGCACTTCAACGGTGCAGCGTCCCAGGCGCTGGTCGACTTCCTCACCGCCGTCCCTTGGTGACCAGTTCTGGCTTCTGCTCACGGCTTCGAAGACTCGCGGCGGCCAGCGCAAGTTCAACTGCGTTGGCTGCTCACCCAATCCCAGACGTACTTGCTCACCCGCTCGATTTCACCGCTGAGATGCGCTGTCGTCAGCAGCGGCAGCGCACGCTTGCAGAAGGTTGCTGTTCTATTCACTTTCGCCGCCGCAGTGGTATCTGAATGCTGTGAGACAGCAGACGAACGCGTGGCGAATGGTCATCCCATTGACGAAGACGCGATCAACCAAGTCCGGGCCGAAGAAGAACTCTTCGAAGTGCCCGAAGAAGCCGACGAAGCAAGCTGGAACAATGAAGGTGCGAGAATGATCGCAGGCCGAGCAACCCACGGTCCTCGACGCCCACAGACCAGAAAGTCGACTCGTCCCCCCAATGACCACCACCATCGCGAGAAGCGGCGCACCCACAGAGCTTCCCTGTCCATGGCGCCCTCGTCCTGCTTCAAGCCCCAGCGTCGGCTCCCCATCCGATGCTGGGCCCTTCCTCGACGCTACTTTCCGAGCCGCGCGCGCAGCGCCTTGGCGCGCTGCTCGAGCTCGGCGAGCTCCGCTTCGACGGCTTTCGCCTCATCGGCGGCTTGCTGCTCGGCCTCGAGCTGGGCGCGCAGCGCCTTCTGTGCTTCGAGCCGGGCCTCGAGCTCGGCGATCTCGGCGTCGACCGTGTCCAGGGTGCGCACCGGCGCCACTGTCTTACGTGCCTGGTAGCGGCGGCGGAAGAAGCGGTCTGGGAAGCTGCGCGGGAGCTGCGCGTTCTCGGGCGCTTCGGTGAGCAGCACGAGCTGCGCGTAGCAGCTCTGTCGCAGGCTGTTGGCCGCATCGACAAACGCCATGCGCTCGCCGATGACGGCAAAGTCCCGCTTTTCCTGGGCGAGCTTCGCTGCTGCGGCGACCGTTTGGTCGGCCTCGGCGATGAGCTGCTCGAGGCGCACGCCGAGGGCTTTGAGCTGTGGCTCTGTCGAGGCGTGCAGCGAGGGCACCCACGAGCGCATGGTCTCGAGCTCTGCACCAAGCACTGGCTTGATCAGGTCTGAGGGGCGCTGCTTGCCGAAGTAGTTGAGGCAGAGCGGCGCCGAGCGGTCGTTGCCGGTCACGACGAGGACTGTCTGCGCCAGCTCACGCCCGGATGCACGTCGAAGCCTTGGCTTCGGACAAAAGCGCTCACTTGCGTGCACGGCAAGCC
This sequence comes from Myxococcota bacterium, assembly GCA_034002465.1. GTDB lineage: Bacteria > Myxococcota_A > Bradymonadia > UBA4248 > JAVFAO01 > JAVFAO01. Next base: position 6,136 of record JAVFAO010000147.1, read on the forward strand.
TCCCTCCGGTCGAAAAGCACTCACTTGGGTGCAAGGCAAGGCTCCCACCCAGGGAAAAGCTCTCACTTGGGTGCAAGGCAAAGCTCCCAGCCAGGGAACAACACTCACTTGGGTGCAAGGCAAAGCTCCCACCCAGGGAAAAACACTCACTTGGGTGCAAGGAAAGCCTCCCTCAGGCCAGAACGTGCTCACTCTGCTGCTCGTCAAGCCTCGATGGGCGCGAACTGTGAGCGCTCTGCTCCGCTTCGAGCCTTGCTTGCGTCCGAAGTGATAGCAGTTTTCCTCACGACAAGCCTCGACGGCGCCGAGTTGTCAGCAATCTCCGTCGTTGCAAGCCTTGCTTGCGTCCGAAGTGTTAGCATTTTTCTCAGGGCAAGCCTCGACGGGCGCGCACTGTCACGGATTCTTGGGCTGACGAGCGTCGACAGTCACCGAGGCTCAGGTTTTCGGTCTTGGCGTCGCTTTGGGTGACGCAAGGACTGGCTCAAACCACCTGGGGCTTGCTGTGCAGCGACGTACTTCCTCCGGTGCGTTGTCGCTGCCTCGAATCGTTGTCGCAACAGTGCTACCTTTGCGCTGGGAACGCTGAGCCACGGTCGGTGCTCGAGAGCGAATGAACGACCGAGGACAGTGGATTCTGCGTGCTGATCGGCGCCAACGGTACGGGTAGGATGAGCCCCACTGCCTTCTGTCCGCTGAATGAGGTCTCCGATGCTTCGCTCACTCGACCGCGCCCAGCGACGTCTCGCAATGAACAAGCAACCCACCTCACTGTGCGTCAACGCTCGCCGCTGCGGGCTCGTCGCCCTCGCAACCCTCGCCTTGGCCTGCACCGATCATGTGCGGCCTGTCGACGAGCCCATCGTCGATGCCACGACCGATGCCACGATTGACGAGCTCGTTCCGGAGCTTCCGGCCGAGACCCGAGATGACCACGACGTGGAGCTGCCGGACCCTTGCGGCCCCTCGCCCGATACCGGCGGTGAGTTCGTGCTGGGTACCAGGGGCTATGAGCTCTGGGCACGCTTCGAACGCGGCTGTGTCGTGTACGACGCAGGACTTCGCACGCACAGCGCGATGGAGCGATTGCGTTACTCGCTCTCGCTCTGCAACCGCTGCGACGAACGCATGGAGCTCGGGCGTTGGCAGTGGGACAAGGCCGAGCTTTTCTTCAACGTGTGGACCGTCGGGCTCACGATCGTGCAGTACGACAGCGCGGGCACACAGTTCCTGACGTGCGAGATGCCTGAATCCATTTCGCTGATGTGGGACTTCTTCGTCGAGTGGGTGACGCTCGAGCCCGCAACGACGTTGAACATCACAGAGACAGGCAACATCATAGGTGTGGGCAGCTACAATCTAAGACCCCCTGATGGCTTCGCTGCCGACGGCTTGCTTCGCATCGACTTCTTGTTGCCGCGCCTGTTTCCGGCGAGCCTGCCCGCGAGCGAGCGTATCCCGCCTCGCTCGTACATGGTGGTGTGCGAGCTCGCTGGACGCGACCCATGGTGCTGCCCGCCGTACCGCACCGAGGCTTGGCTGAGCCTCGACGATCTCGGGCCATGGTCGGCCGACGAGCTGCTCATCGGCACGGTCGAGAACGTGCCGATCCTGCCGGAAGCGTTGTGCAGACTTCGTCGCGAGCCCGATTGCGGCGCGCCGTAGACACGACAAAAGGCGTCACGAGGTCATCGGAGGCGGTCGCAGTGTTTGCGTTATGAAGCTTCACGCAAACCGACCCAATGGACAAGAAGTCGAAGCCAAGATGCGGAGACTCGCTGCGAAGGCAGCCCGCCCGAAGGGTGCGTGGCCTACGTTTTCGCTCGCGAGCAATCCAAAACCAAGCGCCGCTGAAACGCCAGAAACGCCAGCCCGCTTCGCGCATCGCGGGTTCCCCCGCAATGCGGGGAGGAGCTGGAGTGAGCGGAAGCGAACGACAGCTAGGGGTCAACCCGCGGTCGAAGCCCCAACGGTCAACCCAACTGCAATCCTAGGAATACTGCGCCTTTCCGGCGCAGGTCGATGGCGTCCTCGTCCTGCTTCAAGCCCCAGCGTCGGCTCCCCATCCGATGCTGGGCCCTTCCTCGACGCTACTTCCCGAGCCGCGCGCGCAGCGCCTTGGCGCGCTGCTCGAGCTCGGCGAGCTCCGCTTCGACGGCTTTCGCCTCATCGGCGGCTTGCTGCTCGGCCTCGAGCTGGGCGCGCAGCGCCTTCTGTGCTTCGAGCCGGGCCTCGAGCTCGGCGATCTCGGCGTCGACCGTGTCCAGGGTGCGCACCGGCGCCACTGTCTTACGTGCCTGGTAGCGGCGGCGGAAGAAGCGGTCTGGGAAGCTGCGCGGGAGCTGCGCGTTCTCGGGCGCTTCGGTGAGCAGCACGAGCTGCGCGTAGCAGCTCTGTCGCAGGCTGTTGGCCGCATCGACAAACGCCATGCGCTCGCCGATGACGGCAAAGTCCCGCTTTTCCTGGGCGAGCTTCGCTGCTGCGGCGACCGTTTGGTCGGCCTCGGCGATGAGCTGCTCGAGGCGCACGCCGAGGGCTTTGAGCTGTGGCTCTGGCGAGGCGTGCAGCGAGGGCACCCACGAGCGCATGGTCTCGAGCTCTGCACCAAGCACTGGCTTGATCAGGTCTGAGGGGCGCTGCTTGCCGAAGTAGTTGAGATAGAGCGGCGCCGAGCGGTCGTTGCCGGTCACGACGAGGACCGCCTGTGCCAGCTCGTAGGCGAGGACATCGAGGTCATCGTCGACGCGATAGAGCTGCGCCTCGAGGATGGCGAGCGCTTTGACGAAGCGCAGCTCCTCGGCGGCGATGCCCTCGCAGCGCAGGTTGAGCGGCTCGATGTCCTGGGCGAGACTCTGGGTTTGAGGATAGGCGCGTAGCTGCGCGCTGGTGAAGACGAGCTCGTCGAGGTGCTCATCTGTGGCCAGCTTGTATGGCATGATCCTTGGTTTCATGGAATCTCCGTTCAATAGGTCGCTGCCTCGCGCGACGCGCGTCGCGCAGGGCTCGCGAGGGTTGAGCGAAAAGGCCGCGCCACAGGCCACGCGTCAGCGACAGAGGAGCCGAGGCCAAGCGCGGCATCGCGCATGGTCGAGACTCCTGCGGAGCAAACGACAGGGCTGAGGCGACGGCGCAGAGCACAGATGCACATTGGCACGATAGGGAGCACCGAGGACGCCACAGCTCGTGGATAGCAAAGCTCGTCGGTGGAGGCAAGCGCGCAGCGCAGCGCGCATCGAAGCTTAGTCAGCGGCAAAAGCTCACGCCCTGGTGACGTCGAAGCCCTGGCTATGGGCACAAGCACTCACTTGGGTGCATGGCAAGGCTCCCACCCAGGGAAAAGCTCTCACTTGTGTGCAAGGCAAGCCTCCCGCGACCTCTGCGCCCCTGCGCCTCTGCGAGAGATTCATAATCAGAGGTGTCACGCAGCGACAGAGGCTGAGGTGACGGCGCAGAACACGATGGCACGATAGGGAGCACCGAGGACGCCACAGCTCGCCGATGAGTTCCGGAGCTACGCAGGGCGCGGGGGGCAAGTCTTCGTGTCGACCCACTCACCCGACTTCATGAACGCCGTCGAGCTCGACGAGGCCTTCTGGCTCGTCAAGCGCAAGGGCTTCACGACGCTGGTTCGCGCCAAGGACGACCCTCAGGTCGCCGCTTACATGCGCGAAACATCGTCGTCTGCGTCCGAAGTGCTAGCAGTTTTCCTCACAACAAGCCTCGACGGCGTCGAGTTGTCAGCAATCGTCTGCAAAGCAAGCCTCGATTGCGTCCGAAGTGCTAGCAGTTTCCTGGCGACAAGCCTCGATGGGCGCGCAATGTCACGGATTCTCGGGCTGACAAGCGTCGACGGGCACCGAAGCTCAGGTTTTCGGGCGGACACACCCCGCTCACATGCATATGCGCTCGACCCTCGATGACCGCTCTGGCGGTTGACGATCGCCAGTCATCGAGGCACTCTGGCTCGCAGACGGCAACTCCACTGTTGCCCACGGAGGCCGCGTTGCACCAGCAGCACGAAGCGCTGACGCTCAACCTTCTCGACTCCCCTCTGTGGGAAGCAGCCAACAGTCTGCGCGGCAGCCCGTCGGCCGTATTCGTTTGCTCTCGCGAGACCCTCGCAGCGCTGCTCAGGCGCATCGGATGCGCCCGCGACAGACGCTGACTTGCCTCGCTTCGCTCGCTTTCGATTGCATTCGCTCGCTCTCGGGCACCGACCTCTCGACAGCAGCAATTCCTCCGGAATGTCGAGAGGATGCGTGCCCTTCGCTCGCTTTCGATTGCAATCCCACCGTGCTGAGCTCGCCCAGGAGCTGCCCATGTTGACCCGCATCCGCATCGAGAACTTCCGTGGCTTTCGACTCTTCGACACCGCGATCGCGCCGGTCACCGCCTTCCTCGGTCCGAACAGCTCTGGCAAGACGACCGTCTTGCATGCCGTGCGGCTTGCCTGCGAGGCGCTCCGAATGGCGCTCGCCGCCAACCCCGTGCGACCGGATCCAAACGACAAGTTCGGCCTCTTCGTCGCCAAGGGGATGCTCGTCGATCCCGCCCAGCTACTGCCTCTGGCAGATTGGCGGGCGCTCTTCGTCAACCAGGAGGTCGGCGAGAAGGTGTCGCGCTCAATCGCTCTCTCCTTCGAGCTAGACGATCCCCTGCAAGAGCTCGAGGTGTTGCTTGACTGCGCGCGAAACGAGCAGCTCAAGCTGACCGTTCGGGTGCGTTCTATCGAAGCGGTGGCGCTGGTGCAACGCCTTGCGAAGCAGTCGCCGAAGGTCAGTCGCCAACTCGGCGACTACCTCACCGAGCATGCTCCCGTCGCGGTGCTCGTTCCGCCCTTCTACGGCACGGTGCGCGAAGAGGAGCTGCGCTCCCGAGCCGTCATCAACCGTTTGCTGGGCACGGGCGATCAGAGCCATGTCGTGCGCAACATGCTCGTCAGCTTGGACCCTCTCCAGCTCGAGCGCCTGAACAACTTTCTCTTCGATACCATTGGCGCGTCGATCACCACCCGCACCGACCAAAACGCGGTCCAGGACGTCACGCACCTGAGCGTCTGTTTCAAGGACTCGAATGGCGACCTCGAGCTTTCCGCTGCAGGGGCGGGCTTGATCAACCTCGTGGGTCTCTTCGCCGCGCTCGTTCGTTGGGAGCGCGAGAGCGCGCGTCGGCGAGTCGTGTTTCTCATTGATGAACCGGAGGCCCACCTCCATCCTCGTCTACAGGCCGAAAGTGCAAAATGGCTCGCCACCTTGGTGACTCGCCAGTTCGCGGCGCAGATGCTGCTCGCCACACACTCTGTCGATATCCTCAACACACTCTCGACCACAGGAGCCTTGCTCGTGCGCTGCGATCGAGCCGCCCAGCCCACTTGCGTCACCCTCGACAGCGACTCGAAGCTCTTCGAGGATCTGGCGTCATGGGTCGACCTGACCCCGTACACAGCGCTCAACTTTCTCGCCGCGCGCCGTGTCGTGTTCTGTGAGGGCAAAGACGATCTCACGCTCCTTCCTCGCCTCGCCGAGCTCCGCTTCAGGGATGCGCCACGACCGCTGCAACGCTTTCGACGCTGGGCCTTCCTGCCGCTCACGGGCGCCTCAAACGATCGGATCGCCGAGCTCCTTGCTCGTTTGCTGCGCAACGACGTCGTCCGCGCCCAGGGCAGAGAAGGCGCCTTCGAAGTGGTCACGGTGCTCGATCGCGATCATCTGCGACAGCCTGGACTGCAGACACAGGCTCCCGTCGACGGCGTCACAGAGACGCGCTGTGTGTGGTCACACTACAGCATCGAATCGGTGCTGCTCGAACACGGTGTGCTGAAGCGTTGGATACGAGCGTTTGCGCGTGACAACGAATCCTTGCCGGAGGGGCTCGACGAGCTGATCGCCGAGGCGATCCAGGCCGCAGATGTTGACCGTGCACTCTCTGAGAACGCGAGCGAGCAACTCGGTGCCAGGCTTTACGCCACGGCGCTCACGGATGCGAGCGGCAAGGCGTTGGGGGGCGAGCAGAAGTACGTCCATGCTTCGCGCACGGCCAAGCAGCTCGTTCGCGAGCAACCTGCAGTGTGGCAGCGTGGCAAAGACCGCGCGCGCTTCATCCTTGGCCGCATTCGCGACGGCCTCGAGCTGCCTTTGAAGAACCGGTTTCCGGTCGAGCTCACTCGGCTCGTGGGCCGCGCCAACCTCAACCGACTCGATCCTGTCTCGAGCATCCCCGCCGAGATTGACGCACTCTTCACGCTCCTGAGCACCGAATAGTGTTCGTCCATCAATACGAAAAAGAGCTCGCTGAGCAGCCCGAGTCACGATTTGCGGCGAGCACAGCAAGGACGGCAAGGCCTTCAGGAGCCGCTTTTCTCGCTCCCTCTATCGATGTGCCTCGAGTTGTGCCATGAAGAGAGCGCTGAAAGGCTCCGCCTGGATGCGCGTCATCGAGCCTTTCGGTCCCTCGGAGGAGACCTGGCATCAGCCTCTTGACACACCCAATCGCACGTGAGGAGCACAACGATGGCCAAAGACAAACGACGCATCGCTCAGAACCGCGCCAACAAGCAAGCGCGACGCAAGCTGCGACAGAAGACCAAGACGAGCTCAGGCGGCGGCGATCGTATTGCGCACCTGGGCGTGAGTCGCGCCGAGCTGGAGCGCGCCCCAGTGTATGCCGCATTTGTGAACGAGGCGCTCTTCAGTCAAGGCATTGGCCATGCCATCATCGCGCGAAAGCTACCGAACGGGCGCCTGGTGACAGGTGGTTTTTTGCTCGATGTCTATTGCCTGGGTGTCAAGGGTGCGTTTCTGACGGTGCAGAACCGGCCTGAGTTCGAGGACTTCGTCGAAACCCGTTTCGCGGGTGAGTTGAAGCCCGTGAGCGCGGCCCATGTGCGCAAGTTGATTGACCGCTCCATCGCCTATGCCCTCGACCTTGGCTTTCGGCCGCACCCCGACTTTCGTTCCGCGTCGGTGGTCTTGGGTGGTATCGATGCAAGCGAATGCGAGCTCGAGTTCAGGTTCGGACACGACGGGAAGCCCTTCTATGTCTCTGGGCCCAATGATTCCGCGTCCATGGCTCGCAGCATCCTGACACAACTGCAGAAGCGCTGCGGACCGGATGGCTTCCATTACCTGGTGGGCAGCCCAGGCTCCGATGACCTGTATGGAGACCCAGGTGAGCTGGATGACGACGATGACCTAGGCGAGGATTTCGAAGACGATGATTTCGAGGACGACGAGCTCGAGCCAGAGGCTTGATTGCATCCTCATGCCCATCCCAAGGAACTTGGGGAAACGGGCCAAGCGCCCAATTGACAACAAGTCCCGCTTCGCGAGCTCGAGGCTCGGTGCCGGAGCCTGAACGACCCCAAGCAGGAGGACGCACATGAACTACCTCGACGCCTTGCTCCAAGCGCGCGATGAGCGCGCCCACCGACAAATGATGACTGAGTCCCTCAGCGCCTTGCGCGCCTCCCTAGGTGCCGGGAACACCCGCTCGCTCGCCGATGCCGAGCGAGAAGTGCAGGCCAACCCTGCGGCTGCGTTCACCTTCGACGAAGGCGGCTGGGCGAGGCTCGAGGTGCTGGGCAGCACCTATACCGCTGGTCGTTTCGAGCTGCTGCGCATTGACGACGCCAAGGCGCGGCTGCCCAGAGGCAACGGAAAGGCCCGGGTCTTCGTTCTCAGCGGCAGCAGCCCGCTCTCGGACATCGGCGCGCTGCAGGCCTTCTGCGGCGACGGCGCTGTGTTCCAAATGGCCTCGCAATTCAATGGCCTAGAGTCACCAGGGCCCTATCTGAGCCCCGTCTCCGCCTACCTCAGCGATCCCACCCAAGGCCCTCGGGCGGCCGTCTCCGCTTGGCCTGCCGCGCTGCTTCGCCATTACTGCGCGCCTCGCGCAGATGGCAGCCGCTTCGTCCAGACCGAAGCAGAGCAGCTCGACTTCCTCGCCGAGGCCTGCGGACCTGGCGTGGTGCGCTCGGGCTACTTCACCGCGGTGGGGCACGAGCCAGGCAAGCTGGCCAAGGCGCTCGAAGAGAACTTCGAGCGCATCGCCGTGGGCCTGCACCAAGGCGCGCAGGTGCTGCTGGGCGCCAACTGGAGCGGCGGCGTGCAAGGCGCGCCGCTCATTGGGCAGGTGCAGTGTTCGACCGCCGCTGGTGGTGGCTACGGCGCCGAGCGTGCCTTGGGCGCCTACTTCGACCCAGTTTGTCGGACTCTCTTACGCGCTGTCTACCTCGGAACCCTGCTTGGGGCTTCGCTCGCCGGTGCGCGCCGGGTGCTGCTCACGATGATTGGAGGTGGGGTCTTCGGCAATCGCCACGAGACCATCCTGGAGGCCATCCATTGGGCCGTCGACCACTGGCAGGCGCTCTCACCCGCAGAGGACTTGGAGGTGGTGCTCAACAGCCGCAGCCTGCCTGCTGACTTTGGGCCGCAGGTGGCCTTGGCCCAAGCCTACGAAGGGCGCATCCTCGTGTTGTCGAAATGAGGCCGAAGCACCCATAGAAGGGATTCCAAAGGGCTTGCCCTTTGGCGGGGTGTGGGGCAGCGCCCCACGAAGCCACGTCGAACTCGGCGAGCCGCGCGCAGCGCGCAAGCCGTGGCCGTAGTTTAGGTTTTCGATGGACGATGGATACGATTCTCACGCAAAGGCGCAAAGACGCAAAAATGAGGTCATTTGGCGCAGCCCAACACGTAGGGGCGCGATTCATCGCGCCCGCTCGCTGCCTCATCGGGTGGTCCCCAACAGGTAGGGGCGCGATTCATCGCTCCCTCACGCTGCCGCATCGGGTGGTCCCCAACAGGTAGGGGCGCGATTCATCGCTCCCTCTCGCTGCCGCAGCGGGTGGTCCCCAACAGGTAGGGGCGCGATGCATCGC
>JAVFAO010000148.1:0-14998 GCA_034002465.1 Myxococcota bacterium
TTCGATGGGTCCTGGGCCTGGTTCGATGGGTCCTGGCGCGATGGGTCCTGGCGCGATGGGTCCTGGCGCGATGGGTCCTGGCGCGATGGGTCCTGGTCCCTCTCCGATGGGTCCTGGTCCCTCTCCGATGGGTCCTGGCGCGATGGGTCCTGGCTCGATGGGTCCTGGCCCCTCGCCGAGTGCTCCTGCGCCTTTGAGTGCTCCGCCGAACCCGGTAGGGTCATCTCCCGGCGCTCTGGGACCGTCACACCCTGGTCCGCTTGGACCGGGTGCGCAGTCGCCCAGCGCTCGTCCGCCGTCCAACACCCCTCCTCGACCGATCGGTGGGCCAGCGCGGCCCAGCGGGCCTGCTCTCTCGGCGCCGCCGAGCAACCCCAGCCCCCCCGGACCTGCATTCCGCCCCAGCGCTGCTCAGGCTCCTGCTGCCTCGAGCCCCGCTGCAGCTCCCTCTGGGCCTGCGCCGGTTCCTGCCGAGCGTGCGCGGCTTCCCATTGGACGCGCCACCATGCCGCCGCGGCCGCATCTCGAGCTCGTCCGCGACCTCGAGAACGATTCCTGGACCGAACATTGCCGACGCGTCATGGAGCTCTTCATGACGCGCTTCGATCCGCGCGATCTACCGCAAACCTATCCACCTGAGCCAGAATGGCGAGAGCGCATCTACGGTGAGCTCTCTCGCTGCGTGGACCAGGAACTGGGACGTCAGGGCGGCATCGACAAGAACGCCCTGCTCGACCAAGTGGCCAACGAGGCGGTGGCGCTTGGGCCGCTGGAGTTCTACCTCGATGACGAGAGCGTCACCGAGATTCACGTCAATCGGCATGATTGCATCGTCGTTGAACGTGATGGGCAATTGCTTGCCGGTGAGTATGGGTACACCAGCGTCGACTTTCTCTACCTGACGGCGCAGCGCTTGCTGTCCATGATTGGCCATACCCCCGCAACGGCTCCGCTGCACAGTGAAGTCCGTTTCGGTGATGGCACCTTGGTGCAGGTGGTCTTGCCGCCAGTTGCCGTTGGCTCTCCCCTTATCGTCGTGCGCAAGCCTCGTCGACAGTATCTGCCGCTCGAGGATTTCGCCTCCAAGGGGCTCTGCTCGCCGAATATGCTCTCGTTCCTCGAGACCTGTCTCGATGCACGCCGCAGCATCCTCATTGCGGGTCCGAATGGCTCTGGTCGTAGCTCTCTGCTCAATGCGCTCGCTGCCAAGATCCCGGAAGGGGCACGCATCGTCAGTGTCGAGGCGACCGCGATGCTGCAGTTGCCTCAACGCACGGCGGTCTGTCTCGAGACGCAGCCTGCGACGCCCTATGGCCCGGCCATCGATCTCGAGTCGCTGATGAACACCGCCTTGCGCCTGCGTCCCGAGCGGGTGCTGTTGGATCCCATCAGGGGGCCTGAGGCCAATCTCTTCATGCAGGCAACTGCGGCTGGGGCAGCAGGGTCCATCGCCGTCATCGGTGCGCTCGGTGCTCAGGATGCCTTGCGGCGTCTCGAGCAGCTCGCGCTGTCCAGCACCCAAGGCTTCAGCGGCCGCGCCATCTATGACCAGCTCGCGCGCGCCATCGACGTGGTCGTCGTCATGCATCGCTTCGCCGATGGCAGTCGCCGCATCGTCGAGATTGCTGAGGTTTGCGGCGCGACCTCCTCGCATGTCGACATCGAGACCTTGTTCACATACGAGACCCAGGGCATGGGAGATGCGGGTGCGAGTCCTGGGCAGTTCCTGGCTAGTGGTTACATTCCCCGATTCTACCGTGAGCTCGAGAGCGGTGGTGTGAGACTCAACTCCGATATCTTCCGTGACTAACCATGTTCACCCTCATTATCGAGGATCGTCTCGGAAACATCGCTGACGAGATATCCTTTGACCAGGGCAGCTTTACCATTGGACGCGTCGAGGGCAACGACATCATTTTGCCTTCGAACGCTGTCTCCCGAACGCACGCTCGCATCTTCGTGCAGCAGGGGCGTTGCTATATCGATGATCTTGGCAGCGCCAATGGGGTTCTGGTCGACAATCAGCCGCTGAAGCAGCGAAAAGAGTTGCAGAACGCCAGTCAGATCAGGATTGGCGACTACCTGCTCTATCTCGAGCACTCCGACAAGAACGCTGGCGGCGATCAGGATGTGTTGCGCACCCACATCGTCGCCGCCAACAGCAACACCTTCAAGTTGGTTCGTGTCGGCGACCTCTTCGCTGGCGAGGAGTTCAGCCTCACTGAGCAGGTCAACAGCATCGGTCGCACCGATGAGAATTTCATTCTCCTCAGTGATCCGTCGATCTCGCGTAATCATGCGCAGATTGTCAACGAAGGCATGGCCTACCGGCTCGTTGACCTCGGCAGCTCCAACGGCTCCAAGGTCAACGGCAAACCCGTGCGGGGTCAGACGCACCTGCGCACTGGCGATGAGGTACAGTTCGGAAACGTTCGCTTCGTCTTCGTTCCAAGTCCGCAGTTCGTTGATCTGGCCGCCTATGGGCGCCCCAAGAGGCAGAGCGGCAGCCTCGTCTTCGTCATCGTGGGTGTTCTGCTCGTGGCGATCATCGTTGGTGCCGTCTTTGCGGTCATTGCCGTACTCGGCCGCAGCGAGAGCGCTTCAACTGATAAGCCCAAGGTGGTCGAGACGGTCGATCCGACTGTGGAGCTCAACAACAAGTTCAACGCCGCGGTGGCCATGGCCAACGAGCAGAACTGGACGGGGGCTCAGCGCCTACTCACCGACATCCTCACCGTGCAGCCCACGTTCCCGAACGCGCGGGAGCTGCATGATCAGGTCTCCGCAGAGATCCAACATCTCGGCTACTTCGAACAGGGAGACGAGTGGTTGCGCGCTGGAAACTATGCTTCCGCGCTCACACAGTTCAGCAAAATCCCTGAGACCAGCGCCTATTATGCCCGTTCGCAAAACAAGCTGCAGCTCGTCAACGAGCGGCTTGCCACCGCGACTTTCCTCGAAGGGAAGATCGCTTGTGACAAAGAGCCCAACGCTGCCTGTGTGCAGACCATCTGCGAGGCTTTGCAGCTCAATTCGGCCGACAACAATGCTCGCGTCTACCTCGAACGTTTGCTGCTCAGCAAGGACGTGAAGAAGGCGAAAGACCTGTCGGCGATGATTCAAGGCTGCCTCGACGCTCTTCCGAAGTGAAAGCGAGCGTCACCTGCCTGCGAGCGAGGGGCGTCTCGAGAGCCTTCGTCAAGATGGCCGATTGACGCGCGCGCTTGCACTGTGGCCAAAGTTTGCCTCGTTTGCCTCGCGTGCTATGTCCAAGCGAGGCATCCGTCAGGGAAGGCGGATGGACCTGTGCTCGAAGCAGCGTACACGGCGCTGAGCTCGAGCAGGTACGACGAAATCCATGGAGGGTCTCGTGCAAACCTTCGGAAAGGTTGTTGCTTCGCTGGCCTTTTTCCTGCTCCTCATGTGGCTTGGCTACGCTGCAATGAGCGGGGAGAGCGCGGCAGACTACGCTCGGATGCAGGACACCGCCAAGACTCTGTCCGCACAGAACGAAGCGTTGCGCCTGGAGAACCATCGCATCGAGGCGCAAATCGTGGCGCTTCGAGAGGATGCGCGTGTGATCGAACGCCAGGCTCGTAACGAGCTCGAGCTCATTCGTCGTGACGAGGTTCTGGTTATCCTTGGACAGCAGGACTGAGCATGGCGAGTCACATCGAAAGCTACCCGCTGCTGGAGAAGCGAGCGTCTCATTCGACTTGGACGAGCGTCTCTGGGCTATCTGGGTGTTGCGCGACGGGCCTCGCCGTGGCCTTGGGTGTGGCGCATGCCGCAGGGTGGCTGAGTTCAGCTCAGCACGCAGTGTTTTGGCCAGCGCTCGGGCTCTTGCTTGCAGTCGATGTGCTGCTCCTGGCGCAAGGCCTGGGACGTATGCGTTGGCGCTTGGGCAATCAGAGTGCCGCCTTCTTTGCGCTCTTGAGCGTGCACGTCTTCGCCGCACAGTTTCACGACTACGGTGCCATTCTACTGCCCATCTCCTATGCCGTGTTGGCCTATTTCGTGGGCCTCAGCTCGCGCCGGCGGAGTCGCAGTCTGATCGCCTTCGCCCTCTTCTTGGAGTTTGGGAGCTGGATGGCAGCGGGTGCGTTGGAGAGTGGCGCACCGGGCTTGCTACGTTGGCTCTTGGCGTCGATGCTGGTTGTGCTCTTTGCTTCGTTGCAAGGCATCGTCCAGCGTCTGCCTCGTTGGCGAGCGCTCAATGAGTACAAGCAGAAGCTGCAGCGGGAGCAGCGGCGGGTGCAGCGTCGCGTGCAGGAGCTAGGTTTGGACCGGGCGCATGCGGCGGCTGAGGAGGATACGCGCAGCGGGCAGTTTTCGGCGGCCGTGCAGGCCTGTGAGGAAGCGGCAAGCCATCACCTGGGGGTCTTGCGACACGGCTTGGCGGCCCGCACTGCGGCGTTGTACTGGCTCAACCCTGAGAGCAGTGAGCTGGAGTTGCGCGAGGCGGTGAGCGAGCTCTCGCTGGTGCACCGGGTCATTCGTCTTGGAGAGGGGGTCATTGGCAGCGTGGCGAAGCGCGCGCAGCTCCTTCGTCTGGACCGAATTCGTCGCGATTTTCCAGGGCTTTCCTACTATCGTGGTCAGCCCCGTATCGGTGCCTTCATGGCGATGCCCATCACTGAAGGCGGGGAGGTCCGCGGCGTGCTGTGTGTCGATCGGGAGGAAGAGCGAGCGTTTTCTCCTGAGGATGAGAACATCGCTGCTCAGACCTGTCGTTTCATTTTGCGCAGTATTCGCAACGAGCGCGCGTCCATGCAGCTCGAACAGGAGCGCTTCGAGCTCGAGCGCTTCTATGAGGCGTCTCGGGCGTTGGCCAATGCGCTCGAGCTCGACGATGTGTTTCGCGTTTCGATGAGCACTGTGGCCAGCATCGCGCGTTTCGATGTCGCGGCGATCACCCTCTACGACCCGAGCAGCGACGTGCACACCGTCGCGGCGGTGTGGGGGCCCGGCATGGAGAGCATCGAGAAGCTTCAGTTTCGCTCGAATCAGGGGCTGGTTTCGATGGTGGTGAAGCGGCGCACGGCGCTGCCATGCAAAGGAGAAGCCCCAGGGCCCAAGACCCCGATCTTTGACAGGGAGACCCGGATCGTGGGGATTGGCAGCTTGATCGTGCTCCCCTTGGTGAGCCACGACAAGGTGCTTGGCAGCCTGGTGCTGGGTGCGAAGCGTGTTGGGGCCTTCAAAGAGCGTCGCCTGAACATGTTGGAGGTGATCTGCAACCAAGTGGCGGTGGCCATTGCCAATGGCCAGCTCTTTGCGCAGATGGAGCAGCTCGCCAGTACGGATGGTCTGACGAAATTGCTGAATCGGCGCACCTTTGGCGAGCGGATGCGGCTGGCGTTGGCGCGCGCTCAGCGGCATGGACAGCCCGCCACGGTGATCCTGACCGACATTGATTTCTTCAAGAAGGTGAACGACACGCACGGCCACAGCATGGGGGATGAGGTCCTGCGTCAGGTCGCGCGCTGTCTGTCTCGGGCGCTGCGTTGCACCGATCTGGTGGGGCGCTATGGAGGTGAAGAGTTCGTGATTCTGTTGGAGGATACGGATACTCGAGGTGGGCTGCAGATGGCGGAGCGCCTTCGAAAGCTCGTCGAGGCCTTGAGCTTCAGCGGTACGACCGGGAGCTTCAGGGTGACCTTGAGTCTGGGCATTGCCACCTATGGCGTGGACGCCGAAACAGACAGCGCGCTGATTGAGCGCGCAGATCTCGCCCTCTATGCATGCAAAGAAGCAGGCCGTAACCGCTCGATGGCCTTCTCCGCGCTGGCCGTGGACAAGGCGGCATAGCGAGTTGGGATTGTGGGAAACGGAGTGTCACTTGGCCTGTTCCCCCCGCTTCTCTGCCGGTCTGTTCGGGCAGTCTTGGCTTGCTGCAGGCCCCCGCATCCATCATGATGACCGGCGCAGGTTGACTCATCCTTCAAATGGGCAGGCCTGCACGCCCCTTCGTGGGGGCAGGAGATGTTGGGATGGGCGAGAACTTGGGAAAGCAGGCCAAGTGCCCAATCGACAAGAAGGCTGTGGTTCTCATTGTCGAGGATGACCCCTTGAACCACAAGCTGTGTCGAGACGTCCTCGAGGCCCAGGGCTACGCCACGTTGAGCGCTTTCGATGGCTTGGCGGCGCTCGACCTCGCCAAGCGCCATCAGCCTCGTCTCATTGTGATGGACATCCAGCTGCCATTGCTCGATGGTTTTGAAACCACACGTCGCCTCAAATCTGATCCGCTGACGCGCGCCATCCCCATCATCGCGCTGACCTCGTATGCGATGAAGGAGGACGCGCACTCCACAGCGGCTGCCGGCTGTCAGGCACACATCACGAAACCTATTGAAATATGGAGCTTTCTTGAAATGGTGGCCAAGCATGTCCGAGGCTGACCCGCTCCATCTCTGTGTGTCGTCGTTGCCGCATCCGGCTGCGGTCTTCAGCGCGCAGGGTGTGCTCTTGCAGTTCAACGAGGGCTTCGAGGCGCTGCTGCAGGTCTCCGCCCAGGAGCTATTGGGCAGGGCATGGATGGATTGGCCGGTGTCCGAGCGGCAGCGTTTTGCGCCGATTCTGGGGGATTTTTCGATTGCTCCAGAGCTCGATGCGCGCGCCTTGACGTTGATCACCGAGACGGGGGAAGAGCAATTCTTTGCTGCCTATCGCAGTTCTGGGAGCGTCGCAGGGGAGTGTGTGCTGGTGAGCCTGGTCAATCTCGAGCCGATGCGCGAGCAGACTCAGGCTTGGCGGCGGCACGCCGAGTCGTATCGCGCGATGGCAGAGAACTCGCCGGACGTGATTTTGCGTTTCGATCGGCAGCTTCGTGCCGTCTACGCGAACGCGGCGCTGCGACGGTTTTTGTCGATTGCACCGGAGCTGATGCTTGGACATCGGCTGACAGAGTTGCTGCCTGACGAGCCCATTTTCGTGCAGTGGGAGCAGGCGATAGCGCGTTGTTTCGAGACTGGCATGGGCGCGCGGCGACGGGTGGAGCTGAGCCAATTCAGTCCGAGCCTGATCTTTGATTGGAGCTTGACGCCGGAGCGGCATGAGAGTGGCCGCATCGCCTACGTCTTGAGCTCGGCCCGCGACATCAGTGAGCAGGTGCGCATCGAGCAAGCCTTGCAAGAGAGCGAGGAGAGCTATCGAAAGCTCTTTGAGCATTCCAATGATGCTATCCTGATTTTGGATCAGGAGCGTCAGGTGGTTGACGCGAACAGTCGCTGCGCGGAGTGGTTGGGCGTTGAGCGCAAGGCGATGATGGATCGCTCGTTTTTGCTCTTGCTCACGGTGGCAGAACGGGAGTTGGGGCGGCGCGCTTTGGAGCGGGCGAGTCGAGATGGAGCGGCACGTTTCGAGACCTGGCTACGCTGTGTCGACGGCCATCGGATGCCTGTGGATGTCGACGCCAAAGTGCTCGACCTGACGATGGGTACTTTGCAGCTCGTGATGCGCGACATCACTGAACACAAGCAGGCCGAGGAAGAAATCCTGGCCCAGCGGCGAAGCTTTACGAGCATCGTGGAGAAGAGCGCAGAGGGCATCTTGGTGGCCGACCAAGAGGCGGTCTATTACGCCAATCCAGCGGCTCGGCGTTGGCTCGACGGCGTTGTACAGGAGGCGTTCAACGGGGCCTTGGCGAAGGTCTTGGAAAGCGGGGAGGCCCAGGTCCTCGAGATGAGCGCGGAGCCTCCCTGTGTTCTCGAGCTCAGCGCGACGGACACGGTGTGGCATGATCAGTCGGCGATGCTGCTGACCATACGAGATATCACCGCCCACGACTTGGCGAAGCACGCGCTGAGACGGGCTCACGATGAGCTCGAAGACAGGGTCCTGGAGCGCACAGAGGAGCTGCGTGCCTCGAACGAGCGACTTCAGCTCGAGGTCGTCGAGAGGCGTCGAGCGGAGCGAGAGCTGCGCAAGTTTCATAGCGCCGTGGAGCACAGCTCGAGCATGGTGATGATTACCGATGCAGAGTTGGTGATTGAATACGTCAATCCGCGTTTTTCCAAGGTCGCTGGGTATTCGGGAAGCGAGCTTCAGGGGCGCACGCCGCGGATGCTGCGTCCTGCCGAGGGCTCACGCAGTCTCTTCGAGATCTTGCGAAGCTGTATGCAGATTCAGCAATCGTGGCATGGCGAGCTGGGCAGTCTACGGCGTGATGGGTCGCGCTACTGGCAGCTCACCTCTGTGGCGCCTGTGCGCGCGCCGACGGGGAGGGTGACGCATTTCGTGATCATTGCCGACGACATCAGCCAACGCAAGCAAAACGAGGAGGAGCTGCTGCGAGCCAAGGATCGTGCGGAGGCAGCGAACCGGGCGAAGAGCCAGTTTCTGGCTGGGATGAGTCATGAGTTGCGCACACCGTTGAACTCGGTGATTGGCTTTTCGCAGGTCTTGGCAGAGCAGTTTTTTGGGCAGCTCAACGCCAAGCAGAGCGAGTATGTGCAGGACATTCTCAGCAGCGGCAAGCACCTCCTCTCTTTGATCAACGACATTCTGGATTTGGCGAAGATAGAGGCGGACAAGCAGGAGCTCGACTTGGGTCCTGTGGACGTGGCGGAGTTGTTGCGGCGTAGCCTGGCGATGTTACGAGAGAGAGCCAATGCGCAGCAACAGCAGCTGCGCGTCGAAATCGATGAGCGATTGGAGGGGAGCGCGATTCAGGCTGACGAGCGACGGCTCAAGCAGGTGCTCTTCAATTTGCTCTCGAATGCCATGAAGTTCACTCCCGAGCAGGGAGCGATTCGCTTGAGCGCCCAGCGTCGTGGCGCGCTGATTGAGGTGGAGGTTCGCGATTCGGGAATCGGACTCGAGAGTCGGGACCTTGATCGAATCTTTGAGCCGTTTTATCAAGTATCTAGCGGTGTGACGGGCAAGACCCCGGGCACCGGATTGGGGCTTTGCATCAGCCGAGCCATTGTCGAGATGCACGGTGGCCTGTTGTGGGCTGAGAGTGAAGGCCGTGGAATGGGAACACGAATGATTTTTACGCTGCCGTTTCGACCCGTTGTCACAACAGGCGAGACGTTGTTTGAAGAGGGCGAGACATGACACAGCATCCCGGCCCTCTCGAGCTGAACGAGCGTCCGTCGCGGATCCTCGTGGTGGATGATGACGCGAAGAATTTGCGGATGATGGAGGCCATGTTGCTGCCTTTGGGCAATGATCTGCTCACTGCGGGCAGTGGCGGAGATGCTCTTGCGTTGATGGCCCGAGAACCTGTCGATCTCGTCTTGCTCGATGTCATGATGCCTGAACCCGATGGCTTTTCGGTGCTGGCGGCGCTCAAACGAGGCGAGCGCAGCCGCGCCATTCCTGTGATCATGGTCACTGCCCTGTCGGATTCGGAGTCTCGCATTCGCGCCTTGGAGCTGGGCGCCGACGATTTCCTGAGCAAGCCCGTGGACCAGAGCGAGCTCCGAGCGCGGGTGCGTTCCTCCTTGAAAACAAAGACGTATCACGACGCGCTGGTGCGCTATCAGCGTCGTCTCGAGGATCTCGTCGAGGAGCGCACCAGGCAGCTGCAGACGGCGCTACAGGAGCTCAAATCGAGCTCATTGGAGACCATCTACCGATTGACGCGGGCCTCGGAGGTCAAGGACGAGGGCACTGGTGCCCACATCCAACGCATGAGTTTGTATGCAGCGGCTATCGCCCGGTCGATGGAGATGCCCGAGGACTTCGTGGAAGCCCTTCTCTACGCGGCACCCATGCATGATATCGGGAAGATCGGCATTCCCGACCGAATCCTGCTCAAAGAGGGCAGCCTGAGCGAAGAGGAGTGGGAGATCATGAGGCGCCATACGCACATTGGCGCTCGGATTTTGCATGGCTCACATTCCAAGTTTCTGCAGCTCGCCGCGGCGATAGCTCACTCTCACCACGAGCGCTGGGATGGGAGCGGCTATCCCGATGGGCTAGAGGGCGAGAAAATTCCTATCGCCGCTCGCATCGCGGCGGTTGCGGATGTCTTTGATGCCCTCACCACCGAGCGACCCTATAGGAGCACCACCTTCACTGTGGCTGAGGCTTTCGAGGCGATCGCGCGCGGGGCAGGGACCCATTTCGATCCGCAGGTGGTCGAGGCATTTCTGCGGGTACGAGAGGAGATCGTCCGGATCCACATCGACCTCTCACGCGTGGGCGAGAGTGGACTGCTGCAGTGCATTCGGGTTCGGGAGAGCTAGCGGAGACTCTTGGGCCATGCTCCGCGGTGGCGATGTGAGCCTGTGTTGCTTGGTTTTTGGGCTTGATTGACGCTGAAGCCTCAACAACTTGGGGAACAGGACAAGCGCCCAATCGACAAAAAGTCCTCAGCGCTGCAGCACCACGCGGATGGGTTGTCCGGGGGGCAAGGTCTTGGCGTCGACCTCGAGCTGTGAGTCTTTGTATCCCTTCAAGCTGACCGCGATGGTGGCGCGCCGCTGGGTGGAGAGAGAGAGCTCCACCGGTGCAAGGCCCATGTCCTCGCCATTGAGGCTGACGCGAGCGCCGACGGGGATGGAAACGACCACGAAGCTCTGCTCGAAGCGATAGGCCTGACCGAAGCTCGCGGCGCTGGCGCTACTGTTGATGAAGGCTTGGTGAAGCTGTGTCCGTAGTCGTGTGTTCAGCACGGGTGCGGGCGGCTCGGGCGGTGTCTCTGGGACCTGCTCGTTCTCTGCGGCGTCTTTGTGCAGGCCGACGGCAAAGAGCACGAGCACTCCGACGATGGCGACGGCGATGAGGCCAACGAAGAGCTTGAGCTTGTTGCCGCGCCGCGCTTCGATGGGGCGTGGGACACGTTGGGGCGCAGCTTGGCTGGGAGAAGGCATCGGGTGCAGGGCTTGGCCTCGCTCTTCTAGTTCGAGGGCGGTACCGGACGGTTGTAGCGTTGCTTGCCGTTGGGGTTGCTGGGCGGCTGCTGGCTGCTGCTCCTTGGGCGGCAGCTCCAAGCGCTGGACCGTGGGGGAGGATGCACGTCTTTGCTCGCTGCCGAGGGGTGGGCCCAAGACGTCTGCGGCGCTGGGTAGTTCAATGGGCTCATCCCCTTCTTGTTCGAAAGCCAGCGCCCCAGCCCTAGCAGCGGTGTTGGGCGCGAGAATGTCACGCTCCATGAAGGCTGAGTTGGCGGCCATTCCTGGGGCGAGGGCACTGTCTCTGGCGCTGGAATCGTAGGCGAGGGCAGCGCCGTCGAGGGGATCGAAGCCGGAGAACTGGCTGGCTGCCTCCTCGACCTGGGCAGAGTTGAGGGTGCCCCAGTCGGGGCGCGCGGCACCTGCGTCGACGGCACCTTTGAGGTCACGATACATGGCTTCAGCGCTTTGATAGCGCGCCCTGGCAGCTTTGTGGCAGGCCCGCTCGATGATGGCGCCAAGCTCGGAACCTCTCAGTGCTGCTGGTAGCACGAGCGGGTCCTGCACCTGACGTTTGAGCACCTCCTCGGCGCTGGCGGCGGCCATGGCGGGTTCACCGATGACCATCTCATAGAGGATGAGGCCGACTGCGTAGAGGTCGGTGAAGGGGCCGATGGTCTGCCCGAGGACCTGCTCGGGGGCCATGTACAGTGGCGTACCTGACATCATGCCGCCTCTTGCTGCTTCGCCGCGCGAGAGCAGTTTGGAGACACCGAAGTCGAGCACCTTGACGATGTCCGTGCGCACACCTTTCTGGGTGATGAGGATGTTGTCGGGCTTGAGGTCACAATGGATGATGCCGAGCTTGTGTGCTTCTGAAAGCGCATCGAGCAGCTGCAAGGCCATGGCTGCGGTTCGGCGAAGGCTGATGCGCTCCTCGGTCTCGATCATGTTGAGCAGATCGACGCCCTCGACGAACTCGGTGACCATGTAGAGCTGCATCTCGTTGGACCAGCCGATGTCGTAGAGGCGCACGATGTGTTCGTGCTCGAGGCGTTTGATGGCCTCGACCTCGTTGACGAAGCGCTCGATGGTCGCGACGTTATCGTGCAAAACCTTGACGGCAACGCGGCGACCGATCTTGAGGTCGGTGGCGAGGTAAACGACCCCGAAGCAGCCAGCGCCCAGCTCTTTTTCGATGCGGTATTTCTGGTCGAGCTCGAAGCCCATTGCGAACTGTGGTGCCAAAGCGGCCTCCTGTGCGTGACACATCGCCGAAGCTCGCGAGACGGTGCGCCCCCCTCCAGAGAGCACCTCGGCTTGGCACCGGAGGTCGTGAGCACCGACGGCCCGGCCCCAATCCAACACGCTTAAGAGAGGCTAACACGAGCCGAGAATCCTGCGAAGAAGCAGGGCTCTAGAAGCGTATTCGGTGGTCTACGGCCAAGAATCACCTGGGCGCCGCTGGAGAGCTCGTCGAGAGGATGAGGGAAACACTTGGAATCTCCATGGTTTCGGCGCAGCGCTTCGAAGGGCTACTTTTCTCGTCAGAAACGGGCACTGCCTCCGTCAAGGGTTGCATGGGCGTTGGGGGGACCAACGCCGTTGGACCAGCGAGGGCATCATGAACCGATTGCGCGTCGGCGTCTTTCACCAAAACCGCTTGCTCGAGGAGCGGCTGGTCGACAAGCCTGAAAAACTGACGATTGGGCAGGCTCTCTCCAACACCCTGGTCATCCCCACCTCGGTGATGCCCAGAAGCCATCAGCTCTTCGAGCGTCGGCAGAACAAGCTCTTTTTGCGGGTGCTCGACAGCATGGGGGGCAGAGTGGCCGATGGTCCCGGGCGGGTGATGGACCTGAGTCGCCATCAGGCCGTGGAGCGCTTTGACCAAGGCTATCTACTTGAAATCAGTCAGCAAGGGCGAGGAAAGCTGAGCTTGGGTGAGACGCGACTGTTGTTTCAGTTCGTCAGCCCTGCATCCAGCGCCAGGGTCCCCATCGCGATGGGCGGTGGTTTTCTGGCGAGCCTGACCAGCTTCGTCAGCGTGGCCTGGATGCTGTCGCTGCTGCTCAGCGCCGCCTTTCAGCTCGCGCCGTTGGCTTTCGTCCTGCTGCAGGATTGGCCACAGACCGATGGTTTTGACGAGCTGCCCGACTGGTACCTCAAGGATGCCGTGCAGGTTGCAGAGGAGAAGGAGCCGCCGCCGGAGGAGGAGCCGCTGCCGGAGGAGCTCATCGCCGAAGGCTCGTCGGCGCAGCAGGAGAGTGTGGCGGAGCTGCCTGTTGCAGCCCCCAAGCCGGCAGAGAGGGTGCCCGAGCGGGTTGTGCGCAGCGCTGGAGAGAAGGCGCTGAGCAAGAAGCGGGGGACGCAGATCGCCATCGGCGTGATTGGCATTGAGGGCGATGGAGAGCTTGGGGCGATGCTGGCGAGTGAGATCATTGGCTCGGGTTCGGTGGTCAGCTCGCTGGCCAACCTGGACCCTGGGGACTTTGCGGTCGGAAACCCTCAAGGCAGCGGTCTGGGGCTGATTGACAACAGCGCGGGCAGCGCCGCACCAGAGATCCGCGCGGCAGCGCCTCGGGAGGAGCTCATTCTGGAGACGGCCGAGACCAAGGCGCCGGAGACCAAGCCCAAGAAGCTGGCTTTCAAGATGAGTGAGGAGACGAAGCTGCCGAGCTCGGTGCAAGAGGGCGACAAGAAGGGGCTCGAGGCGGTGTTTGCCAAGAACAAGCGCCAGATCGAGAACTGCTACAAGCGGGTGATGCAGCAGCATGGTCCCCAGCCGGGCAAGCTGGTGGCCAACGTCACCATCGGCACTGACGGGACGGTGCTGGCCGTCAAGGTCACCGCCAACGAGATTCATGCGTCGATGGCCAATTGCGTCCAAGACAAAGTGAAGCAGTGGAGCTTTCCGAAGCTGAAGAAGCCGGTGAGTGTGGCCAAACGTTGGGTCTTCAACTAGCTGAACTCGCCCACGTCAGCAGCGCCGTGCGAGCAAAGGGAGTTGGAAGGGCCCCACCCTTTGCCCAGGTGCTGCGCATCACCTGCAAGCTCATGAATCAAAAGTAATTCAGGTAGCGTTGGCCTTGGCACCATGGATGAAGATCTCGACCACGACGGCGCTCCATTGTTCGGCATCGAGCTCCTCGCGGGCGATCGGAAGCGTTCCCGGCACCTGACCTTCCGTGCTATCCCAGTATTGAACCCAAGCGTTCATCATCCCGCCAAGCGCCATGGTGTACAGACGAGGATCCTGGGCGCGGAGCTCTCCTTTCTCGATCCCCTTGGCGAAGACCTGGGTGAAGCATTCGAAGATGCGCATTCGTTGGTCGAGCGCCTCCGGCTGCATGATCTGATGCAGGATGGCAGAGCGGGCGAGCGCTCCGCGTTCTGCATACAATCGAGCCAGCCTCACGACCATCCATTGTAGATGCTGCTCCGTAGATACCTCGAAAGGCAGCTCATCTTGGATGATGCGCAGAGTCTCATCGAAATACTGATGCAGCGAGTGCGTATGCAGCTGCTCTTTGTTCTGGAAGTGTTTGTAGATGGCGGCTGGCGAGCAGCCAGCGAGGCGAGCGATCTCGTCGATGGTGGCGCCATCCTTTCCCTTCCGTGCAAAGACCTCTTGTGCAGCGGCGATGATGCTGTCTTTGCGCGAGCTTCGTCTCACGTCGTCTCCAGGTGAGTGCTCCAAGTGTGGAGCGAGCTGGCGAGAGCCTGCACTCATGGGAGATAGCACTTGCGTTACGTTATGTGAAGCAGCCTTGCCCTTTGGTGAGAAGAGGGATAGCTTTGGTGAACGAATCGAAACCTTGGGTTTCGGTTCTGTCCAGTCAAGTGAGTGATTGCTCACCATGGCGGACTCGCTCGTCGTTCGTTCGCTTCCCAAGCGCGAACGATCAAGCCGCTTTGCCCTCAGACCAATCTGTGACGTAGGCATGCTTGGTGGGGCAGCGGTTTCGACACCCCCTGTCGAATTGTCGAGCAGTGAGGGGAGAAGTTGATGAAACAGGCCAAGTGCCCAATCAACAAGAAGACGAACTGGTGTCGGTGAAAAGGGCTGGCCCAGGCCTTGCGCTACGTGCGCAAGGTGGGCTCTGCGCAAGGCCGAGCTGACTGTTTCTGGAGCGAAGTCGAGGTCCAAC
>JAVFAO010000149.1:0-14882 GCA_034002465.1 Myxococcota bacterium
CCCCGCATGTGGGGCGCGGCCCCACACCCCGCCAAAGGGTTCCCCTTTGGAATCCCCCTGAGGGGAGGGTGCGCTTTCCTACGCCATTGCTCGCGCGCTGCGCACGCGCGCCACGTGCCTCGTGCCTCGAATGTGGGGCGCTGCCCCACACCCCGCCAAAGGGCTGTGCCCTTTGGAATCCCTTTTATTTCAGCTTGTTGGCCAACTCAGGGCTGCAGCGCTGCCTGCGGCTTCTGCGCCTCAGAAGCTGAGGTATCCCAGAGCCACTCTCTGGTCCAGTAGCGCTGCGTCACCGGCTTGGGCTCGGGCTTGCCCGCAGGGTAGAACTTGACCATCACGAACTTCATGCTGCCATCCCACACCAGCTCGTGGTCCATCTTCTTGTTGGGGAAATACTTCTTCATCTCCCCGATGATGCTGCCCGTGGCCTTGCAGTCCTTGCCGAAGTGCGGCGAGGTCTCGCTGCCCAAGCAATAGCGAGAACGGTCCGTCATGATGTAGAAGGGCGTGTCACCGTTGTTCTCGGCAAAGTACTTGCTGTCCTCGTCATTCCCAAGAGGAATCGCCTCGTTTTGCGAGTAGTAGTGCTCACCTCTCCAGGTGATGCGGTAGACCAGGCTGCTCTCTTCGCACCACACTTTCTTGGGATCGGCGTTGGCTGGCGCCTCGGTCTTGGTGCAGTCGCGCCAGTAGGCCATCCACATCCCCTCCTGGCTCCAGGACGAGCTCAGCGACGGCATATAGGCCCACAGTAGCCACATGCTCAGCCAGATGGCACTGCCTATCATCACGAAAACGCCAGCACGCCGCAGCAGCTTCTTTCGGAAGAGCAGCAGAACCAGGCCTAGCCCCGCAGCGATGGTCGCGTACAGCGCCCAGCGCTGGAAGTCGAACTGCAGCTCCGTCCCTCGCACCCAAGTGGGCTCGCCAAAGATGTTGGCCAAGTACTCCGGCGCGCGATCGATCCACTCGCGGTCGTACTTGTAGGTGAAGAGGTTCTTCCAATGGCTCGGATCCTGGATGACGTCGTAGCCAATGAGCAGCAGGAAGGCCAGCGCCGAGAACAGCAATGGCGCCACCCGCTTCAGCTTGCCTTCGAACAGATCGTGCAGCAGCAGCGCCACCAACAGCGCCAG
Organism: Myxococcota bacterium; assembly: GCA_034002465.1. Classification (GTDB taxonomy): domain Bacteria; phylum Myxococcota_A; class Bradymonadia; order UBA4248; family JAVFAO01; genus JAVFAO01. The sequence continues at coordinate 1,137 of JAVFAO010000149.1, forward strand.
CGGGGGCACCACCGGGAAGATGTAGTGGTGGAACTTGGTGCTCGACAACGAGAAGAGCGAGAAGGCGAAGGTCGCCCAGATCGCAAGCATCAAGACCGCGCGAGAGCGATCGTCACGAAGCAAGAGGCTGCGCCCGGTTCCCAGACGCACCACCATCGCCGGCACCAGCACCGCCCAGGGGAAGAGACCGTAGCCTAGCCAATGGATGAAGTGTTCGAAGGTACCGCTGTCAATCTGGTGCACGCCAGAGGCCAGACGCTTGAAGTGGTCATGCACGAAGAAGCGCTGGAAGAATGCGTTTTCATTGATGATCAAGACCGCCGCATACCAGGGCACCCCCACCGCGGTGAAGACCAACAAGCCACGTGGGATCTCGAACTCCAGCAGCCGCTTCCACTCCACCGTCACGATCAAGTAGAAGAAGATGATCGCACCGGGCAGCGCAAAGCCGAGCAGACCTTTGCCCATCGTGGCCAAGCCCGCGAAGATATAGAAGCCGAGGAAGCAAAGCTGGCCAATGGTCTTGCGCTTCGAAGTGTAGAGGCTGATGCCAACCACCACCATGCACGCCACATAGAGCAGCACCTGCACAGGGCCCCACTGGAAGATGGCCCCCACGAACTTGCCACCCACCTTGCCGAAGGTAGACAGCTGCCCATTGATACTCACTGGAATGTAGAATACGCTGACGCAGACCAACACCAGCGACGCCAGCAAGACGAATGCTGCCCACAGCGTATAGGCGTTATGCCCCTTCCAGAAGGCTCGTCGCGCGCTCAGCGTCACCATCAGCAGCGCTGACAGGAAGAGCCCCAGGACCAACGGCGCATACACGCTCGCAAAGATCAGCTTCACCAGTCGGCCGGGACCAAAGGACTCGCTCTCCCAGAAGGAAATCCCGTCCAGCCCCAAAGCCTTGTGGGTCATCACCAAAAACACAGGGCTGATGAAGAGCAGCAGCACGGTCCCCGCGCTCGCACCGAAATAGAGCCAACGCCAGCGCTTGCGTTCGGCTTCGTTCTCTCCGTCCTCGGCGCGATGCAGGCGCAGCAGCGCCCGGAACGCGAAGACGCCCACGCCCAAGAAGAGCAGCGCGAAGACCAAGCCCCCAAACTTCGCCAGGTTGAAGGCCGTCCCCTGGGCGCTCTCCCAGTTGAGGCCAAAGGCGTCATAGAGCCGCTTGAAGAGCAATATCACCGCCATCGCCTGCGAGAGCAGCGCCAGCCCCATCAGGATCAACGCCGTCACCCTGCTCTCGCGCTCGCCAAAGAGCCGCGCCTTGAAGCGGCGCCGCAACAAGAGAGTGAGCGAGCCGATGACCGCAAAGAGACCCACGGCCGTCGCCAAGAGCGGCGCCGAGAGCTCCACTGCAAAATCGGGAATCGAGCGGCGCGAAGCCTCGATGCGAGCGTTGGCCTCGGCAGGTGGCAGCTGCGCCAACTCATCTCGGTCGGCTTGAGAGAGCCGCGCCGAATGTTTGGTGATGATCGTCTCCCACTCGTTGGCCGCTTTGAAGTCGAGCATGCCGTTGGCGCGCAGCTTCGGACGCATGCCCAGCTGAACCTCGTCGAAGCCCTTGTCGGTAGCAATCACCACCAGCTGCGGCACCACCAGGAGCAACATCGTCACGGCAAAGATGCCGTAGTGAACCGCATCGGCGGGACGCCGTCGGTTCTTGCCGAAAGCGCCCATCATGAAGAGCGCCATCGCCGCCGTCAGCATCGACACGAAGGGCATGTCCGTCTGAGACTGCCGTGAGAGCATCGCGAAGAACGGCGAGGTCGCCAAGACCACCGCCATCAGACCGCCAACTCTGCGGTTCCATACAGAGGTGCCCGCCATGTAGGTCAGGGCCACCGCGGCCAATGCCATCAGCGTGACGCCGATTCGGATCGCGAAATCGGTCCAGCCCCACACCTCGAGCCCCAGGGCCATCGCCCACAACAACAAAATCGGTTTGGAGAAGAAGCCGCTCACCTCGGGATTGGCGCCAGGCCTAGCCCAGTGTGAACCCCACCAGGGACTCAACCAGTCGTTGTTCTCGGTCATCGCCCGAGACACTTCGCCGTAGTGCGTCTCCCAGGGATCCCAGAGCCCATACGACCCCAAGAATGGGAGGTAGAGCGCACATACGCCGGCAATCACCAGCGCGAGGCCGATCCAGTCGCGCAGCCGTTCAGGATCTCGCCGAAACCAACTCACCTTGGTGATGGTTGGCGGCGTGTGCGGGTCTTCGACCACCACAGGCTCCCGCCACTCCTCGTCCCAATCTTCGACACGCTCTTCTGCTGCTGCCTCCACCCGCTCCGCCGACGCAGAAGCGGCTACCCCGGTCGGCGGCGCGGCGTCCGCATCGACCTGCTTGGGCCGAAACAGCCCGCGCAAGGTCTTGAGCATCGCGTCCCAAGGACGCGCAGAGTCTGGCTCTGAGGAAAGTGGCTGCGCTTCGGACTCTTCTTCGCCGTCGTCCTCGGCGTCGTCGTCGTCCTCGGGCTCGTCGTCGTCCTCGGCTTCGTCGTCCTCGGCGTCGTCGTCGTCCTCGGGCTCGTCGTCGTCCTCGGGCTCGTCGTCCTCGGCGTCGTCGTCGTCCTCGGCGTCGTCGTCGTCCTCGGCGTCGTCGTCGTCCTCGGCGTCGTCGTCGTCGTCCTCGGGCTCGTCGTCCTCGGCGTCGTCGTCGTCCTCGGCTTCGTCGTCGTCCTCGGGCTCGTCGTCGTCCGTAGCGGCGGCGTCCTCCGGCTCACCGTCCTCGGTCGCCTCGACCGGACGCTGTTCTTTGCATTCGTTCGCTCTCGCGAGACCCTCGCAGCGCTGCGCAGGCGCATCGGATGCGCCCGCGACAGACGCTGACTCGTGCCTCGCTTCGCTCACTTCTTCGGCGTCTACGCCTTCGGTGCTGGCGCTGGGGGCTTGCACTTCGGCCTGCGCGTCGACGGCGTCCGGCTTGGTCTCGCCGTCGGAGTTCGAAGGCTTCGGCTCGGTCACTGCCACAGCCGCCTTGGTCGATGGCTGTTCAGGACGCTTGCGCGTTGACTTTTTCTTGCTCATCGATGCCCTGCTCCGGCGTCATCAACGGGCCAAAGCCCGCAAAGGACGCCAGGCGACGTGCGCAGGCTGCGCACGGAGTTCTTGTTGATTGGGCGCTTGGCCTGTTCCCCCAACTTCTTGTCGATTGGGCGCTTGACCTGTTCCCCCAAGTCCTTGTTGGCAGAACTGCTGTTTTTCCCCGTCTTTCCGCGCTGTTTCGGTCAGATTCAGCGCACACTCGTTCGGATTGAACACCGGCCGAGCCGCACCTGGCTACTCAGCGTTTTTTTTCGGTCTCATCCAATCTCGGGATCAACGGCATCCCAAGCGGCATCGAGCTCACCACTGGCGAGCACCTCGGCGTCACCTTTGGCGGGGGTCGCCTCGGTTTCGGCGCTCTCCTCGTCGGCCTCTGCCTTGTCACGGCGCTCCTTGCCCTTCTTGCCCTTCTTTGGCTTCTCGTCCTTGGGCTCGGGGGCAGGAGCGGGGCTCTCGGCGACGGGAGCTTCCTCGGCGGGAGCGGTCAGGGCATCGGGATCGACACCATACTCCCGAAGCGCCGCCTCGAGCCGACTCAAACGGGCCGCCATCTTGGCGGCGTCCTCGCGCTGTTTGGCTTCACGGGCATCACGGGTGACCGCCATGTTGACGGCATCTTCGATGCCAGCGTTCGATGCGTCGACCGGCACGGAGGGCTTGAACTTGGCATCGAGCTGGGCGAGTCGCTGCTCGACGAGCATCAACTGGCTGCGCGTGATGAGGAAGACCTTGTGGTTGTTCTCCGCGCGCTTGCTGTAGGTGGCGAGCTGGCGCTTGGTGTTGCGCAGGTCTTTCTTGGCGAGGTTGACGTTGGCGGCCGCCTCTTTGCGCGCCGCATCGACCTCGGCGCGGAAGTTGGCCTTGAGCTCCGAGTAATCGCCTTGCACGCGCTCGAGCTTCTTGCGAAGCCTATCGAGCTCTTCGGTGTTGGCGGGTGCCGCCGCGGGGCTCTCGGTCTTCGGGGCAGCCACCTGCACCTCACCCTCTTCTTCGGCGATGCGGGCGTGCTCTTGTTCGATCATCTTCAAGCGATTCTGAGCCTCTTCGGCCTCTCGCTTGTAGCGCTCCACGTCTTCCTTGGCTTCCATGATGGCGCGCTGGGTCTCGCCGCTCGCGCCTTCGGAGTCACGCAGCTCCTTGCGCAGCTCCTTGAGGTCTTGTTTGAGGCGATAGTTCTCTTCCTTCGCCTTCTTCATCTCGACGTACTCGGCCGAGTCTTCCTTCTTCTTTGGCTTGGCGGCCTTCTTCTCGGCGGCAACGGGCGTCGCTGCCTCTTTGCCCTTGCTCGCAGCCAGCTTCTGCTTGAGTGCCGCGTTCTGCTCCTTGGCCTCTTTCACCTCTTTGTCGAGTTTCTCGTAGGTGTCGAGGTAGTTGTTGACTTTCTTCTGCGCCGCGATCCACATGGCGACGACGGCGATCAGAACGATGGCGAGGATGATGATGACGACTTCCATGCGAAAGCGGGCTCCTGAACGAGAATTGTGACAGAGAAAGGGCTGATCCGGATGTTCCGGGGCACAAGGCCGACGAAGAAAATGAGGCGGACTCCTCCATTTCGGATCCGCCCGCCAGCGCTCATATCACCGCGTCAACCCGCTTGTCAAACCGCTCGGCTTGGCTTTTCCAAGGGTCCTCCCGTTCGGGACGGATTTGAGGTAGCATGCCGAAGGGCTGTCGGGCTCGCCTCGAGTGACTGCTTCTTATCGGAAGATCATGGAGAAACAAGAAAGCACCGCCTCAGCTTGCGCCCTCCGCATCCGCTTCGACAGAGGCACGCTGCTCGTCGATGGATGCCCACTGAAAGCCGACGGCAGCTTCAGCGACCGTTGTCACGCCCTCGAGGACGACACAGCGCAGGCCGCCCTCGCGATGCTCGGCGAGGGGTTCAGCTTCGACCGGCGTGTCAACGCGCATCGCAGCCTCGCCCTCGAGTACCGCCCCTTGCTCATGCGCCTGCATCGCGCCAGCCACCCTTACCTCGACCAAGCCCGTGCCTACCAGACCCTCAGCCTGCAGCACCGCGCCAGACTCGAGCCCTTCGAACACCAACGAGAAGCACTCGACGCCTGGAATGCCACGGGTGGACAAGGCGTGGTCGTGCTCCCCACCGGCTCGGGCAAGACCTTCCTCGCCGAGCTCGCCATCGCCAAGATCGCCCGCTCCACCCTCGTGCTCACCCCCACCATCGACCTCATGAGCCAGTGGTACGACACCCTCTGCGCCGCCTTCGACCAGCCCATCGGGCTGCTCGGCGGTGGCAGCCACGACCCCCAAGCGCTCACCATCTCCACCTACGACTCGGCCTACATCCACATCGAAAACCTGGGCAACCGCTTCGGATTGCTGATCTTCGACGAGGTCCACCATCTGCCCAGCAGCAGCTACGCCCTCGCCGCCGAGTGCGCCATCGCGCCCTACCGTCTCGGCCTCACCGCCACGCCTGAACGCAGCGATGATGCCCACCAGCGCTACCCCAAGCTGGTCGGCCCCATCGTCTACCAGAAAGCCATCAAGGCCCTTGCCGGCACCCACCTCTCTGACTATGACGTGCTCCACGTCGAGGTCGAGCTCAGCCCCGAAGAGCGACGCCTCTACGACGAAGAGCGCGCGCTATACCTCGACTTCCTGCGCAAGAACGGCATCCGCATGTCCAGCGGCGGCGGGTGGCAAGACTTCGTCAGAAGCTCCAGCCGCAGCACCCAGGGACGTCGTGCCCTGCGCGCCTACCAGCAACAACGCCGCATCGCCCTGGGCTGCGTCAACAAGCTCGACTACCTCGCCATGCTGCTGCGCCGACACCGACAAGACCGCGTCATCGTCTTCACCAACGACAACGCCACCGCCTACGCCATCAGTCGGCGCTTCCTCATCCCCACCATCACCCACCAAACCCCGGTCCGCGAACGCAAGACCCTGCTCGAGCGCTTCAACGACGGCAGCTATCCTTGTCTGGTCACCAGCAAAGTCTTGAACGAAGGCGTCAATGTCCCTGCGGCCAACGTCGGCATCGTGCTCTCCGGCTCGGGAAGCGTCCGTGAACACGTGCAGCGCCTCGGCCGCATTCTACGTCGCGTGGAGAACAAACACGCGCTACTCTACGAGATCGTGGCGCGCGCCACCCACGAAGAGTTCGTCAGTGAACGACGGCGCGAGCACGAGGCCTATCGACCTTGAAACGTTTGGCTCTCCCGCTCCGGCATTGCTCAGCAGGCTCTCGCTGATACCTTGGCGCCATTGCTGCTTCCCCCTATTCGTGAGCTGTTTCCAACAGCCTCAATGCACTCAAGGCGCGCGGCGCGCTGACGCAACCCAAACGCCGCTCCTGTAGAGGATCCCCTGCCCATGAGCCCTACCAACACCATCGCCGATTTTTTTGCCACCCTCGAAGCGGGCCTCTGCGCCGCCGTCCACAGCCTCGGCGGTCCCAGCGAATACAAACCGAGCCTCGGCTCAGTCCCCAAAGCAGAGCTCGGTGATGCCGCCCTACCCTGCTTCCCCCTCAAGGGCCTGCTCACCAAGCTCGACGAGAGAGCCCGCAACAACCCAGGCGCCATCGCCCAAGCACTGGCCACCGCCATCCAAGCGCAGCAGCTCGAGCTCCTCGAGAGCTGCCAAGCCGCCGGACCCTACGTCAACCTGCGCTACCGCAGCGAGGCCATCGCCAGGGTGGTGATGACAGATGCCCTCGACAACGGACATGCCTTCGGAAAGCTGCAGCGGGACGGCTGTCACGTGGTCATTGAGTTCTCTGCCCCCAACACCAACAAGCCGCAGCATCTCGGACACGTCCGAAACAACGTTCTGGGCGAGTCGGTCAGCCGCATCCTCCGCCACGCCGGCTACAAGGTCAGCAAAGTCAACCTCGTCAACGACCGCGGCATTCACATCTGCAAGTCGATGCTGGCCTACCAGCTCTGGGGTCGAGACGCCACCCCGGAAAGCACCGGAAAGAAAGGCGATCACCTGATCGGCGAATTCTATGTCATGTTCGAGACGGCGTTCTCGAAAGAATACGAAGCGTGGCGCCAGTCCCCAGACGCCGCAGCGGCGTATCAATCCTGGACACTAGAGCCCTCGGGAGCCCGCGCCGTTGCTGCCTGGGAGAAGTACCAGCAGCGTGCGGCCTTGCCCACCGACGCGCAAACCAAACGACCTGCTCGCCCCCCCGCAGAACCCCAGTCGGTCTTCGCGAAAGAATACAAGGATCGCTACTTCAATAGCCTCAGCCCTCTTGGCCAGCAGGCCCGCCAACTCCTCCAACGATGGGAAGCGGGTGACGAGGAGGTGCGCAAGCTCTGGTCCAAGCTCAACGCCTGGGTGCTCGAAGGCTTCGACGACACCTATCGTCGCATGGGTATCCACTTCGACAAGGTCTACTATGAGAGCCAAACCTACACCCTCGGCAAGGCGGCGATCGCCGAGGGCCTACGCTCGGGCGTCTTCTACCAGCGCGACGATGGCGCCATCGCCTTCGAGCTGAGCCGCATTGGCCTCGAAGGCGAGAAGATCGTGCTGCGCAGCGACGGCACCAGCGTCTACACCACTCAGGACCTGGGCACGGCCCTCGCCCGCCTCGATGAGCTCGGCTTCGACCGCATGGTCTATGTCGTCGCCGACGAGCAAAACCACCATTTCCGCGTGCTCTTCGGGATCTTGGCGCAGCTTAGGCCGCAGCTCGAAGGCAAATGCGAACACCTCTCCTACGGTCTCGTCCATCTGCCCTCGGGCCGAATGAAGAGCCGAGAGGGCACCGTCGTCGACGCAGACGATCTCATGAACGAGATGCGCAGCCTCGCCAGCGGCGTCATCGCCCAGCGAATGCAAACCGAGCACTACAGCCAAACCGATGACGAGGAGCGTGTTTACCGCGCCGAGCGCATTGGCTTGGCCGCCCTCAAGTACTACCTGCTCGATGTCAGCCCCCAGAGCAGCATGGAGTTCGACCCCGAGAAGTCCATCGACCTGCAAGGCCGCACGGGCGCCTACTGCCTCATGAGCTATGCCCGCACTCGCTCCCTTCTGCGCAAAGCAGGCGAGGTCCCCGAGCTCGACCTCGAGGTGCTCTCGAGCTTGAGCTCCCCCGACGAGAAGCGCGTGCTGCTGCAGCTCCTGCAGTGGCCTTCTGTGGTCGAGTGGGCCGCGAGCTCTCGCGATCCGTCGCGCATCGCAGAGTACCTCTTCGAGCTGTGCAAGGCCTTCGCCTTCGTCTTCACCGATCGCTGCGGCCACCCCATCATCAACTGCCCAGACCCTGCGCAACGCAAAGCGCGCCTCTTGCTCGTCCGCGCCCTTGGTGTCACTCTGCAGACAGCGCTCGGCTTGCTGGGCATCGAGACCATCGAAGAGATGTAGGCGAGCGAATCGTGGGGCATTCTAGCCGGCCCACCAGGCAGGATTGAGCGATTCGTGGGGCCCGCGTTCCAACCGGGGTGCACTACAGGCATCGTGGGGCTAGCCTTCGAACCGAGCGACCGCATTTTTGCCTGGCCTCCGGACCAAGCACGCAGACGCGTGGCGAGCCCAAGGGAGCAAGAGCATGAGTCAGCACCGAAACCTCGCCCCCACCCTGAGCGCGTTGTTTGCCTGGCTCTGCGTCGTTCTTCCCGGTCCTCAGGTGAAGGCACAAGCCTGCGAAGAATATGGGAAACCCTCACTTCTTGGCGAGCTGCAGGAGGCGCAGGTCGATGAGTCCAGCGGGCTGGTGCGCAGCCAGCTCAATCCAGGCGTGCTCTGGACCCATAATGACTCGGGCGACGACGCCCGCCTCTATGCCTTCACCCAAGACGCCCGCTATCTTGGGCGCTGGGACCTCATCGGGGCCCCCTCGGTTGATTGGGAGGACCTCGCACTAGGGCCTTGCGAAGCAGGCGCTGCCTTGCGCTGCCTCTACATCGGCGACATCGGCAACAACAACAGAAATCGCGACAACCTCAGCGTCATCCGCGTGCAAGAGCCGCTGCTCGACGTGGACGCGCTGCTCGCTTCGCCGGCGAGCGAAAACATCAATGCATTCGAAATCTTTCCCTTCACCTACTCCGACGGCAACTGGGATGCCGAGTCGCTCCTGGTCGACCCGCTCAGCGCTGAGCTCTACATCATCAGCAAGGTGCAGGTGGGCTCGAGCGTGCTCTATCGTTTTCCGGCGTTGCGCAACGGCGAAGCCCACACCTTGGAGGCCCTCGCCCAGCGTAGCTTTGGCGCCATCCCCATCCTCGAGCAGTCCACCACTGGCGCCGACTTCTCTCATGATGGCGCGCGCTTCGTGGTACGCACCTACGCCTACCTCTACGTCTTCGAGCTGGGTGAAGAGCGGGACCTCCCCAAGGTCTTTGAAGGAGAAGTGCTCAGCGCCAAGGTGCGCAACGAGGATCAGGGCGAGGCGGTGTGCTTTGGCAACGACGACGTCACCCTATGGACCACCTCCGAGGGGCACCCCATGCCGCTGCAGGCTTACGGCTGCGCCGAGGAGCCAGTGCTCGAGCCGGAGAGCGAGGAGCTCGTGCCCGACAGTGCTGAGCCAGACCCCCTCGAACCCGCCCCGGACGCCGCCGAGCTCGAGCCCCTCGACGAGCTCAACGCCGAGCTCGCCCCCCCAGCGCCCGACACCAATCCAGCGCCGCAGAGCAGCAGCGGAACGAGCAACGGTTGTTGCGCCCTCGCCCGCGTCCCAAGCCGTTCAGACGGGGCAGCGCTGGGCTCGTTTCTGCTCGTCCTGAGCGCGCTGCTCGTCCGTCGGGGCTGACGACCAGCGAGCTGGGCTGTACACGTCATGGCGATGACGTTTTGGTTTTTTTGAATACGATTGTGGGGTTCTGCCCCACGCCCCGTCAAAGCCCACGTGATGCGCATCACAGGGAAGCTCATGAACCAAGTAGGGGCGACCGGCCGGTCGCCCACGAGTGAGACTGGCTGCCGGTTCCTGGCTCCATCGATGGGAAACAGGGCACGCAGCTTCGCGCGGCCCTGAGGTCGGTGCTCGACACCGAAGGTTCTGCAAGAGTAACCGTTACTGGTGCGCTATCAGGGCGACCGGCCGGTCGCCCCTACAACTGCTTTCGTTTTGTCGCTCGACCAGCGAACTCCGTCGGTTCTCACTCGAGCGAGCCTCGGGAGCCGCCCAGGAGCGCATCGGCCCCGCGAAAGAGCACGTGTGCTGCCATGCCCACTGCAGGTGCGAGCCACTGCCCCGTGGCAGCAGGCATGCTCCAGTACATCCGCAGGAAGGGCAGCTGCGCCGGGATGCGCATCGGCTGGTGTTCCAGGCGCGCTATCATACGGCGCTGGATGGGGCCTAGGCGCCCAGCCAGCGCGATACGGCCCTGGTGATCGGCGTCACTGAGGCCAAAGTAGGCTTCGATGCCGTCAAGCAGCAGCAACAGCGCGCCATCGAGTCGATCTTGCTGGCTCTGGCGCAGGAGCTCAGGCCAGCCCTCGCTTTCAAGCAGGTCGAGCAGGAGCCTGGCGTCGAGCAGCTCTCGGGCGTCGTCGCCAAAGCCGTTGCGCGCACGGTGTGCGGCGATGAGCAGCAGACTTGGGATGGGGGCTGGCAGGTGCAGGCCGCTGTGGACCTGGGTTTGTTCCAAAGCGCTGACGGCGAGTGAGCGCAGCAAGGGCCATTGGTGGATGCTGCGGTGCAGGTCGACGGTGGCCTCGAGTTGTCCGAGCTTGAAGTGGGCCGAGCGCTCACAGCTCCAGAAGCGGGACATGGGATAGACTTGGTCGGCGCTGGCCCCCAAGGCGAGCAGGCAACGGTGGGCGCGAATGAAGTCGCGGCTGGACACGAGCATATCGACGTCGGCCATGGGGCGCAGCGCGCGGCAAGCGGGGAAGCGCGCGAGGGTGGCGACGCCCTTCATGCTGAGATGGCGAATGCCTTCATCCTGCAGGGCCTTGCCAGCCCGCTGCGCGAGCTCGAGCAGGACGGCGTTGCGCGCGGTGAGGCGCAGGCGCAGGCTGAGGCTCGAATCGGGAACAGACTCGCCGGTCTTTTTGAGAGCTTGGTGGAGCAACGCCGTGAGCCCAAGGGGGGCAAGCTCAGTCCAAGGCGGCTCTCCGAGCGGACGTGGTGGGCTTTGTTCGCGAAAGAGCGAAGCGTACGCCCAAGCGCTCCAGGCAAAGACGTTTTCCTCGACCATAGTGCCCCCAGCGGCAACGGCTGCCGCTTCGTCAATACAGGGGCAAGTCTGGTATGGCAAGCTCGGCTCGGAAACGGAGCCGACACCTGGAGCACGTGCTCAGCGAGGCTGCATCAGAACGAGTAACCAAGGCCCAGGTAGCCCCAGGGCAGGATGCCGAAGGCATCAGGATCGGTGACGTCGAGTCCGAGGCCGGGCCCGAAGAAAGCGGAGAGGCCAATGCGGAAGTTGAAGCCACCATCCATGGGGTGGATGCGATAGCCCACGTTCAGGGTGCCCACGGCTCCCATGCCCGAACCGGAGGAGCTGTAGCCCAGCCCATCTGCAGTGCCGCTGGCGTAGATCAAGGTAGCGCCACCACCAACCTCGAGACCATGACTTCCTGAATACAAGCCAACGAAGGCGACGGTGAGGGGAATGTAGAGCATGGAAACCGAAGCAGATGTAGAATCATCGCCAATGCCAGCGGACGCAGAAATGGACCAATAGCTGAAACCGAGGCGCACGGCGAGCTGATCGATGACGAGTCGTTCGTAGTTGAGCGACCACAGAATCGCAGGTCCGAGGAGCTCGGCGAAGATGGTGTTCTTGGCATCGCGCTCGTCGCTTGGCGCGGCGGCGGCTGGCACAGCCTCGGGAGCGGCAGCAGGCGCAGGCTCGGCAGCAGCCGCAGCGGGCTCGGCAGCAGCAGGCTCGGGCTCGGCCGGAGCGGGGACATCTTGTGCCCACACCGAGGTCGTGAGGAAACAGGCAAGCAGAATGGGGATGATCAGACGTAGACGCAACATGAACAACCTCCGCACAACAGGAACAGGAAGAGACCGCCACGAAGCGTGACCCCTACGGTCCAACCCTGACGGTTGGGCGCAGTGTAAAAGTTATTCCCGACAAGTCAAACAATGCGGCGAAAGCCGCCTGAGCAGCCTCGACCGAGCTCGCCCAGCAGCGTCTACTCGCCGAGCAAGGTCTGCTCGCTCAGCACACTTGGGTAGGTCTCGAGCTCACCGGCGAACAGGCGCTGTTCACCCACCTCTAGCCAGGCGTGCCCTTGCACCTCGCCGCGCTGCCGAAAGCCCACCACCACCTGGCTGGCCTGGCCGTGCCAAGCCAGCCAGAGTCGCACGGCGAGTGCTCGGTGCAAGCACGCAGCCCCAGGCACCAGGCGCGAAGCGCGCCAGGCGCCGCGCTCGGCGCGCGCGAGGAGCACTGGCTCTGCCTTGCACCCAGCACGCTCGAAGGGTTGCGCTGTGAGCCGTGCCAAGCGCACGCTGCGGCGCACGCCCAGGTGCCGCAGCCCAAGCCGCCAAGCGCCCACCAGCGCGGTCATCGTGGCGACGTCGAAGAGCGCTCGCAGCCCCCCCCGCAGCCCGCGCCGTCTGGTGAGTTGGAGCCATCGTCCGACGCTCACGAATGCCCCCCCTCGAGCAGCGCCAGCAGCGCTGGCAGGTGGCTGGGGGAGCCGTCTGCGGAGCGGGCGTAGCGGAGGCGGTAGAGGGGGACGCTGCGCAGCAGGGTCATGGCGTTGCGGAAGCGCTGGGCGGCCCAGTCGGTGCTGGCTTGGTCGAAGTGAATGCAGTGCTCGAGCAGCGCCGCCGCGGCATCGGTGCCCCGGAGCCGCTCGACGAGCGGCTTGGCGCAGCTTTCATCGCGTTGCAGGGTAACGAGGCCACGCAGGGGTGTGGGCGCGTCAATGACCATGCTCGGGGGCAGCTCGAACCAGACCTTGCCGGGCACCACGACGCCATGTTGCAGGGCCTGGGGCAGGGCCTCGCGGCTGGCGTGCAGGTGCAGAGTTGGAGGTCCTGGGAGGATGAGGCCGCTGGGTACCTCGACCAGCGCTTTGTCGTCGTTGAGCAGGCGCGCCCCACGTTGGAGCAGCCCCAGGGTGGTGGTGGATTTGCCGGCGCCGCTGCTGCCGAGGAAGAGCCAGCCGTTGTTGTCCAGGCTCACCCCTCCGGCGTGCATCCCGAGCACCGCTGGGGAGCTCAGCAGCGCGTAGATGGGGATGACGACGCGTTCGAGCAGGAGTCCCATGGACAGCCCTTCGAGGCCGCGCTGTTCGGCTTCGATGAGGCCGCTCTGGGGAACGCAGCGCGCGACGAAGGGACCGTAGTCGAAGACCACGTACGGCGTTCGGTCTAGGTTCTTCTCGAGCCACTCGCGCAGCCCTGGTCGCACGCGCAGCTCGACCACCTCGGCGGCGTCGCCGGGTTCGCGCTTGTTCAGCACCAGCGGGGTTTCGGAATCGAAGGCGAAGCCGTAGGCTTGATAGTGTAACACTCACCACCCCATCAACGGGATTCCAAAGGGCGCGGCCCTTTGGCGGTGTGTGGGGCAGCGCCCCACGAAGACGAATCAAAGGAAAAGAACGAGAACGCACTGAGGCTGGCGTAAACTGCTGAAGAACAATGGAAAACAGCGTTCCCGCAGGGGCGACCGGCCGGTCGCCCACCCTCGCGCATCTTGGGCAAACGCCCCAAGATCAGCGCCGTAGGGGCGCACCTGTGTGTGCGCCCTCCCCGGATTCTGCATACATCCATGAAACGGG
>JAVFAO010000150.1:0-14861 GCA_034002465.1 Myxococcota bacterium
GTCCGTGGCACGCACCCTTCGGGCTTGCTTTGCAGCGACGCTCCGCCTCCTGGCTTCGCGTTCCAAAGGGCTAGCCCTTTGGAGGGGTGTGGGGCAGCGACCCACCTGTGAGGAACGAGGAACGAGGGCTGGCGGGCGCGCGTCGTGCGCAAGTCAATGTCGAAGTGGTCGAGAATGATGGCGCGCCGCCAGGCGCTGACTCGCGTCTCGCCTCAAAGCCAGCACCTGGAGGCGGTCCTCGCTTACCCCGCTTGCCCCTCGACACTTGCGATTGACTGCGAACTGGGTAACTTAGCGCACCGGGTCATGGCACCGAGATGCTGCCAGTGCCCGACGAATCCGTTCCTGCGTCTGCGAGTTGAACTCGCCCGCATCGGAATCATGGCATTCTTGGCCGTGACTGTGGTAGTCCTGGCCGAGCGTGTGGCCTGTGCGCGCGCGCACTTTTGCGCTGACTCTGTAGGAAACAGCTCGAGAACGCAGAGAACTCAGCAATCTCGCCAACAAGAATTTCTCGGGTGCTCGGCGCACCAATCAGCGCCGAGCCACACGATGGACGACGACATGGCATTGCGAGCAAACTTCTACTCCTTCGATCTCGGAAAGCTCACCGATCTCTTTGGGAGCCGCAAGGAAGACGTGGTCATGCGGTTGCGCCCCTTGGCCCGCGATATGTATCCGGAGGAGCCTAAACTGGTCGTCGACCACATCAAGCGGGCGATTCGTGAGAACCCTCCTTTCGAGGATCTCGAGATCGAGGACGAGGCGTGGGTCTGTGCGGGCGAGTTGCTCACCCGTGAACAAGAAAAGAAGTACTTTGTCGAATTCGACTGGCAGGCCTCCAGCTTCGCGACCCTCGCCTCTGCCCTCGAAGAAGAGCTCAGCGCGCAAGCGCGAGAGCTCTTGACCTTTCTCGCCCAGGGAAGGCCGCTCTTCGGTACGGCCATCAAAACCGCCTGGTCCTACTACGCCTACGTGACCCGCAAAGAAGCCCTCGTGCTTGCCGATGAGCTTCGCCGCTTCGGAGACACCCAGGTTCCACAGGGCGTGGCGCGCCTCTTCGTGCTCGACCTCGTCGCCGTGCTCGATTCCTGCGAACAGCGTGATGCCGATCTCTGGATGCTCGCAAGCTAGGTCACTGTGTTTGCTGCGAAAATCGACCTCCAAACAGCAGGGCGGCGCGGGAAGCAAGCTGCTGTTGGGCCCTTGCTCAATCCAGCACAGCGTCATCGAGATCGACGCCAACCGGGCAATGGTCTGAGCCCTCTTGGTCGTCCAAGATGAAGGCCTCTCGCACGAACTTCATGGCCCGCGGACTCGCCCACACGTAGTCGAGACGCCAACCCACGTTGCGCTCCCGCGCTCGGGTTCGCTGGCTCCACCACGAGTAGCGCTGGTCTGCTGGATGGAGCCGGCGAAAGGTGTCGACCCAGCCACGCCGCTGCCAGGTATCCAAAACCGCCCTCTCTTCCGGCAAGAATCCGCTGACCTTCTTATTGCTCTGCGGATTGGCCAGATCGATGGCTTGGTGAGCGATGTTGAAGTCTCCCATCACCAAGACCGCCGCGCCGCCGCGCATGAGCGGGCCGAGGTGCTGGTGGACTTTGCGATAGAAGGCGAGCTTGAAGGGGACGCGGCTGTTGTCTCTGAGTGGTCCGTGCCCAGCGGGGAAGTAGACGTTGGCCACATAGAGGGCACCAAAGCGGAGCAGCTGAAAGCGGGCTTCGTCATCGAACTCGGCCTTGCCAAGCTCAGACCAGGTTTCGTCCGGAACACGCCGGGAAAACGCTGCGACGCCGCTATACCCGGCTCGTTTGCCGGCGAGGACCTGTCGCCACCACTGGCTCGCCTGGGCTAGCTCGTCAGGTAACTCGCTTGGACCAAGGCGCGCTTCCTGGACACCCACCAAATCCGCGCCTCGCTGCTCCATGCATTGCAGAAAAGCGCCCTCGAGTTTGCTCGAGATGGCGCGTAAGCCATTCACATTCCAAGAGATCACTCGCATTCTCAGCCTCAACTGTGCTCATCGCTGGCAGGTGTAGGAGGTGTTCACCTCGCGGAGCATTCGCGGCGTAGGCAGGCACCTCGAAGACCGCCCATCACTGGCGGTGCTCACCCTCAAGAGTCGCCGCCTTCGAGCAAGCTGGCCGCGGCTTGCATGGCAGCATCGCGCTCGCCAATCAAGAGCAGCGCTCGACAATCTGCCGCTTGCGGACGCGGGGCCGCGGAGAGCTCACTCAGGACACAGGCATTTGCTGCTTCATCGGAGCTGGTGAGCAGAGTCGGTGCGCTCTCCGCTGGGAACTGCAGCGCGAAGGCGGCCCCGCTGGGCGCGCAGGCATCGAGGGCAGCACGCTTCTCGGAGAGCTGCATCACCCAGGACAACATCTGCAACGGCTCGGATGGTGAGCAGTGGACCTGCATCAGGCGCAGCCCATCGATCTCTATGAAACCTCCGTCGATGGCCATGACCAGCTCTTCCTCCTCTTCCGAAGAAGCCCCTTGGCCGCTGACGTCGTCTTCAGGTGCTGCAGGGGCGTCCGCTTCCTCGGTCCGCGTCGTGTCGAACTCGGGGGCGGGGTGCGCGGTGCTGCGTTCGGGGGCACTCGCGCAAGATGTTGAAAGGATAATAAAAAGTACGAGAAGCGGGGAGGTGCGCTCCACCAAAGCTGCTCTCATGCGCTGAGCTCCAGGCAACGGGCGCTTGTCATCAAGCGCTTGGCCGAGCTGCAGTGTCATCCAAAGATGGGTGGAGCTGCAAGGCAAGCTTGCAGAAGTTGAGGGGAACAGGCCAAGCGCCCAATCGACAAGAAGACTGCTGCGAGCGGTCTTGCGTCCGAGCGCTGCCTGGGTTAGTCCTTTCTGGGTTGTTGGCATCGTCTGCGTGCCAATTGGAGCGCAGCAAGGAGTAGAGATGAAGATCGAAGCGTTGCATACACTCGAGCTGGGGGATGGCAAGGTATTGGGCGTTGATGTGCAAGCCGATGGGGCGCTGGTCGCCGCGGCTGGTCGCGACGGCGTGGTGCACGTGGTGGATAGCCAGAGTGCTGAGGTCGTTCAACGGCTCAAGGGCCACCACGAATTTGTTTGCGCGCTGCTCTTTTTGCCGGGCGGGAAACTGCTGAGCAGTGGGAAGGACACCTCGATTCGTCAGTGGAGCGTGGCCAAGGGCGAGTTCGAGAGCGACATGGCTGGTGTGGTGAGTGGTCCGGCGAGTCGAACGCTGCGTGGACAGATGATGAAATCCTCCAGGATCGGTCACACCATGACCACGCTCAGTCTGGCCCGCGCGGAGAGCGGTCTGCTGGGCTCTGGTGGGCAGGACAACCTGGTCAAGCTTTGGCGCTCGGGTCAGGTGCTGCGCAGTTTCGACTGGCACTCCCGGCCCGTGACGCGGGTGGCCTTCCGACCTGGCACTGATGAGCTCATCAGCGCGAGCCGGGATCTCACCATCCGCTCTTGGAACGCAGAGACTGGGGCCATGGTCCACCGTTATGCGGCGCACGAGGACGAGATCGAGAGCCTCTCTTGGGTCGACGAGCAGCGCTTCATCTCTGGTGATTTGCGCGGTGAGCTGTACCTTTGGCAGCAGCAGAGTGAGAAGCCGCTGGGGCTCTTTGCGACGGTTCCTTCGGCGGTGCGCTGCTCCGTGGCCGATCCCTCTCGGCATCGGCTCTTCGTCGGACTCGAGTCGGGCGACCTCTGTGTGTTCGACACCCAGCCGCGCCCTCGTCTGGCAGAAGACCCGGAAATCTGCCGCGTGGAGGCCCATGATTTCGCCATCCGCTGCGTTGCGCTCTCAGCCGACGGCAAGCTCCTCGCCACGGGCGGAAACGATGGCAAGCTCCACCTTTGGCGCGTCGAGGACTGAACGCACTCCATCAAGAGTATGAAAACAAAAGGGATTCCAAGGGGCGCGGCCCTTTGGCGGGGTGTGGGGCAGAGCCCCACAATCGTATTCCAACTTCAAAAAACAGCCGCCTAGAGAGTGTGGCCGTAAGTTGGCGGTGTCCAGGTCTTGAGCTGCTGAAGGCCAGTCTTGCTCGAGAAGCCGTTTCGATTGTCGAGAAAGCGCTGCCGTTGCGAGAGCAGATAGCTATCCTCGGGCTCGAGCAGGAGCGCATCATCGATGCACTCGACGGCCTCGTCGTAGCGTTCGAGGCGATACAGCACCTCGGCGAGGGTGTACAGATAGGCCGCCGAGGGCTCGGCCGCGACGGCTTCGCGGGAGAGCGAGAGCGCTTCGTCGAGGCGGGGATCACGCATCTTGGAGTCGAGGGCGATGGACCAGGCGAGGTTGTTGCGGTATCCTGGCTTGGCGTCCAGAGAGAGGGCTTTGCGGTGTTCTGACTCGGCGCTCGCGTAGTCGCCTTGGGCCAGGTATACCGAGGCTTTGGTGTCATGAATTCGCGCCAGCTCGGGAGCCAGGAGCCTGCTGATTTCTCCAGGCTGGATGTTGAGGATCTGCTCCGCTCTCTGCAGGTACTGGAGGGCGGTCTGGTGGGCACCGTTGGCGCTGTGCGCGGTGGCCATGGCAGTGGTGAAGGAGACGAGCTGCTCACTGCTCTGCTCGAAGCCCTCTTCGAGCTCGAGGGAGTCGAGCAATTTGACCGCATCGGCAGCTTGATTCGCTTGAACCAGCACTGAGGAGGCCAGAATCAGCGCGTCGCGTCTCAGCTCTGGTGCGTGTTCAGCGCTGGCTCGGAGGTAGCGCAAAGCGCGCTCCGGCGCCCGTTGACGGATGGCGATCAAGCCGAGCATGAACTCGAACTCGGCGAGTTTCGAGCGCAACTCCGTGGGCAAGATGGCATCGTAGGCGGCCAGATAGTAGCGCTCGGCGAGCTCGAGCTGGGGGCTGCTCGAAGGCTGCACCCGGTTCTGAATGTATGTGCTCCAGGCGCGGGAAGCCAGGAGCTCATTGACCTCTGCCCAGCCGACGTGTCGTGGGGAGGCGAGCTCGACGAAACGCGCGAGGTAGAGGTACATGCTGGCGACGTCGTTGAGATCATTCCCGTAGAAGAGACCCACGTGGTAGTAGGTGTCGGCGCGTTCCTCATCGAGGGCGATGGCTTCCTCGAGCAGTGTGCGCGCGGCGTCGCGGTCTGCCTCGGTGACGTTGTCGCTGCGCACCAGCGTGAACGCAAGGGCGAGCTTCTCGAAGACCTGGCTTTGGACATCCGGTCCGAAGTCGAACTGCACCTCTGCCTTGGTCATCACGGGCTGCGCCGCGGCCAGACCAGGGGCGGTGATGCTGGCGAGCGCAAGGGCGAAGCCCGCGACAGCAAGTGGGGAAGCCAGGCCAAGCGACCAATGGACAAGACGTTGGGGAAACAGGCCAAGTGCCCAATGGACAAGACGTTGGGGAAACAGGCCAAGTGCCCAATGGACAAGACGTTGGGGAAACAGGCCAAGTGCCCAATGGACAAGAAGTGCTAGCTTTGAGGTGTGTGCAGGGCGGTTCATGCTTGGGTGTTGGGCAATCTGCACGACCAGAGCGAGAGCGGCTCGCGCTGCGGTGGAGAAAACCGAGCGCGCCGCCGATGAAACAGGAGATGTCTGCCGGCGCATTCCTGGCGGGGAGAAAGCGGGTTCATCCTGGTTTGACGAAGAAGCCTTTTGCGGCGAGCCTTTCGCGAAAGGCAGCAGCGTCGACGCTGCGGACCATCAGTGTGCGCTCATCGACGCGCTTGCACAACGTGCGCAGCTCAGGGTCGGCGCATAGCCTATCTGCGAGTGCTTCGTCCCTGCAGGCAAAGGCGAGGTAGTCACCTGCTGGCTTGACTGCTTGGGCGTCGTCCTCGGCTTGGGTGAAGAGTTCGTCGATGAGGCTAGGCCAGGGGAGCTGCGCCCACTTTTGGAGGTAGGCGCGTAGCTGGTCGAGCGAGCCGAGGCGATGCGCGGCGGCGGCGAGCATCTGAGGATCGAGTTGAACGCGGTACTCATCGATGACTTTGGCGTAGGTGCTGAGCGTCGTTTTGAAGTTTGTGGGTATGGTCTCTGCTTGGGCGACGATCTGGCCGTTGGTCAAGATGCGCAGGGGTTGTTGCTGATAGGCAAGCGGTTGCGCGTAGTCTCCGGCAGCACCGCAGAGCAGCCAGGCTCCCAACGGGGTGATTCGCAGTGCAGAGAGGCTCTCGACGAGCAGCGTTCGCTGCTGCCCTCTGTGGATGAACGCAGGGGCCGGCGAGAGGGCGATATCCAGCGCACCCATGGTACAGAGAAAGATGGAGCAGACGGCGCAGACATAGGCGAGCTCGAGGCGTTCGACCAATGCAGGGGGGAGCGTGCGAGGGGGCCTCGAGAAGAGCGCGAAGTGGCGTTGTTTTGCTGCGCTGAGGAGCTCGGCGGGCGTGTACCATTTCCCCGTTTCGCACATGAGCAAGGCCTCGCAGACAGCTTGTCGGCGTACGAGTGCGGGACACAGGCGCGTGTCTTGGAGCAGATCGACGGCGCCACTCCAATCGAGCTCATCGATATCGCAGCTCGCGGCGAAATAGCTTCGCGAGATGGCCTTGAGCATCTCCGGGCTCGAGCTGGGCGGCTCTTGTGCCAGCTCGAAGCGGCCATCCTTGGCACGCAGGCCAAAGGCGAGGCCAAGTAGGCGCAGATGGGTGCGGGTCCGACGCATGGAGGGGGGCACCGAGACGAGCCTTGTGGCGAAGGTTTCGGGCTGGCACAGCGCCTTGTCGAGCAGCGCATAGCCTTCGGAGGTGGGCTCCATTCGGAAGCCATGGATGGGGATGAGGCGCTCTCGAAGGAGCCTGACGATGGTACGTAGCTCCAAGAGGGCGGCGGCCTCTCGCAGGAGGAAGTCGGCCGTGTCAGGGGGAAGCGTGTCTGGGCGAGCCTGGTGGCGCTCGCCATTGTCACGAGAACGATTTGATTTCATTTCAGATTTTCAAAACGGTCAGCATCGCCGGGCGCGTCAAGCTTTGCTTTGACGCCTGCATGTCATGGGCGAAGACTCGCTGCGAAGCAAGCCCGAAGGGTGCGCAACAAGTAGCGGATTCGACACGGGAGCTCGAGATCTGTTATGCACATGCAGGGCGCTTCTGCGCCTTGGGTTTGCGCGACGGAGCTGGTGTTGGAGGAGTGGGTGAGCTGGACTATCGACATCTTTGCCTTCCTCTTTGGGGCGGCCTGGGGCAGCTTTCTCAACGTACTGATCTATCGGCTGCCCAACAAGCTGTCGTTGATTCGTCCCAACAGCTTTTGTCCCAAGTGCAGCGCCCCTATCAAGCCCTACGACAACGTTCCCATCGTTGCCTGGTTCTATCTTCGAGGGAAGTGCCGTGCTTGTTCGGCGCCGATATCGTGGCGCTATCCTGCCATCGAGGCGCTGATGGCGCTTCTCTCGTTGCTGCTCGCCATCAAGGTTTTTCATCCCAGCCTGGATGCTTTGGTCCTCGGTACTGAGCCGTGGTGGCCGGTGTTGCTCGCCTACTTCTCGCTCTTTTTCTTTGTCGCGGCGCTGGTGGCCTTGTTTTTCATCGACCTCGACGTCACCGAGCTGCCGCCGGAGATCACCGTCCCTGGCATTGCGGTGGGGCTGCTGTTCGCCGAGTTGCTGCCCGAGTTGGGGCGCATGGGCAGCTTCGTTCCCAACATCTCACTCTTCGACGCGGTCTTGGGGGCGCTGATTGGCGGCGGACTGATTCTGCTGCTGATCGTGGGCTACTTCTTGGCCACGGGGCGCGTGGGGATGGGGGGGGGCGATATCTGGATGATGGCGATGGTCGGGGCCTTTTTGGGCTGGCAGAGCTTGCTCTTCATTTTCTTGGCGAGCAGCGTCCAAGGGATTGCTGTCGCCCTCCTGGGGGTTGCCCTCGGAGCGAAGCAGCGAAGCGGCGAGCAAGGAGGGCTCTTTCGTAACCAGGACGCACAGCAGATGCAGGAGGAGGTGGACACGGCGGTGCGGGGAGCGGCCGTCGAGCAGGCGCAGAGCCCGGACGAGGGGCTGCGCAAGCTGGCGATTCCCTTTGGTCCCTTCATCGCAATCAGCGCGCTGGAGTACGTGTTCTTGGGAGAGTGGGTGTTGCCCTGGCTGACGGCGGGCGTGGTGGGCCCCAACGGCTTCTTGTCGATTCGCTGAAGCGTCAAGCAAGGGGCGTCCAAACCCGGAGGGGATGCGAGCAAGAAGCTCAGACGTGGTCTCTCTCGAAACGAAAAAGAGAAGGGATTCCAAAGGGCTAGCCCATTGACGAGGTGAGGAGCAGCGCCCCACACAGGCAAAGCGATGGCCGCGTCGCTGGCAGAGCCACAATGGCTGAGGTCGGAGGGAGGTCGTGGCAAAGAGTGCTCCCCAGCTTTCGAGCACAGAATCTAGGCAGCGTCTTTCGGAAGCTTCGGCGTTGCTGCAGAGCGCGTCGCGCCAGCGGCGGACGTCGGTGTCTTTGCGCACGGTGCTGTTGAGCGGGCTGCTGTTGGTGGTGTTGAGCACGATTGGCTTGGTCTCGCTCTCGATCACGGGCGTCATGCGTAAGGCCGCTCAGGGTGAGGCTCGGCGCAGCGCCGAGACGTTGCTGGAGGCGGCGACAGCGAGCGCTGACGTCGCATCGACGCTGCACGCTTTTTGGGAGCAAGGGCTGATCGATGGCTATGCCTTGAGCGAAGCTGCTTCCGAGCCGCAGCAGCGTGGCTTGGAGGCGATACCACAGTGGTTCGCTGAGCTCGATCGCTCGACTGAGCGGGCCGAGAAGCAGTCCACTCAGGGTGGTCGAAAGCTATTGATGGGACGAGGTCTCGAGGATGGCCGGCGTGTCTTGGTGAGCCTCCCAATGGCCGCGTTCGAAGCGCCCTTGTCCCAGGTCCAGTCTCTGCTCTTGCTCTATCTCTTCTTGTCCTCTGCCTTGGTCGTCTTCCTCGGAGCGTTCTTTTTGCGGCGCAGCGTGGAGCGTCCGGTTCGACGTCTGCTCGACGCGACGGAACAGGTTGCACGCGGTGATCTTGGCGCGCAGGTGCGGCAAGGGGGAATCGGTGAGCTCTCCGAGCTCTCGGCACGGTTCAACGAGATGGTGACTGCCTTACGGCGCGCGCGCGACGAACTGGAGGCGAGTTTGGAGGCGCTCAGGGCGAGCCACGAGGAGCTCAGCGAAGCCAATGAGGAGCTCGCTCGTCGACACGCTCAGCTACTGCAGGCGCAACACAGCTTGGTGCGCTCCGAGAAACTGGCGACGGTTGGGCAGCTCGCCGCGGGGGTGGCGCATGAG
The DNA here is from genome assembly GCA_034002465.1 of Myxococcota bacterium. Lineage (GTDB taxonomy): Bacteria > Myxococcota_A > Bradymonadia > UBA4248 > JAVFAO01 > JAVFAO01. The sequence continues at coordinate 9,210 of JAVFAO010000150.1, forward strand.
ATTGGCAATCCCTTGAGCTCGCTGATGGCGTATGTGTCGATGCTGGAGGAGGAGGAGCTCGAGGCGAGCGAGGAGTCACGGATTCTGAAAGAAATGGCCGATGCCACCCAGCGGATGCGCCGTATCATTTCGGAGTTGCTCGACTATTCTCGTTCTCGTGAGAGCGAACTGGAATTCATGTCAGCGGCGAGCGCGATCGAGCAGGCCTTGCGTTTGGTGGCCCCGCAGCCACGTTTTCGGGGCATCCAGGTCGAGAACCGCACCGCGGAGGTGTCGTTAGAGGCTTGGCTCGATGAGCCGAAGTTGGTGCAGGTTCTGGTCAATTTGTTGTTGAACGCTGCAGATGCGATGGGGGCGACTGGGCGTATCGTGATGGAGGCCGAGGCGGACGAGGCTCAGCTCAGGCTGCGTGTGTCGGACAGCGGCCCAGGCATTCCCGCTGAGCTGCAGCGGCAGGTCTTCGAGCCCTTCTTCACGACGAAGGAGCCGGGTAAGGGCACAGGCTTGGGACTGGCGATTTGTGAGCGTTCGATGGCGGACATGGCAGGCGAGTTGGCGTTGCGTCCGAGTGAGAGCGGCTGCGTCTTCGAGCTTCGCTTGAGTCGGTCGCAAGCTCGTCCGCAGCTTGCGGGGGGAAGCTGATGTGTACTCGGGTGGCGGTGAAGACGCCTGGTGTGCAGCTGGCAGCGCAGTTTGCAGCGCGTCTCGAAGGGGACTTGGAGTCGGGCTACAATCTGGGTCCAAACCGAGGCCTTCCAGTTCTGCGTCAGGAGTCGGGAGCGCGCTTGCTGCGGTCGATGCGCTGGGGCTTGGTGCCGGCGTGGCGAAAAGACCCTGGGGGCACCCCCTTGGTGAACGCTCGTTCGGAGACGATGGCTGAGAAGGCATCGTTTCGTGACGCTTTCCGTTCGAGCCGTTGCTTGCTGCTGATCGATGGATTCTACGAATGGAAGTCGCTGGGTGGGGGGAAGCAGCCCTATTTCGTGAGACGCGTCGACGAGGCTCCGATGGCCTTGGCCGGTTTGTATTCAGTATTCGGCCGAGAGCAGGTTCTATGGACCTGTGCGGCGGTGACCCTTGCTGCGCGAGGCGGGATGTTGGCGTTGCATGAGCGCATGCCCGCGGTGCTGGACGCCGAAGGGCAGCAGCGTTGGTTGGATGAGGCCTCGGCTTTTGATGCAGCTTCGTTGTTTGCGTTGCTCGAGCGAGGTGATGGGGCTGGGGGCATGGATGTTGAGCGGGTTCCGGTGTCGAGCTGGGTCAACGACGTTCGGCACGAGGGTCCGCGCTGTATTCAGCCTGTCGAGATTGCGCGTCAGCAATTGCTTTTCGACTAGGCTCTTTGGGGCCAAGGCTCGGCTGCGCGTGGTCGTTATGGTGCGGGTGCGGGCGCGGGTGCTGCTGGGGCGAGGGTGAAGGCGGCGATGGTGTCGCTGTCCATGCCCCACTCACCGCTCAGTTTCTGGTGCAGGATGACGACGACGCGGGCGCCATCAGCGGTCCAGTAGGCGTTGCGGATCTTGACGCTGGCGAACTGCAGCCCTGATGGGTCGCTGACGATGGGAGAGTAACCGAGGGTCACCGAGGCTTGTCCGTTGGTGATGGAGATCTGGAATTGATTGCCCACGGCGGTGCCGACGAGGCTGTATCCTTGCGCTGCGGTGAGGCCTTCCAGGCCTTTGTTGGAGAGGCCATAGGGTGCGATGTTGGGGAGGGCGAGGGCCTTCTTGAGGGAGCTGCCTTCGAGAGAGGCCGAGGCAACAGGAGCAGGAACGCCAATTTGGTAGACGATCAAGACACTTCCTGCGAGGTCATCTTTTTGGACGATGCCGTAGAAATCGGGGTTGGTCCCGAAGCCAACGAACTCAATTTCGATTTTTTCGTCGGAGCTCGCCTGCGCCATCAGGGGCAGGACGCTGAGGAACGAGAAACAAACGAGGGCGATCAGTTTGCCTTTGCGCGTGTTCAAGCTAAGTCTCCTGTGCGACGAGTGGTTGAATCTGGGCGTGCCTCACGACGCTCATACCAGTGTCATCAGACGGCGCCAGTCGGCAATGCATTCACCAAGCTGTAGAGCCGCATTCTGAGGGCATGGATTTCGGGGTTTTGCGAGCCCGTGGGCAGCTTTCGCAGCCGAGCTTGATGGCGTCGGAAGGCGAGCAGGGTGGCTGTTTTGACGTACTCCGCTCGGTCGACGTGCGGGGGCAACCAATGGGGTTGCTTGCGGCGTTTGGCGTCGGGGATGATGCTGGCGTGTTCTGGAAGTAGCACCCCTGCATGGACCTCGTCGGCGAGCTCGCGCCGGATGAGCCTTTGCTCCCTCAGCAAGGAGAGCTTGGTGACGATGAGCAGCGCGATGACGAGGATCGGGACGAGGGCGAGGGCGAAATGTGCGTAGTGCTCGCTACCTGAAGAAACGGCCAGCACGAGCAATCCATTGAAGGTCGCATGGATGGCGATGGCGATGGCCAAACCGAGGAACGGAGCGACGAGCCACTGCAGGACAAAGCCTCGGTACCTGAAGGCGCCGAGCATGGCACCCAGCGCTGCGCTCGCGCAGCAGTGCATGAGGGCCGTGAAGGCCCCTCGAATGAGGACGAGCTCGAGCCAGACGTCCATGTCGCCTCGCTGCAATGGCTCGAGAAAATAGAAGAAATTCTCAGTCATCGCGAAGCCCAGGCCGGCGGCGGAGCCATAGATGAGCCCGTCAGTGGTGTTGTCGAAGTTCTTGCCCAAGAGGAGAAGCAGGAGGACCAAGCCCTTGCCGGGTTCCTCTGCGAGGGGCGCGAACAGCGCCATGCCCGCGAAGCTGCTCTCGCTCAGCTCCAGACCGCCGCCCAGCACGGCCAACAGCACCAAGGTTCCAAAGACGCCGACCGCGATGCCCATGGTCGCGCCATAGGCAAAGGTGGCACCGACCAGCCAGATGGGCTCGGGCTCGTAGCGGTCCAGGCGCCACACCAGAAAAAGATACAGCAAGGCCGGGAGGGCAGATGCCGTAACGGCGAGTAGCAGGATGATTTGCGACGACATGGTCACCTCAGTAGCAAAGCTTGAGCGACAGGGCGATAAGGCTTGCAGAAGCCTGAAATGTGTTCACCATAGGCAGTGGAGCGATGCAAGCGCGCGCGAGCGACGTCGAACAGCCACTCACGCCCCAGATCACATCTAAAGTGTGTCGAAGCACACAGCTCTTGACAAGAGTGCTCGGCTCAAGTTGGAATGGGCCAGGCGAGAGAGGAAGCAACGCTCGCTTGAAGGCAGCTTGTCATTGTGTGTGTGTTGCCCTAGCGCGCGTTTACCTTGTTCAGTCCAGACCCAGTGCCTGCCCAGGAGGAGACCATGACGGAGAACGATTCGATGCTCAAGCTCAGCGAAGACCGCACCATGAACGATGTTCCGGGACAGACCATTCTCTCGGATACCGTGTTGGAGACCATCGCCGGCATCGCCACTCGCGAGGTCGAGGGCGTCTACATGCTCGGTAAGGGCGCGCTGCGAAACGTCATTGGAAAAGTGACCGGCACTTCCGACACCACCCAGGGCGTCTCTGCCGAGGTGGGGAAGAAAGAGGTTGCGATCGATCTTGAGATGATTGTTGAATACGGTTATAATATCAAGGATGTCGCAAACCAAGTGAGAAAGCTGGTTGCGGATCGTATTCAGCAGATGACTGGTCTTAAGGTGAAAGAGATCAATATCAAGATCCACGACATCCATTTCAAGACCAATGAGGCCCCCGCCAAGGCGCGCGTCGAATAATCGCGCGCCTGACCGCGCAACAGGACCTTCAAAGGTCCACAGCGCTGAACCGGGACGACACGCAGACTGCTCTCGAGCTGTCGCGCGTCGCTAGCCATCGCCGCGGCCGCTCGAGCCCACTCGGACGCGACAAGAGGCCGCGAGTCCGACAAGGAGTACAGCTCAACCCCGGTCGGAGTGCCACGGGTCGGTGACCAGCCTGCTTCGCATCCGACGTGAAAGCCAACGAGAAGAGCGTGACCCACATCAATCGCATTCTGGCGTCCGTCCTGTTGCTCATCCTCGTTCTTGGGGTCTTGTTGGCGATTGCGCTGTCGCTTGGCGCAACTTCGCTCGACCTAGGGCTCGTCGATGAGAAGCTTCGCGCTCTCGCCCATTTGAGTGCCGTCGAGAGGGGCGTTTTCAGCAGCATCGGTGCCGTTTTCGTGCTCTTTCTCCTCAGCGTCGTGCTGCTCATCTGGCGTCCCGTGCCTCGTCGCGCCCGCCCTTTTCCTGTCGAGATCGCCGATCACGGCTGGGTTAGCATCGAGCGAGAAAGCGTCTGCAAACTCGCTGAACGCCTCGTGCTTGCCATGCAGACCGTGCGCAACGTTCGGGCTTCTGTGCGCGATGGCAACGCTGGACTCGTGCTGCGCTGTGAGGTGGTGGTCGACCCCACCGCCAATATCCCAGAGCTCGGAGCCCAGGTACAGCGCGAGCTCAAACTGCGGATCGAGGAGCAGCTTGGACTGCGTGTCGAAGATGTCTACGCCCGCTTCCGTTTCGTTCCCTATCGGCCTGAAGAGCGCGCGCTCCTCTAAACCACTGAGCGCGCGTCCGACGAGGTGGTCTTGAGACGCAGTGAGCACGACAGAATCCTCTTCGGCGTTTGTGCCGGGCTGGCCAATGCCCTGGGGCTCGCTCCCATCTGGCTGCGGCTCGCCTTTCTTGGACTCGCCTTGGCCAGCGGTGTCGGCATCCTCCTCTACATCGGCGTGGTCATCTTCGTTCCCAGCGATGCCACCGCTCAGTTCGGTTTACTCCAGCGCTGGGCTTACGCAGGACAGCGGGTGCTCGCCTGGCTCCAATCCCGCGTCCCGACGCTGCTCGCGCGTCTGCGAGGGCGCAGCGCGCCTCGCTCCGCCCCCTCCCCATTGCTGATCGCCGGTGCGTTCCTCCTCTTCGGCGGAGGCTTCGCCCTCGCCTACAGTTTCGGCCTCTACGCCGTGCTCTCCTTTGCCCAGTCCGCTGCGCTGCTCGCTGTGCTCGTTGGGCTCGTGCTCCTCTCCGCGGCGAGAGCGCGCTGAGCAAAGCCATGGCGAGGGTCTATGAAGCGGGTGCTGGGGCAGCGAAGCTGGCCCTTGACACGCAAACCGCGATGATGCGCTTCTTCTCGGCCGCGAGGCTTGTTTCCCAATACTCTGGGGATGCGAGCCGCAGAGTGCGCGCCCGGTGGGCGCTGCTGGTGCTGTTCTTCACCCTGCTCGGCTGCAGCGAAGCGAAGGGAAAGGCCGAGCAGCTCGACAGGCTGCTCGTGCTCGCCCTCGGCGAGCAGCGCTGCTGGCTCGACGCTCAGGAGCTGCGTGTGCAGCAGCCGATGATGGGAACCCTGGTCATGCTCACGATTCGCCATCAAGGCGACTACGCCCGCGCCGCGCAGAGCGCGGCGCGGGCGTTCCGGATCATGGCGCAGGCCGAGGCCGTGCTCAGCGCTTTCGCTGAGCACGGCGATGTCGCCCGAATCAACCGAAATGCAGGCAGAGCCGTGCCCGTTCGCCCGGAAACCTTGGACTTGCTCGGGCTCGCCAAAACACTGCAGAGCTGGACCCAGGGCGGCTTCGACCCCACCGTCGCGGCTTGTGCCATTGACTGGCACCAGCCGCAGCTCCCCAGCATGGACCAAATCGAACA
>JAVFAO010000151.1:0-14742 GCA_034002465.1 Myxococcota bacterium
AGTCGGTCCATGCGGCACGCGAGCTCCTCCAGGCGGATCTTCGCCTCGCGCGCACCGGACCTGTACGGCCCACAGTCGAAGCGTCGGCCGTCACGACGCATCCAGGCGCTGGGGATGGTCTTGACCTACATGCGCCCTCCGCCGGAAACCACGTGCGAAGTTGGTTGATGAACACGCTGCGCGCGTCGTCCTCGCACCGCTTGACCGAGACCTTCCCAGAGACCTGCCGGTAGAGCTTGGAGGAACGCGGGATTCGCTTCGGGCCTTTCCCTAGCGCCCACTCCGCCGCTTCCTTGGGGCGGCTCGGCTTCTTCTGCTCGGGCACCAGGAAGCCTTCCTCTTCCAGCGCGGGTCTGAGTGCGTCCCAGGACGCCCAGCCGAGGGCGGTGGCCGTGTGCGGCGAGTCAGACCACAACCAAACGTCAGCTTCAGGCGACACCACCAGTGCAAGCGCGCGCTCAGGGGGCCAGCCTGCAGCGGTCAGGTGCGCGCGCAGGCGCTCTACGATGGCTGCGGCTCCCGGGCTGCCTTCCCACTCTTCGTCCATGACGACGACCGCGCGGGCGTACTCCCCGGCGTAGGGCTGCATGAGCGCGTCAGCGCGCGTGTACACCCCGGGGTCGTTCTGTCCCTTCGCGACCTTGATGTCGGTTCGGCTATCGAACGTGAAGGGGGCGCAGCCGATCACCAGGTGCGCCTGGTCGCGATCGAGAAGCCCACCGACGGCCTCCGCCATATTGCCATCTGCGACGTACACCAGGAGGTCCCTCATTCGAAGACCCCTGTCGCGAACAGACTTCCGAGATCGATGGCGCCCTTCCATTGCGCGAGTCGGGGATGATCCTCGCCACGCACCACCGTGGCGGCGCCGCTTCGGTCGAGACGGGTGATCACCAGCTCGGAGAGCTCGCCGTCCGCGAGTACGACCGGCGAGTGGGTCGAGACCCAGACCTGGCCTTCGTAGAGCGACCGCAACGACTGCATGATCGCTTCAATCGCCTGCGGATGAATGCTGTTCTCAGGCTCCTCCACGACGAGCAGCGAAGGGGGATCGGGCAGGTACGCGACCAGGGTGAACGCCATGATGCGAAGCGTGCCCTCCGACAGCCCAGACGAAGTCACCGTGAACCCGCCCTCGTAGGTCACGCGGAAGTACGCATGGTGGTCTTCCTCGCGTTCGTGCACGGAGATTTCGGAGATCTGAGGCAGCGCTGTCTGCACGTGCCCGACCCACATCGCGAAGCGCTCCGGATCGGTCCTGAGCAGGCCGAGGGCCAACCAGGGCAGGTTCTCACCAGAGGCCATCAGGGTGCGGTCAAGGCCTGGGGGCGCAGCCACTCGCAGTTCGGCCCACTTAGGGTCGAAGAACAGCCATCCGGTCAGCAGTTCGTCGAGGAGCCATCGCCCGGCGGCGAACTCCACTTCCGCCTCGTATTGCAGGCGCGGGAGCGCGGTGACGGTGCGGTCGACTTGCGTCTCCTTTTCCTTGGCCCCCTTCGTCTCCGGCCGAAGCACGACCTCCGACGTTTGCTCCCAGTGAAAGTCGCGCTTCAGGATGAACCGCCAGTCGTCCTGGTCCGCGTTCTCTCCCTGCATGGGGAGACGCCCCATCTCGTAAGCCTCCGACAGGGGGAACACGAAAAGGTACTCGTTTCGCACAGTGATCTGGTGGCCGCTCTCAACCTCGAGGCGCAACTCGTACCGAATGTGGGTCGGGTGCTTGTCCGGCGCGTCGCGGACCGCGGCAGGAGCTGCATCGACAAGCGCCTTGACGATGTGATCGGGCAACTTCGCCTCGATGCCGAGCGTGAAGCTCTCGCGCTCGGAGCGGAACGGAACTTCCTTGAGGCTCGTTGCGCGCGCCCCTCGCCCGAGCAAGCGACCCACGAAAGCCTGCGCAACGTTGCGAGAGCGCAGCAAGTCGCCGAACAGGATCGGGATGTCGAGCAGGGTCGTCTTTCCGGACCCGTTAGCGCCGGCAATCACCGCGAACGCTCCGAAGTTGATTCCGAGTCGTTCGAAGCACCGATAGTTGGTGGCGTCGATTCGCGTAATCATGCGCCAGGCTCCGGGTTGATCTTGCGAAAGTCGCGAAACGCGTCCGCGATACGCGGCAGGTCGTCGTCGGCGGTCTTCTCCTTCCGCCGGAGCACGCGCACCACAGAGTGGCCGTTGACGCGGATGCGCTCGCGGTGCTCGACCTCCTCGACGAGCTCCTCGCCGTCGGGCCCGCGCTTGTAGAGCGTGTTCCCCCGCCGGTCGAAGCCGACCTTCTCGGCGACGGCCATGAACACCGGGTAGTCGACCTTCTGGCCGAGGTCCTCCGCGCGGATCTCCTCGTCGGTCTTCTTCTTGAGGAAGAGCAGGCTGGTCAGGATGTTCACGTTCGCCTCGACGATGAACACCTCCACCGGCAGGTCCACGCTGGCGAGAACCCAGCAGTGCCGGAGCAGCCACCAGCGGATGTACTCGTCGCCGGGGTTGCCGAGGATGCCGTCGGGTAGGACAATGCCGGCGCGCCCGCCGGGCTTGAGCCAGTCGAGGCAACGCTCGATGAAGAGCACCTCCGGCGCCACGCTGCCCTGAAGCCGGCCCGTGTTCCGGAAGCCGCCGTCCTCGGTCCGCTCCCAGGTATGCGCCAGTTCGTAGTGGCGCAGGATGTTCTGGTCGGTGATGGGGATGTTCGACCCAAACGGCGGATTGGTCATCACCACGTCCATCGTGCCGAGGTCGGCCTTGCCCTTGGCCTCGGAGACGCCTTGGAGGTGGCCGACCGGGAACTCGAGCGAGTTCATGTTGAACACCCGGGCCTGGCCGTTGCTGGCCATGAGGATGTTCATCTGCGCCGCGCGGACGAGGAAGGGATCGAAGTCGGCGCCAAACAGGTTGTGCTCGACGATGTCGATCAGGCGGTCCTGGATCGAGAGGAAGTCATCGGTCGACTCCTCGCCCGACGTCACGTTCGCCTCGTCGTGGAGCCAGCGGTCGATGCGCTTGAGGGTCGAGACGAGGAAGCCGCCGGTGCCGCACGCCGGGTCCATCACCCGCTCGTGGGGCTTGGGGTCGAGCATCTCGACCATGAGGTCGACCGGGCCCCGGGGGGTGAAGTACTGCCCGCGGTCGCCGCGGATGTTGTGCTTCACCAGCTCCTGGTAGGCCGCGCCCTTGGCGTCGAGGGCCGTGCGCCCGAGGTCGTACTTGGCGAGCTCGCCGACGATGAACGCGAGGGCGCGGTCCGACAGCGTGATGCGGGGCGGGTTGTCGCGGAAGACGGTGTCCCTGTACTTCTTCGCCACCTCGTCGACGAGCTGGGTGACGCGGGCGCGGATGGCCTTCTGCCCCTCGGGATCGAACTGCTCGTCGACGAGCTGCTTCTTGCCGCCCACCTGCTTCTCGAACATGCCGGCCCAGAACCGCGGTGGCTGGTCCTTCGGGCGGCGTTCGTCGTGGAGCTTGGCGAAGATCAGGTAGAGGAACTGCCAGAAGGCAGCGTCCTTCGGCATGCCCTCGTTGCCGTGGATGTAGTTGTGGCAGCGACGGAACGCCGTCAGCAGCATGTCGCGGTCGGCGCGGCGCAGCTGCGCGGCCGAGGCGACGGTTCGGCTGCCGAGCGTGCCGTCGGCCATGGGCCAGTCGCCGCGCGGGTGGAACTTGACATCGAACTTCGTCGTCTCCTTCTCGAAGAAGAAGAAGTCGAGGCCGTTGGTCCACAGACCCCAGCGGCAGCCCGCGGCGTCCTCCTGGCCCATCACGGCGTAGAGCAGGCCGAACTCCTTCTCGGCCTGCTTGTGGTCGCGCATCTTGTAGGCGCCCTTGGACCCGGTCTTCGGCTCCTTGTCGCAGATGACGACACGGCGGAGGTTCTCCGGCGTCTTGTCGGCGCCGGGCTCGAAGATGGCGATGTCGATCGACTTCTTGCGGCCGTCGACCTTCATCTTGAAGTCGGGGACCATGTCCTCCACCGAGATGCCGTACTCGTGGAAGAGCGCCCGGGCGATGCGCTGCCGCACCTGCTCCTTGGGCGTGTCCTTCACTGGCTCGCCGGTGATGTAGTCGAGGATCTTGCCCTCCTCGAGGGAGGTGACCTCGTCGTCTCCGGTCTGGTCCCTCTCTTCCACGCCACAGAAACTCATGCTTGGGCTCTCCCCTGGCCTCTCATCCCGGCGCCCAAGCTACCATGCCTCGTGCATCTCTCGCTCTGGATTTTTCACTGCCTTTCTCGACCACCTCGCGCTCTCAAATGGATGCCTGCAGGCAAACAGGCCCAAAGCGGGATAGGCGCACAAGCATCGCCAGGGTCGCCCCGTGCTCTGTCTGGATTCCGCTCGCTTCGAGGCGCATCGAGTGCGCCGTCAGAAGCTTCACTCGTTCTCGATCTTGCGCTCGGCCCGGACGAAGAGCGGGAAGGCCGCATCCAGAGCGTCTTTGCCGAGGATGGGCGACAAGGCTCGACGCAGCTTGCGGTAGGATCGGTCGAAGTCCTTGGTCGCGATGGAGTATTCTCGGCCAATGGCGAGCCTGGCGAGTGTGGCCTTCTCGTCGTCGGCGACGGAGATGGCCAAGGCGGCGGTGGCGGCGGTCAACTCAGCCAGAGCAGAGGGGTCTCCACGGAGATCGGCACGGCTCTCGAGCTGAGTGAGCAGCTTCTGTGTATGCAAGACCTCGACGGCATATGTTCTTTGAACCAGCTCGCCCGGGCTCATGCCCAGGATCGCGCTCAGCTCGCTGCTGCGCGCCACGCCGCGCTCGTCGCGCACGCTGTTCGACCAATTGCGAAAAGCCGGATCGAATCGACGGTCAGCAGCGTCGGCGGCATCTGAGGCGGCGCGCTCGGCGCCCTTTGCTGCCTGATATTGCCCACTCAGGTCGAGGTAGGCATTCTTCGCGGCAGCAAAGACGCTCTCATTGATCTGCAACGCCAGCTCAGGCGGTTGGCTGGCTATCCAAGCCTCAAGAGCACGAACGAGCTGCTCTCGCTCGACGTGATTGCGAGGGACTGCCTCGAGACTCATATCGGACCTCCGATTCGCTGAAGAGAAGGGCGAACCCGACTCGCCAGGCAAAGTGTAGGTGTCGAAGAAACGCAGACGGTGTATCCCCGACGAGCAGCGAGCGTAGCAACTTGTTTTCCTGCATGCAAGGGCACGCGAACGAAGGGAACGAGCCCATCCTCTGTGACCTCCGGCAGCTCCAAACCCTCGAGCGAGCGAAGCGCGGCACGAGTCAGCGTCTGTCGCGTGCGCATCCGATGCGCACGAGCAGCGCTGCGAGGGAGCGAATGCAATCGAAAGCGATCGAAGGGTACTCCAGCCTCGCGAGTCATCGAGCGAGGTCGGTACCCGAGAGCGAGCGAATGCAATCGAGAGCGAGCGAAGCTAGGCACGAGTCAGCGTCTGTCGCGTGCGCATCCGATGCGCACGAGCAGCGCTGCGAGGGTCTCGCGGGAGCGAGCGAATGCAATCGAGAGCGAAAAAATGCCCATCGACTTGTGCGATTCCTCCGCTAGAATACCCAAAGGGAGGATGCCATGGACCACAGAGCCCAGTTGTCACTGCTCAGCTCCTTCGCCCTGCTGCTCAGCGCCTGCGTCGAGCCGCTGGAGCCGCCCAGCGCCGTCACCGACAGCGCTCCCATCACCTTGTCGCCCTCTTCGCCAGAGGGCGTGCCGGGTTTTTCCGAGAATCACTTCGAGCTCGATGCACGCCTTCCCGAGGCCCGCTACAGCATCTGTGACGCGGTGATGGCGGCCGACGTGGTGGTCTTTGCCCGCGTCAGCGCGCTGCGCTTCGTCAGCGAGCACCCTTGGACGAGCGGCCACCCCGTGCAGTGCCAGGACCCTGTCCCCGCCATCGAGCTCGCCTTTGAAACTGAGCGCATCTTTCACGGCTCCATCGGCTCCTCGTTCGTCGTCCGTCTGGGCGCCGACCTGCAGGTGAGTCCGCCGATGCAGCGCGACCAGGCGGGCAAGATCGTCTGGGAACCGCTGCAGGGGCTCAGCGTCGAGTACCCCTACCGGCCGCTGCAGGTGGGCCAGGGCATCGGCATGTTCCTGACCAGCGTAGGCGAGGTCGATGGCAGCGAGGTCTGGGTGCTGAGCCGGCTGGGCTGGTTCGGCATCGACCAAGAGGAGAAGCTGCTGCAGTATCCTGATGGTCAATCCGATTTCGCCGAGCGCTTCGCCGAAGAACCACTGAGCGCGTTCTCCAATCGCATCGCCGCCTGCCCCAGCCGCTTCGACGCCGAAAGCACTGCCCGCTTGGAGCAGGCCAAAGAACGTCGTCGCGAGACAATCGTCACGGAAAACCGCGGTTTCCGCCCCACCTGTTACAATGTGGAGGGCGCGATTTGCGCTGACGAGTCCTGCGCCAACCCTGGCGTCGAGGACTGAGCCGGTGCCATGGGGCGGATCATCATTCGCCCCTGCACACTCAAGCTTCCCGTTCACTCGTCATCAATGCCCGTCGAAATCGCTCTTCACTGGGCAACAACTCGCATGCTCGCCGGTAGGCCTCAAGCACGTTCTGTTTGGGAAATTGCAACCAGCCTCGCGCTTGTCCCAGATTGAACCACGCCCAGGCCTGACGAGCAGGCGGCGCGTCCATCTGCGTCACGCGTTCGAGAAACGACAGCGCCTCTTGTAGGAGTTTCCGCCTCGTTTGCTGGTCCGCAGGACGCCCGGAGTGGGCCAAGCCTTTCGTCAGAGACAGCTTCGTCTGCGCAAACTCGTGCAAGGCACGCACGTCCTGCAGGACCAAGTCACCAGCACGCTCAAAAAGCTGATGCGCCCGCTCCTGGCGACCGAGACGGCGTTCGACGATGGCTGCATCAAAGGCATCCCGCGCGGCGAGGACGCTCGGGAGGCGGTCCAGAAGAGCCTTGGACTTCGTTGAATCACCCGCCTCGGCGTACGCGGCGGCCAGAGCCGTGATGGACGAGGCATAAACCATCGCCTCATTGGCCGTCAGCCCGTCGACAAGCTGCTCAGCCTGCTGCAACTCACCCGCCGCGCTATGTTCACGAACCAGCGCCTCAGCAATCGAGCCTGAGCGCATCCCATCACGCCAGGCGCGCTGGAGCACCTGCTTGGCGGCCTGGTGCTCGCCTGTCGCCTTGCGATACGCATAATCACCCAACACTCGGCGCGCAATGAATTCGGGGTGAGCAGGAAGAGTAACCCGAAAGTAGCTGCGCGTTTGGTCGAAATCGAAACGCGGCGCAGGGGAGCCGTTCTGCTCCATGCTCCGCCGGATCTTTGGCAGCCCCGTTCCGCGCGCTTCGGCCAAACGCAACTCTTTGAGATATTCTCCAATACGCCGATTGCGCGCCGGGACCGGCGGCATCGGGGCGTCCCCATCGAGGTGTTGCTGCTCGATGCCTGGCACTGGCCCAGGGTAACTGATCACCTCGATGCGGTTGGGGTAGAGATAAACCTTGGTGGGCTCGACACTCGCCTCGTAGCTACGGTGGTACACCGCGTTGACGATTGCCTCACGCAACGCTGGCACCGGGAAGCTGAGCCATCCCTTGGCCTCGAGGCTCGCCCCTCCCTTGTCGAGGTAGCGCGTCGTCATGCTCTCGAGGTAAGAGAGGCTCTGGCGAAGCTGATGGTGGAGTGGGCCCCGAAAGACTGTCTCCGCCAGCATGTCACCACCGGCGTCATCAAGGAACTCCACCACTTCGATCCGAGCACCTCGAAACCAGCGCTCTGGCTCGACCGAAAACATCAGCAATGCTGCATTGCGGGGCACGGTATGATCATTGACTCGCGCCACGAGCTGCATTGCGGCGTACACTCGGTTCGCATCGGTCTCGTCTCGCAACGCGCTCTGGACGTCATGGAGGAACTCCCGTACCAGCGAAAAGTTCAGCTCCTCATTGGATGCACTCTGAGCGCGGCGATCATCGAATGGAACACGAGCTGTCTGCTGCATCAACGCAGTCAGGATCGCATCGCGCGCTACAACCGTCTCGCACCCGACACGAACCCAGTACTCGCGCGCCCCTTTCGGGCCATTCGGTGCCTGATGAGGTCGAACATCCGAGGCAGGGGCCCACAGCACCAGGACCAACCTCTTGTCCATTGGGCACTTGGCCTGTACTCCCAACGTATCATCCACCTCCACGACGTCCATGACCGGCTGGTAGGTAGGCACGATGCGCTCACAGTTGCCCCGAATCCACTTCTGCGCCTCTTCGAGCTCCTTGCTGTCGAGTCCCTTGACTGGCCGCGCCACAGCCCCGTCCTGCTCTGCGACCCCAATGACGATGTAGCCGCCATTGAGATTATGGAGATCATTGGCGAAGGCACAAAGCGTCTTGAGCACCTGGACACCCGTCGTCTGCGGATCCCAACTCGCCTTGAGTTCCAAGCGAGCTTTCTCTACTGCGCCCCCGAGAAGCTGTTCAATGCCGATCGGTAGGATGCTGTTCATGCACCAAGCTCCGAGCTCATGGGAAACGTGCTACGCCTCTGCGATGAGCCGCTGGCCGTCGTCAGTCTAGTTGGCCGCGTCGATACGACCACGTCGCGAGTCTACACGACACCCCGCCATCCTGGCTACGACTCTTCGGCCGAAGCGTCCGAAGCGGCTCGCGAATCAGCATCTTTCAGGACAACGATTCCCTCTTCTTGTCCATTTGGCGCTTGGCCTGTTCCCCCATTTGTTGCCACAGCGATATCGGGAATGTGGAGGATGGGGGGCGAACGCCCTGGTGCCGCAATCGATAGCGAGCGAAGGGTAGTCCAGCCTCGCGAGTCATCGAGCGAGGTCGCGGTACCTGAGAGCGAGCAAATGCAATCCGAATGCAGCGCATGGGGACTCGCCCCCCGTATGCGCTTGGCGAATGCCCGCACAGGGCTGAACACCCCTCAGAGTCTCGCAGGAGCGAGCACGGAGTCCTGAGAACGCCTACGCGCGCGCAGAGAAGGTGCCCTTGGCCTTGTAGGCGACGCCCGAGTACTCGGCGGCGGAACCAAGCTCTTGCTCGATGCGGATGAGCTGGTTGTACTTCGAGACGCGCTCGCCGCGGCAGGGGGCGCCGGTCTTGATCTGGCCAGAGCCCGTGGCCACCACCAGGTCGGCGATGAAGTCGTCCGCCGTCTCGCCCGAGCGGTGGCTGACCATCTGGGTGTACTTGGCCTCGTTGGCCATGGACATGGTGCGCAGCGTCTCGGTCAGGCTGCCGATCTGGTTGACCTTGATGAGGATGGAGTTCGCCACACCCTTCTCGATGGCGCGCGAGAGGATCGCCGCGTTGGTCACCAGCAGGTCGTCACCGACGATCTGGAGGCGGTCGCCCATGGTCTTGGTCATCAGTGACCAGCCGTCCCAATCCTGCTCGGCGAGCCCGTCCTCGATGGACCAAATGGGGTACTGCTTCACCCAACCGTCCCAGAACTCGACCATCTGCTCGGAGCTGAGCTTGCGACCATCTGACTTGCGGAAATGGTACTTGCCGTCTTCAAAGAACTCGCTCGCCGCCGGATCCAGCGCGATGACCACGTCGCTGCCGGGCTTGAGACCACGCTTCTCGATGGCGGCCAGGATCACCTCGATGGCCTCGACGTTGGCCTTGAGGTTGGGCGCAAAGCCACCCTCGTCACCGATACCCGTGGCATAGCCCTTGGCCTTCAGGATGCCCTTGAGGGTGTGGTAGATCTCGGCGCCCATGCGCAGCGCCTCGGCGAAGTTGGGGGCGCCGATGGGGGAAATCATGAACTCCTGGAAATCCAGGCTGTTGTCGGCGTGGGCACCGCCGTTCATGATGTTGAACATGGGCACTGGCAGGCGCGTCGCGGTCTTGCCGAAGAGCTTGGCGATGTACTGGTAGAGCGGGGTCTGGGTGGCCAGCGAGGCGGCGCGGGCGGCGGCCAAGGAGACGCCCAGGATGGCGTTGGCGCCGAACTTGTCCTTGTTGGCCGTACCGTCGAGCTCACACATCTTGGTGTCGAGCTCGTTCTGGGCGGCAGCGTCCATGCCAATGATGGCGGGGCGGATGGCGTCGTTCACGTTGGCGACGGCCTTGAGCACGCCCTTGCCCAGGTAGCGACCCTTGTCCTGGTCGCGCAGCTCGAGAGCCTCACGGGTACCCGTGGAAGCGCCCGACGGCACGGCGGCGCGGCCCATGAAACCGCCTTCGACGTGGACGTCGACTTCGACGGTGGGGTTGCCACGGGAATCGAGAATTTCGCGAGCGACGATGTTGGTGATGGCTGGCATGAGGAGACCTTTCTTGGGCTGAGCGAGCGGCCAGAACGGCAGCTCGAGGATGCAAATGCACAGGCTCCACTATCCGAATGAGCTCACCCAGCCGCCAACACCGAGGACAGCGTCACCCCAGAGCACCTGAGGTCAACACTGTCGAGCGTGCGGAAGGGCAAGGTCCATGCGGACACGCAGAGATTCGACTGGCTCGCCATCGGCCACCAAAGCCGAAACACGAGAGCCAGCGCGGCCTGTCATACACCAATTGCGCATCAAAAGAAACGGTTGCGCAGCTCGCATTGTTGCGACCGCTCGGAGCGAATACCGAGCACGGCATGCCGTGGCCCTACGCTCGGTCACCGTTCCTCGCCCTCGCAGGCCAATACCGGGCACGGCATACCGTGGGCCTAGCAAGCGCACCACCCTGCAGCTCCCTCGTTCCTCGCTCCTCGTTCCTCGTTCCTATTTGAGATTTCGCTCGCTCTCGCGACCCTCTCACAGCGCTTCCGCCGCGCATCGGATGCGCGCCGCCAGACGCTGGCTCGAGTCTCCCTTCACTCGCTTTCGAGCCTTGCACTCCAGCGCCGTCGCGCTACAACCACGAGCACGGTCTCTCGCGTCGCGGCGCCGACGCCCTTCTCAGCCGCCAGCTCCAAGCGCCCTGTTCCAAGACGTGCCGCCAACGCTCTGAAACAAAGGGATTCCAAAGGGCACCGCCCTTTGGCGGGGCGTGGGGCAGCGCCCCACATCTTCTTGTCGATTGGGCGCTTGGCCTGTTCCCTCGAGTTTTCATCCCTCCCTCGCAGGAGATCGGCCCCATGCATCTGCTCACCTTGGGCTCCTTCGTTTTCTTCACCGCGCTCGTGGGCGTGTTGACCTGGTTCATCACCCGACGCGACGACCACGGCAGCAGCAAAGGCTACTTCCTCGCCGGGCGCAGCCTCAGCTTCCCGCTCATCGCGGGCTCGCTGCTGCTCACCAATCTGTCCACCGAACAGATGGTCGGACTCAACGGCAACGCCTTCACCGATGGCCTCAGCGTCATGGCTTGGGAGGTGGTCGCGGTGCTCGCCTTGGTGCTGATGGCCCTCTTCTTCCTTCCCCGCTTCCTCAAAAGCGGCATCGCCACCGTCCCACAGTTGCTCGAGCTGCGCTTCGACCGCAGCACCCGCATCATCACCGACCTCATCTTCCTCATCGCCTACGCCGTCATCCTGCTGCCCATCATCCTCTACACCGGCGCGACCGCGCTCACGGGTATCCTCGACGTCGCCTCCATCACAGGCATCCAAAACCCCACGGTCAACCTCTGGCTCATGGTCTGGCTCGTCGGCATCATCGGCTCCATTTACGCCCTCTTCGGTGGACTGCGCACCGTCGCCATCTCGGACACCATCAACGGCGTCGGCCTGCTCCTCGGCGGCCTCATGATCACCTACTTCGGGCTGCAAGCCGTGAGCGGCGGCGACGGCGTCTGGGAAGGCTGGACAACCCTGCGCGACGCCAACCCAGAACGCTTCAACTCCATGGGACGAGAGGGACAGTCCGTCCCCTTCCACACCCTCTTCACCGGCGTGCTGCTGCTCAACCTCTTCTACTGGTGCACCAACCAACAGATCATCCAGCGTACCTTCGGCGCGAGCAGCCTCAAAGAAGGCCAGAAAGGCGTGCTGCTCACTGGCGCCCTCAAGCTGCTAGGCCCGCTCTACCTGGTGCTCCCCGGTATGATCGCCTTCTACCTCTTCGCCGCCGACGGCCTCAAGGCAGACCACGCCTACGGCACCCTCGTGCGCTCTGTCCTCCCAGCACCGCTCGCCGGCTTCTTCGCCGCCGCGCTCGTCGGCGCCATCCTGAGCTCCTTCAACTCCGCCCTCAACTCCACCTGCACCCTCTTCAGCCTCGGCCTCTACAATGGCCTCCTCAAACGCGACGCCACCGAAGAACAGGTCGTCCGCTCAGGCAAGACCTTCGGCTGGATCATCGCCCTCACGTCCATGACCATAGCCCCACTGCTCGCCGGAACTGGCAGTATTTACACATATTTGCAGAAGATGAACGGGATCTATTTCATCCCTATCTTCGCCGTCGTCAGCGTCGGCCTGCTGGCGCGACGCGTGCCGCCGCTGGGCGCCAAGCTCGCCCTGATCGCAGGCTTCGTGCTCATCGCCGTGGGCTATTTCGTGCCTCCCTTCGACGGCTGGGTCGCCGCCATGCACGAGTTCCACTTCCTCGGCGCCGTCTTCGCCTTCCTGGTCCTGCTCATGCTGCTCCTCGGCCTGCTGCGACCGCTGCCCCAAGCCTGGCAACAAGAGGACTGCGGCGAGCTTGACCTCACCCCCTGGCGCGGAGCGAAGGCCGCTGGTGCGGTGCTGACCATTGTCGTCATCGCGATCTACGTCGCCTTCGCAGGCTGATAACGGGCACGGCATGCCGTGCCCCTACTACCCGCATTCCTCGCCCCTGCTTGCGACCAAGACCCGCTTCTGGTAAGGCCTTCGGACGGCCCTTGAGGAGGGGCCTGCCGCATGACACAACTACGACAGGCCTACGCCACTGTTGCCAATTTCTCTTCCCGCGCCTTCAACCGCTCCCTCGACCTCGTCGAGCTGCTCGGTAACAAGCTCCCTCACCCAGCCACCCTCTTCGCCCTGCTCGCGCTGCTCGTGGTCATCGCCTCTGCCATCGCCGCCTGGGCGGGCTTGCAGGCCGTGCACCCCGTCGACGGCAGCACCATCTCTGTGCAGAACCTGCTCAGCGGCGACGGCGTGCGCTGGATGTACGAAAATCTGACTCACAACTTCGTCGCCTTCCCACCGCTGGGCTACGTGCTCGCCGTCATGATCGGCATCGGCGTGGCCGAGGGCTCCGGCCTCTTCACCGTCATGATCCGCGCCCTGGTCCTCGGTGCTCCAGCGCGTTTCGTCACGGCTGCGGTGGTGCTCGCTGGCATCATCTCTCACCTCGCCAGTGAGGCTGGCTACGTCATCCTCATCCCCTTGGGCGCCATGATCTTCCACGCCCTAGGCCGTCACCCCATGGCAGGTCTGGCCGCAGCGTTCTGCGGCGTCAGCGGCGGCTTTGGCGCCAACTTCCTCATCGGCTCGGTCGACCCCATCCTCGCCGGCCTCTCCACTTCCGCCGCCCAGATCCTCGACCCCGAGATGACCGTCAGCCCTGCGGTCAACTACTACTTCATGTTCGCCTCGGCGATGCTGGTCGTCGTCTTCGGTACCTGGGTCACCGAACGCATCGTCGAACCCCGACTCGGCGCCTATGACGGCGACGCCGAAAAAATCCCTGTGACCCAGCTCACGCCACTGGAGAAGAAGGGCCTTCGCTGGGCAGGTGTGGCCCTGCTCTTCACCCTCGGGGCGCTGGTCGCTGCGGTACTCCCCGAGAACGGTCTGCTGCGCGACCCAGAGACGGGCTCGGTGCTGCACTCCCCCTTCCTCGAAGGGATGATCACCGCCATCCTCATCTTCTTCCTCATCCCAGGGCTGGTCTACGGCATCGTCGTCGGCTCCATCAAGAACGACAAACACGTCGTCAAACACATGACGCACTCGATGGGCACCCTCGCCAGCTACATCGTGCTCGTCTTCTTCGCCGCCCAGTTCGTCTACTTCTTCCGCTACAGCAACCTGGGCCTCATCTTCGCCATCCAAGGCGCCGATTTCCTGCGCAACGTGGGCCTCACCGGAATCCCCCTCATCGTCGGCTTCGTGCTGCTCTCCGCCTTCATCAACATGTTCATGGGCAGCGCCTCCGCCAAATGGGCCATCATGGCGCCAGTCTTCATCCCCATGTTCATGCTCCTCGGCTACCACCCAGCACTCACCCAGGCAGCCTTCCGCATCGGCGACTCGGTCACCAACCTCATCACCCCGATGATGAGCTATTTCGCGCTGATCGTGACCTTCGCGCAGAAGTACGACGAACGCTACGGCATCGGCACGATCATCTCGACCATGCTGCCCTACACCTTCATCTTCACCATCGTGTGGACGCTGCTGCTCATCCTCTGGGTCCTCCTGGGCATCCCGCTCGGCCCCGACGGCGCGCTCTACCTGGACATGACGCCAGCCAGCGTACCGGTCGGAGTACCCGCGACCCCTTGACACGACAATCCCTCGCCCCTCTGCCTACGCAGCCCTACCCGCAGCGCTGGGGGCGATGGCGCACCACCAGTCTCGACCAAGTCAACATTGCTCGCGCTCTGCGAGCGGCTCGTTCATTCTTTTGGTTTGACACGACAATCCCTCTCCCCTCTGCCTACGCAGCCCTACCTGCAGCGCTGGGGGTGATCGCGCACCACCAGTCTCGACCAAGTCAACATTGCTCGCGCTCGGCGAGCGGCTCGTTCATTCTTTTGTATGGTTTTTGTGGGGCGCTGCCCCACACCCCGCCAAAGCCCACGTGATGCGCATCACCATGAACCCATTGAACCACCAAGGTTTTTCGGCAAGATCGACTTGTACAAACGAGCTTGGTTTTTCGGTCTTGTTACGATGAGTGTCAGGGTTGCTTCAGTGGGTAT
>JAVFAO010000152.1:0-14740 GCA_034002465.1 Myxococcota bacterium
CGTCTCGTTCGACCGTTGGGCGCTCACTGCGACGAAACCCCAAGATTGGGCTGAAAATAGACCCCTATCAGCACATGAGGAGACTTCGGGGTGAGATCCAGGCTCAGCTTCGCCCCCCAGCCATCGTAGGGTCCCTGCGCATATTCAACGAAGACCGAGCCGCTCTGCCATTCATCGTCGCTATGCGAAGTACGAATCTCACCATCGTACAAGTCGATCATCCACATCGTTCTCAGCGCCAGCCCCGCCCTGAGCTCGAACAGGTCCTGCCGAACCCGAAAAGAGGCGTGAGCCATCCGCAGAGGCTGGAAATGTGGGTCTACCACTCCGAATTCGCCCCACATCTCGCCCAGCTTGCCAAAGCGCATCGTGGCCAAAGGGAGAGCCGCCGTCTGCCCCTCACCAAATCCGCTCAACATCCCAAGATCAAAACCAAAGTAGCGAAAGTCGTAGCCTCCATAGAGCACCAGTCCGCCCATGAAGTAGTCTTCGGCAACGGGCTCATCGATGCCCCGCTGTTCCGACAAAGAGCCGGCGATGAAGCTCAACTCACTGCCCGCATTGACACCACTCTCGTGCTCGAACTGCGCCCCCACGCTGCCACCAAACTGCTGATGGATCTGGCTGCGATCGAACTCCGAATCACAGCCCCCCACCTGGCGGTCATAGACTCGACCGTAGTGCCCACTGGCGTCGATCCGCAGGCGAGTCTGTCGTTCAATCATACACTGCGGTCCGAAGACGAACACGAAGAGTGCGGTCAACAAGCGCACGAGCCTTGCAGGTCCCCGTCGCTCGCGTGCAGACCCCGAGCCCACGATACCGGCCATTCTCCTGGATTGGCGGGAGGATGCGTGCCCTCGGATCGTTTCCACTGACATGAGCCACCTCACTCGTTACACTCGTCACAACCAAGACACTGACTCATCACCTCGCTTAGCCGTCCAAAGAGGCAGCATAGCCGATGTCACGGCCTCTGCATAGGCCTTCGATGCACGCTTCGGTCGCGCCACATTCCTCATCCATCGTGCAGGCTTGCAGCGCCTCACAACGGCCATCGATGCAACGTTGAGCGACACTACAGTCGAGAGCATCGACACACTGCGGCGCTGCTGGAACGCAAGTCCCTGCGTCGCACCGTTCACCTCGCGCACAGTCCAACTCGCTCTCACAATCGGGCACACAGAAGCCGAGCAGACAGGAGCTATTCACGGGGCACTCCGCATGCTGGGTGCAGAACTCTGAGCAGCGCGCGTTGACGCAGACCGCGCCCTGTCCACAATCGCTGTTGCGGCGACAGACCAGGTCGTCGACTTGGGCGATGACGGGCTGACACAGGCCGCCCAGACAGCGTTCTTGACTGCCACACTCGGCATCGTCTGCGCAGTTCACCTCGAGCTCACAGCCGCAAGGCGAGATCCGTAGCCCAGTGAACACACCGTCGAGCGTGACGGTCGAGTCCGCAAAGTGCATGCTGCCACTCCACTCGCTCGCGCTGTTGAGCTCTGCCTCGTACGTCCAGTCGAAGCTGCGCCCTCCAAAGGCATCCAGGACTTGTCCAAAGGTGTAATTGCCGTTGCGCACGCCTGTGAGCACCACTTGAAATGCGCGCTCGCCAAAGACGATTTGTCCTTCTCCATAGAGATGGGTGGGATAGAACTCGATGTCGACCCACAACAAGCCGCGCTGCGTGCCAAAGTCAATCTCGCCCGCATAGATGGGATCGATGCCCTGCCAGGCATGCACGAACGCTTCTGGATCAGCCAAGCACTCATCCGTGAGCGGGCAGTTGGCGACCACGGGCGCACAGAACCCCTCCAGCGAACACACCTCACCCTGCGCACAATCCGCGTTGCTCATGCAAGCTCCCATCCCCTCCTGTGGACAAGTGCACGCACCCCAATCATCACACCAGCACCCCTCGGGTCGTTGCTCCCCCCAACAGTAGCAATAGCCAGTGCCATCGCAGGAACAGCTCTCGTCAGAGGATGCCCAAGTCCCATCATCCCAGCTCTCACCCCAGCCCTCATCCCAATCTTCCCACTCATCATCCAAATCCAGGCAGCCAGCCGTCATTGAAGAAAGCGCCAAGAAGGCCAAGACAAGCGAAGTCATACGACGTGGGTTCATGTGCCCCTCCTCGAAGTTGAGCAGCCCGTTCGACCAGAATCGGACTCGGCTCACAACTAATCAAGCTCTGTGCCACCACCATTTCCCAATGAATGACAACGACTTGAAGGAGACTCGTCAACTCGACTGGGGTAGCGCTCCAGCAATCTCTGGATGGGCCATCATCCACACCTGCGGGTGTAAGCTGAACCCGAGCAGGCGTTGCTTCGCTGGCAAGCTGTACGGTCCCGCCATCTGGTCTCTGAGCCCAAGCTGGCGAGATTCTTGTTTTCCTGGTGTTCTCTTTGACTTAGCAACTCACTCGCAACGCTCCGAGGACAATCTGGGCGCACGCCGGCAGGCTTTCATAGTGAATCTGTGAGGCGATCGCGCGTATCATAGGGAACGCTGACGACCGAGGTGGACGTCGCACGCACGAAGGAGAAACCGATGGGCAAGCTGCTGGGCTTTCTGGGTGGACTACTGCTGCTCCTGAATCTGGGTTGCAGTGATCAAGCGACCCAAGTCAAGGGCGTCAGTACACAAACCAACATGCAGACGAGTATCGCATGGGGTCCTCACTGCAAAGCTTTCACCACCACCTACGACGAGGCCTGCAAGACCCCGAGCGAGTGCATGTCGGCCCTGTGCCCGAGCGTCAAATCCAAGCTCTTGGACTTCGAGAAGCGCGGTGCAGCCAACCCCGCAGCGCTCGAAGAGGAGTGCGCGGTGCAACTCGAGACGCTGTCACTAGCCGACCAAAGCTGCCGCGTACAGCCCTGAGCTCAGCTCGCCTCGTGCAAAAAGCTCGCGCCGCAAAGACGGCTGATCCAGAGCGCGAAAGCGCAATGCTCCTCATCGCTGATCACGCCTTCTGCGCGCACCTCATCAATGTAACGAAGCAGCGCGTTGCGGGCCCGTTGGTAGGCCTGCCGTCGCCGAGCAGCTTCGCGCTCGTCGAAGGCAGCGGTGGGCACCTGCTCTTCCACGCCCTTCGCAGCGGTTTTCCAGTACTCACCCAAACGCTGCAGCCCACTCTGGAACACCCACAGCGCGTTCTTGGGTAGGATCTTCGCATTGCCATCGAGCAAGAGCTGGTGCAAACGGCGCAGCGCATCGAGCTCGGAGTCCTCGCTGCAGACGCTTGCACCATTCATCAACGCCCTCTGGGTGAGCGCAGCCTCCAGTCTGCGCGCGCGCCCCTCCTGCTTGATGCGGGTACGCAGCTTCGAACGCAAAGCCTTGTAGAGGTAGGCACGCACCGCCGCGTCAGTCCACTCCCCCTGCCGCGAACCACAGCGCAAAAGGGCGATAACGGTCATGCTCAGCACCTCTTCACGACGCTCTGCTTCGATGCACCGCGAGAGCCGTTGCAACTCCTGCCACAGCAGAACTGCTGCCTGTTGTTTCATCTGACGGACGCTGCGATCATCGTTGGGGTCAAGGCGACTGAAACAACAGAAAGCTTCGCTCAGCGTCATGAGGACCTCCTTGCGGCGAAAGCAGGTGGACAACCCACCTACATCCACGGTAACGCCGGAGCTCGCCAGTATGCAACAGCCCTTGCCGCAAACAGCGATGATCTGGACATCTCCTGTCATCGGGCCCGCTGGACAGCGTCTTCTCGCAACCGCGGTCTGCGACTGCCGATCGCAAGGAAAGAGACGCAAATCCAGCTAGTTAGAGCCCCACACGCTGCAGCTTTTTCCGCCCAGCTTCAAAGACCGCTTGCCTCCTCCTCACACGGGGAGGCGCGCGAGATGAAGCGGGAGTGCGAACAGCCCCAGACAGGCTGGGCTGAGACCACGCACTCCCTGCGTAGCTCGAATGCCAAAGCTGCTCACCGCTCTCGAGCGTAGGGCCAAGCCATCAGGCCACCTTCGAGCACCTTGACGTTCTGCCAACCGTGCGCCTGCAAGACCCGAGCAGCCTCGAAGCCGCGCAGCGAGATTTTGCAAAAACAAATGATCTCCGCTGTCTTGTCTTGCGGGAGCTGCTCCAAGCGCTGACGCAGAAGGCCGAGCGGGATGAGCTGCTCGCCTTGACCAAGTCGCATCTGTTCGTATTCGTCGGCACCGCGCGCATCCAGGAGGAAGGGACGCTCTCCCGCATCGAGCTTGGCTTTCAATGCCGTCGCCGAGATCCCACTCATCAGCCCACGCAGCTTGTTCTGCATCAAGTGCGCCGTGGCGATGCTGTGGTCGACGGCCAGTGAAAACGGCGGCGCGTAGGGCAAGTCGGCGTTCACCATGTCATCCACGCTCGCGCCATATCGCACGTTCATCGCCCAAATCGCGATCTGCTTACTCACATCACCTGCGCCCACACACTGCGCACCCAACAAGCGTCCATCACTCTTGCGGGCGACGAGCTTGCTGACGAGCAGCAGTCCCTGCATGAAGCCTGGCTTGTCGGGGCTGGCGTTGACGACCGTCTCGACATCGTCACCGTAGAGCTCACGCGCCTTGCGCTCCGACAACCCCGTCGACCCAGCCGCGTATTCGAAAACCTTACAGATCCCCGTTTGGATGGTGCCGGGAAAGCGCGCCTGAGCACCAAGGACAGCGTTCTCGCCCGCCACTCGCCCCTGCAAATTGGCGAGGTCGCCGTAGGGCGCATGCACCCCTTCGCCGCTGATGATGTGCTGAGATTGCACGCAATCACCCGCTGCAAGAATGTCCGGATCCGAGGTGTTCATAAAATGATCCACCACGATACCGCCCGTCTTCCCAAGCTCGAGTCCAGCTTCCCGCGCCAAATCGGCGTTGGGGATGACGCCGATTGCAATCACCGCGAGCTCAGCCTCGAGCTCGGCTCCATTGTTGAGGCGAACCGCCCGCAGCTTGCCCGAGTCGTCGCCCAAGAACGCATTCACTCCATTCTCGGTGATGACGTTGGCCCCCTGAGCGCGGACGTGGTTCTCAATCAGCTTGGCGAACTGCCAATCCAGGAAGGTCAGGAGCTGCGGCAAGAGCTCCACGATGGTGACCTCTATCCCAGCAAGCTGCATGGCCTCCAAGGTCTCGATGCCAATCAGTCCTCCACCGATGATGACGGCCTTGCGAATCTTCTTCTCATCCCGCACTTTCCGCAGAAAATCAGCATCTTGCATTGACTGCAAGGTGGTGATTCCGGCGAGCTGAATGCCAGGGATGGGCGGCATGCGCGGCTTGGCACCCGTGCACAAGATCAGCTTGTCGTAGGCGAGCAGCTCCTCGCTGTTGCTGCCCAAATCACGAATACGCACCGTCTTTTTCGCGCGATCAATGGAGAGCGCCTCGCACTCGGTGCGTGCCACGATACCCTTGGCACTCAAGTAAAACCGAGGATCACGCACCACGCCAGTGGGGGTGCAGAGCAACATCTTGCGGTCATCGAAGAAGCCACCGACGTAGTACGGATAGCCACACGAAGCCATGGAGAGCTCCGGGGACCTCTGTACAATGGTGATCTCTGCGTTTTCATCAAGCCGACGAGCCCTCGCTGCTGCTTTGGGACCAGCCGCAGAACCGCCAATGACGAGAATTTTTCGGGGGGATCCAGTATTCGACATACGCTGCCTATCAAGTGATGAGGGAACACAATGGGTTCAAACTGGGAGAAGTAGGCCACGAGGACCAACTCATATGCGCGCTCCCTCGAGCCCTTCCTGCCTCGGCGTCGGCTCGAGCAGCGCTTGAAGCTGCTTCCACAGCACACGAATATCCTGCGAAACAGGGGCGTCGTCCTCGACCACACATCGAAACGCACGCTGCGAACGGCTGACCGCCGCATCGACCCGAATCCGCGCGAGCACCAAGAGACCAAGCTCGGCGCTTCTCTGCTCAATCCGCTCGCTGAGCTCCAGCTCGAGGTCGGCCTTGTTGACGCAGACCGCCGCCCGAACACGAAGCTGTTGACACAACGAGGCGACCCGCTCGAGATCATGCAACCCCGAGAGACTCGGCTCGGTCACGATCAGCGCCAAGGAAGCGCCGCTGAGAGATGCGATGACAGGACAACCGATGCCAGGAGAACCATCCACAACCAGCCAACGACGCCCTTCCTTCAGGGCGAGCGCCTTGGCCTCGCGGCGAATGACAGTAACCAACTTGCCACTGTTCTCCTCGGCGGTGCCCAAACGCGCATGTACCATCGGCCCAAAACGGGTATCGGAGAGGAAGTACTCGCCATTGAGCGAAGGCTGCAGGCTGAGCGCCCCTGTGGGACAGACGTCGACACAGACTCCACACCCCTCACAGGAAACTTCGTCGACCTCGACAACTGCGCCAGCGAGCTGCAATGCCTCGAAACGACAGTGACGCAGACAGCGGCCACAACCCGTGCAGCGCTGAACGTCGAGCTCGGCGTGCTTGCCACCAGAGAACGGCCAGCGATGCTTCACCTTGGGCGAAAGCACCAAGTGCATGTTCGCCGCATCCACATCGCAGTCCGCCGCCACCCCCTCGCCGCTCAGCGCGAAGAGCGAAGCAGCGATGCTCGTCTTTCCCGTGCCGCCCTTGCCACTGATGAGCACCAGCTCGTGCAAGGTCTCAGACTGCTCTTCCTCGAGCACTCGCGACGAGGGGAGAGCGCTCTCATGGCTGTATTCTGAAGAACTCTCAACAGCCTCAATCGGCCGTTCTGAAGACAGCATCTCGGACTGCACCCTGAGATTTGCTGCTGAGCCAAGCTCATCTCCTGGGAGAGCATAGCGACACAGCTGAGCGTAGAGCTTCAGCAGAGCATCCTCACCGTGCTGCCAAGCCTCCAACGCAAGCCCACCTCTCGCATACGCCCTCGCAATTTCGAGCTCATAGGGGACCTCGAGAAGAACCTCTATCCCCTGGCGACAACAGTATTCCTGAACACGAGCATCACTCGAATCAGCCCGATTGATGACGACGCCAAAAGGCATGCCCAGCTTGCGTACCACCCCAACCGCTAGCTCCAGATCGTTGAGACCAAAGGGTGTCGGCTCGGTCACCAAGAGCACCACATCTGCCCGGTGAAGCGTCGCAATCACCGGACAAGAGGTACCTGGCGGTGCATCGAGGATCGTTACCCTGCCCACCCCCTCGCTACCCGTTGGCCCAACATCTTCCTTCACCTCCTGCAAGAGCGCCCGAATCACCGGCGGCGACATCGCCTCGCCGACATTGAGGCGGCCCTCCAGAAAAACACCGCCAAGACTCGTGCCCTCATGCACCGTACCCGTAACTCGCAGCTCTTCGTGGATCGCGCCAGTCGGACAGGCCAGACCACAAGCCCCGCAAGAATGACAGAGCTGCGGAAAGGTCAACACGAGCTTGGGTAAGGCCGCAATCGCCGAAAACCGACAAGCTTGCGCACAGGCTCCACAAAGGGTGCACAGCACACTGTCCACCAATGGAACCTGAACGCCAACCTCGCGAGTCTGAAGACTTTCCGGCCTCAATAAGATACCGCCGTTGGGCTCTTCGACATCACAGTCGACGTAGCGAACGTCGACCTTTGCACGCGCCAGCGCAGCGTACAGACCTGTGGCGATGGTGGTCTTCCCGGTCCCCCCCTTTCCACTGGCCACAGCAATGCGGAGAGCACCGGGGCAAGGGGCTGTCATCGTTTCGCCCCCATCCCCGCATGACTCCTGACATTGGGACCGCTCGCCTTGCTCAGCTCGCCAGCCTCGAAACCAGCAATTGCATTGCGGACGCTCCCCTGACAATCGACATAGAGCTCGATGCCCGCCGCGCTCAGGGTCTGATGCGCGTTGGGTCCACAAGCTCCCGTCAACAGAGCGCTCGCTCCTTTGCTCGCCACGAGCTGAGCGGTTTGTATTCCTGCTCCACCGCCAAGGGCCACATTGGCGTTCTCAACTGCCTCGAACTCGAGCCCAGGCAGCTCCACGAAGAGCAAGAACGCGCACCTTCCAAAACGGGGATCGACCGCTGCATCCAAGGATGCGCTCGTCGCGCTGATGGCTATCCTCATGACTCCTCTCCCGAGCTCGCGAGACGGGCACGCACGGCATCCAGCTCGCGCTGCAGCTCGCGCTCACGAAGCTCGAGCGCCTGCTGGGAGCTCATGCCCATCGACGCACCCCATCCCGCCCCGCGACCCATGCCGCGACCCATGCCGCGTCCCATGCCGCGTCCCATGCCGCGACCCATGCCGCGACCCGCCCCAGATTCGCTTGCCTGAGCGCACGGTCCCATGCCCCGACCTGTCAAGGCGCCCTCGCCACGAGGACCCGTTCCATTTCTTCCTGGCATCTCTCTTCTCCTTGTCGAAGTGCGGTCTGGCGAAGCCAGCCACACCTGCTGATGAAGGCGCCGAAGCGACGCCTCAAAGCCTCCAAAGCATTCGAAAAGCAGAATAAGGGCCAGCTCAGCCAGCACTCCCTAGAAATCCATAAGATCACGAAATCAAGGCCAAAATCGCGAACGCCCCATCACCGTTCAAGTCGGCCTTGGTCGCATATCCGCAGCGATTGACGCCTCGAGCGTCGCAATAGCGCGACCCTAGAACAGCTCAGTCATCTGCCTCCGAGCTGGTCTGCGTCTTGCTTTGCCGACACTGGGTCGACCACAGTCGGGTCGTCATCGTGCTCCCAGGAGGCGCTCATGTTGTCCCGAATCAGTCCGTTCTTGCTCGTCGCTTCTCTTGTTGTTGGCTGTCATGGCCTCGAAAACTGGGACTCTCAGTTCGACTACGTCGACGAGAATTTCACACGTCCCAGCCCCACCACCGTGGTGCAAAGCGCGCTGCAGCAGGCCTGCTCCCAACCCACTGTGTTGTTGCAAAGCGAGCGCGATGCCTTCGGACACGCCTTGTGTCTGTGCGGCAACATCTCCAATGTCGGTGACGGTCTGATGACGAGCTCCAAGAGCTACTTGTTGGGTTCGGATCAAGGCAAGGGCCACGTCGGCATCAACGGTCGCGTCGAGGTGGTGGGTGATTTCGTGGTAGGGGGCGTCTTGGAAGCGGGCCAGGGGCTCAGTGGTGTGGGCGATCTGAGGGTCTCCGACAGCTTGCTCTCTGGCTCCGATGTGTCGATGACCGGTGACTGGGAAGTGGGTGGAGATGCTTGGATAGACGGTGACTTGGACGCTGTCGGCAGCTTCCGCATCGGCAGGGGGCTCTACCTGAGCGGCGATTTCTCGGCAGTCGGTCAGGTCTCCTACCAAACGGGGCATCTCGGCTTTACCTACGGCGGTCCGCCTTGCCCATGTAACCCAAGCCAGCTCGTCGACGTCGCAGCCGAGGTCGCCGCACATGCCTCGGACAACGACAACGCCCGACTCCCTACCGGCATCGGTGAACAAGCCCTCATCCTCGATGCTGGCTCGTACTACTTCTCACAAGGCAGCGAGGTGGTGGGCGCAAGCAGCATCACCATCCGCGACCACGTCAAGATGTACGTGCAAGGAGATCTGGAGAGTGTGGGTTCCCTCGACCTCATCGTCGAGCCAAACGCAGAGCTCGAGCTCTGGGTCGCTGGCAAGCTCTCGACGGTTGGCAACCTCAACTTCGCCGACGCCAGCGATGGCCGCCCTCGCGCTTTCCGTTTGTTCATGGGAGGCAGCGGTGCATCGGTGGTCAACGTCGGCAACGCCAGCTTCGTGGGTGCCATCTACGCTCCAGAGGTCGACATCGAATACGTGGGAAGCTTGCGCGTCGAAGGTTCGCTCTTTGCTCGCAGCATCGATGGGACGGGAACTCTTGAAATCGTATACGACACTGACCTCGCCACGTCTCAAGACTGTGCCGACGAGGGGTACAAGCTCTAACGCTGCCTGGGCGGGCAAGCACGACGCTGGCGCGCACCCCGTTTCAACGACCGCGAGTGCGTCGAATCTCGGCCAGAATGGCCTCGATCTCGGCATCCACTGAGACCTGCTCTGGAGTGGAGGGCTGAGGGCGCTTCTGTCGACGGGTTTGTGCCTCGACCAAGACCCGTTCTGCCTGGGAATGCGAGTCGAGGAAAAGCAACTCGGCGCGCTTCTCGGCATCAGCCTCGATCCGCGCCGCCGTCGCCTTGGCGGCGCGTTCGATGGCCCGCGCCTCATCCTGAGCAGCGGCGAGTGCCTTGTTCGACTGTGCATGCATCGCCTCGGCCTCTTGCAGCCTGAGCTGGGCATCGGCGAGCAGCCCTTGTTGAATGTGTTGCGCCTCGCTGATGATGCGTTTGGACTGCTGCTCTGCCTCCAAAACCATCCTCCGAACGCGCTCCTCGGCCTCCTCCTCTCTCTGCGCTGCTGTGTGATTGGCAGCGTCGAGCAGGTCCTGCGCTCGACGCTCTGCCTCCTGCAGACGCTGGCTAAACCTGGCGTCGTCGTGCTCCGCCGAGAGGGACGCCGCCCTCTGCTCGGCCGCGGCGATCAGCGACTGCGCCTTCTCCATGGCGTCAAGCCGCAGAGCCGTGGCCTTCTGCTCTGCTTCCTGGAGCATGGCCTCGACCTTGGCTTGCGCCTCGCCGAGTGCGTCCGTCTTCTCGATGTGCGCTTCACGTTGGCGCTCGAACGCGGCACGCTCGGCTGCGAAGGTCTCGCGCTCTTGCTCGACTTGCGCCCTGAGCTCGCGCTGCGCTGCTTCTGCTTCGCGGAGGATTTCCTGCGCCCGCTCCATCGCCGAGGAGCGAATCTCTGAGGCCTTGGCCTCGGCGTCGGCGAGCTGCGTTTGCGAGGCCTGATTCTGCGCTTGCGCCTCGAGCTGGGAAGCAGCGCGAGCCGCAGCAGCTTGGGCCTCCTCGAGCAGCTCCTCGGCTTTCGCTTCAGCCTCTCGAATCCGTTGATTGAGGACCTGCTCGGCCTCGGTCTTGATGCGTTCGGCTGACTGCCGCAATTGACGTGCAAGCTCTCGGTGCGTCTCAGCCGACTGCCGCACCGACTCGGCTTTCTTCTCCGCCTCGGCGAGCAGCTCGTTGGCCTTGGCGTGGGCCTCGTCATGTTGCGCTTTGAGGGTCTGCTCGATTTCGGCGAGCTCCTTACGAGCCTCGGCGAGCAGCGTTTGCGCCTCTGCACGGGCCTTCTCCAAGGTGTCGTTGGCAGCCGCAAGCGCAGCCTCCAGCTCAGCTCGCTGCTTGGCGGACTCGCTCTCGAAGGCCTGCCGACTCTCAGCCATCTCCTGCTGCGCTTCGGCGTGCATGCGGCTGCAGGCCTCTTCGCTCTCTTGCTTGAGCTTCGCAGCAGCGCCCTGGGCCTCCTCATCACACTTGGCTGCCTGGCTCTTGGCCTCTTCGAGCAGCTTCCTTGCTTGCTCGGCCATGCTCTCTGCATCCTTGCGTGCCTGTTCGAGCAAGGCCTCGCGCTCTTCCTGGGCTGCCTGCTGTGCCGCTTCGCTCTCGCTTCTCAGACGCTGGGCTACCGCCTCGGCTTCGTCCCGCAGGCTCTGTGCATCTGCCGTTGCAGTCGCGCGCAAGGCGTCAGCCTCTTGGCTGGCCTGCTCACGCTGCGCCAGAGCGGCCGCTTCTGCCTCGCTGCGCGTCGTCTCGGCGCGCTGCAGCGCCTGTTCCTCTTCCTGCTCGGCTTTTGCGCGAGCGGTCTCGAGAATGGACTCTGCCTCCTGCTTCGCTTCGCGAAGGCAGGCTTGCGCCGCCTCGCGCTCCTGCGCTGCAGCCTGCTTCTCTGCCTGGGCCTCCGCTTGACGTGCAGCGAAATCATCGCGAACCAGCTGATCGAGTTGGGCTCCCTCCTCGAAGTGTTCAGCCAAGGCCCGGGTCCACTCAGTGAAGCGCTCAGGGACATTGATGAGCTCGACATGGCTTGGGGCTGGCTCGGGCAGCACCACCTCCTCACTGGTGTGCTCTGGCGCCGCGCTCTCGGGCTCCGCAGAAGCGGTGCCTGCCTCTCCCTGTGCGACGCGCTGACGTGCACCAAACCATGACCCAAGCCACGCCGCCGCAGCCGAAAGGAGAATGATGGCAAGCCACTCTGCACCCGTCATGTGAGCCTCCTACTGAGTCGCCGCCACTGACCAAGCGCTACGAAAGCACCCAGCGCGACGATACCCTTGATTACAGTGTGGCCTTTCCTATTCGAGAACGCCAGTAGAGTACGGCCATCAGCACACAACAGAGCATGGACATGGCAAAGAGCAGCACAAGGATTGGGCCCAGTGCCTGTCCTCCCAATTCGTACATCCAGCCGATGACCTGCTCCTGAACCACAGGTCCAATCGAGCCCATGCCATTGATCACTCCCGCGGCCACCAGAGCCCCTTTCGCCGACCCGACATCAATCGCACCGGTACCCGAAATCAAGGAATCCGGCCCAAACAACATGAAGCCCGCGAGCCCCATGGCCAGCGTGAAGATCAACAATGACTGCGCCCCAAAACCGTACATGATGCCGAAAGCGGCGCACATGGCCATCACCATCAGCAAGCTCAAGAGCGCTCGACGCCCGCCAAAGAGCCGATCCGACAGAAACCCGGCAACGATCACGCCTAGAAAGCCCGCGACATCGAAAACCGTCGAGAGATAGCCCGCCTCGTCCCCCTCCAGCGAGAAATTGGCCTGCAGGAAGAAAGGCACCCAACTCCACAAAGCGTAGCGCAGGAACTTGATACAAAAGTAGATGGCCCCCATCACCAATACCGTCACCACCACATCTCGGGTCCACCCCAATGACGAGGAAGGCTTCGCGTCGCCCGCGCCCGCATTCTCTTCCTCGTCGTCCTGGTTCTGCTGACCCACATCTTGGGGCCGGTTGGGATGCAGCAGCAGCACCGCGAACCAGGCGAGCAGAAGCACGACCGCCCCACCAAAGTAGGACCAGCGCCAGCCAGCGGCCCCCAACAGAAACGCCGCCAGCGAGGCGGCAGCCAGCGAGCCCAACTGATAACACGTCGACCAGACCCCGAGCACGCTGCCCCGCTGCTTGCGCTTGAACCAGAAAGCAAGACTGCCAATGCAACCAGGCCAACCCGTGCCCTGTGCCATCCCGTTGACCGAGAAGAACAGGATCAAGGTCCAGAAGCCGTTGAAGACACCAAAGGCAACATTGCACCCCACTGACAAGGCGATGCCCACCAGCAAGAGAAGCTTGGGGCCCAGTCGTCGCCCCAAGTAGGCGCTGCTGAACTGACCCAACATGTAGCCAATCAGATACGCCGTGCCGATATGACCAAGCTGCGTGGTCGTCAGCTCGAGGGCCTCACCGAAGTCGGCCTTCACCACGTAAAAGGCCTTGCGACCGAAGTAGTAGCCTGCGTAGGCGAGCCAAGTGGCAGCGAAGATGCGAAGCTGCCAGTGGCGCAGCGAACGGGGCGCTGCTGCAGAGGAGGTCATCTGCTTCCTGGAGTCGAGAGAGACGCACACCAGAGCGGCCCCTGCACGTCGCAACGAGCCGCTTGGCCAGAGCGTGTTCAACCTGCCACAGAGTGACGACGCACGGCAAGCACAGGGAAGAACACCGAGCGCAGGCCATCACCCACCCCGCCATCCAATCACCATAAAATTACTGATGATTCCGACAAACACCCAAAACTCGGCCGCGCTCCCCTTCCATTGGCACCTGGCTTGCACAATACTCTGTCAGCGCGAACGAAGTCGCCGCTCAACAGGAGGAACAGAGATGAAAGCGCAACGTAACAAGTCCTACTCACTCTTCGCCGTGCTCGTCACCGTGGTCGCCTTCTCGTTCGGCGGTTGCATGGCCCTCAACAACACACCGCTCGGCGATCTGCTCGATTTCGATCTGATCGGCGCCAGCCCCAGCGAAGACGGCCTCGTCGGCTTCAACGTTCTGCCCGGCTCACAGTTCGCCTCCTTCAAGGGCGACGGCGTCCGCGTCGAGGTCAAGAACTCCGATGGCACCTACAGTCCCTGTGACCCTGTCCAGACCGAAGAGAAGGAAGGCAGCGAGTTCAACAGCTTGGCGCTGCTGCTCGACGACTCCGGCAGCATGGGGCGGACCTATGATGCCAGCATCTGCTCCACTTGCCCACACGACCCCAGCAAACTCCGCGTCAGCGCCGTCCAGGCCCTGATCGACGACGTGCTCATCGCTGGACCCCAGAGCCGACTCTCCGTCATGCGCTTTGGCCCTGCACC
Source organism: Myxococcota bacterium (assembly GCA_034002465.1). Classification (GTDB taxonomy): domain Bacteria; phylum Myxococcota_A; class Bradymonadia; order UBA4248; family JAVFAO01; genus JAVFAO01. The sequence goes on from JAVFAO010000152.1 coordinate 14,126, forward strand.
CTCCGATGGCTGGGTTGCCACCAACGTGCTCTGGGACTTCGACAGCAATGCTGACCGACTGAAAGAGTCTCTGTCGGGCGTCGAGGGCGATCAGGAATACGGAACTCCTCTCTGGGACTCCCTCCACGAGGTGATCACCGCCACCAAGCAAGAAGCAGAAACCCTCGAAGAGGTCGTGCTCTCCATGAACATCCGCGACAACAAGGGCGAAATCCCCGAGGTGCGCCGCTACATCGTCCTGCTCTCAGACGGTGACGACCGACCCGAATACGGCGGTTCCAAGACCCAGAGCCTCGAATCGGTGCTCGAAGCAGCCAAGGCCAACAACGTCGTGATTCACGCCATCGGCCTCGGCCCCGCATCCATCGCCTTCTCCAACCCCGCCCTGCAGACCGAGCAAGATGTCGAAGTGCAGCTCGAGACCGTCTCCAAGCTGCAGCGCCTCGCCGCTGAGACCGGTGGCTTCTACGCCTCCGTCCACGACGCCAGCGCACTCGCCCAGCTCTACAAGGCCGTCGCCGCCGCCATGACCAATGGCTACCAGATGGAAAAATACGCCTGCCGTCCCGACGGCGAAGAGCCCGAGTCCGGTGAGAAGCTCGAAGGACGCATCCT
>JAVFAO010000153.1:0-14599 GCA_034002465.1 Myxococcota bacterium
TGCAGGAAGGCAGACCCTGCGTCTCTGGTCGAGGAACCGCCGGCATTTTTTTCCTCGAAGCTCAGAGAGCACTATCGACCGCCCGACAGCTCATGTACACTGTTGGCTTGCGGGCGCAGCGCGCCCCTCGATGTGCCTTCTCCTGCGCGCCGCGCGGCGCTTGGGAGCGAATGGAGTGCGTATGTTTCGGCTGATCCCTGCTATGTGCTTGGCTGTGCTCGCGATGCTGCCCTTTCAATTTGCGCTCGCCGATGAACCGATCACGCTGCGCCAGAGCTGGCGGGGGAACATCGACTACTTCATGACCGGTGCCACCTTTGCCCAGGCCAGCGGCAACAACGCGGCGAGCATCCTGCCGTCGGTCAGCATCTTGGTGAATCCAGCGGATATCGCAGCTGGGGCGAGCCTGGTGAAGGCCTATCTGTACTGGGGCGGGTCGCAGTCGCAGCCCAGCGCAGGGGCCTGCACCACCACCTCTGAGGTGCCCGATTCCGGGGTCTTCTTCACCCCGCCCAATGGCAGCCGCAGCGCCATCTCGGCGACTGTCTGCTACTGCGCCGACGGCCTCAACTCCGGCATCGACGAGTGGATCTGCCGGGCCGACGTAAGCCAGAAGATTCTCGACGCGGGTGGGGTACTGAGCGGAAACTACGTCGTGGATGGCTACTCCGGAAAGGCAACGGGAGGTACCACCGACAACGCGGGCACCGCGCTGGTCCTGGTCTTTCAATCGCAGAGCCTGAGCCCGCGCCAGGTCGCCCTCTACGATGGCAACGTCACCCTCTACGAGAGCTCGGTGACCGTGAACCTGGGCGGCATCGAGGTGGACACCACCCCGCGCGCCAAGCTCACCTACTTCACCCTCGAGGCCGAGGGCGCCACCCCCGGCGACACAGCGTCGGTCAACGGCAATCCGGGTCCTGCAGGACCCATCAACCTCTCCGACACCTACAACCCTGTCAACGACATCATGAATCGAAGCATCAACACCACCACCCCCGTGCAGACCGGAGTGGTCGGCGTCGACATCGATCAGTTCGACATCAGCAGCGCCCTCTCGGGCCGGGACACCAGCGTCTCCGTCACCTACAGCGTGCTTGGCGACAAGATCTGGCTCGCCGTCAACGTGCTCGGTGTCGCCCTCTACGACCCCAACCTCAGCGAGCTCTCGACCAAGACCTGGACCCTGCACAACGACGTCGACGGCGACGGCCAAGCCGATGTCGGCGACACCGTGCGCTACACCATCACCCTTCGAAACACCGGCAACGAGCCCGCAACGGTCGAGCTCAGCGACATCATCCCCCCACAAGCAGAGGACTTCGACGTGCTCTCGCACAGCAGCGGCACCAACAGCTCCGCAGGTGGTGTGCTGCGCATCGAGTCGATGAGTGTGCCCGCTGGGGGCAGCGCCACCGTCGTCTTCGATGTGCTGCTCGGCGATGTTCCAGATAAGACACTGATGCGGAATACTGCTTCATGGTCTCAGCCGCTCGAGGGCGGAAGCGCTGGCTCGGTTTCTGCCACGCCTGTGACCGTCCGGCGAGATGTCGATGCTGATGGTATCCACGACAGCGATGACAATTGTCCGAATACCTTCAACCCGGATCAGCTCGACACCGATGGCGATGGCATTGGCGACGCCTGCTCCGAGTGTGAGGACGCCGATGACGACGGCTTCGCCGACGCGAGCTGCGGCGGTGGCGACTGCGACGATGATGACGATCAGGTCTATCCTGGAGCAGCGGAGATTTGCGACGGAAAGGACAACGACTGCAACCTCCTCACCCCAGATGGCGCAGATGAGACCTGGCTCGAGACGCCCTGTGACGGTCCCGACAGCGACCTCTGCATCGAGGGCGTGGAGGCCTGCATCGAAGGCGCGCGCGCTTGTACGGACCAGAGCGACGATGACATCGAGATCTGCGATGGCATCGACAACGACTGCGACGGCAACATGTACAAGGACGAGCTCGTCAAGCTCAACGGTTACTTCATGTGTGAAATCACTGGCGATCCCAACGGCGACATCGACGGCGACGGCGTCTCGAACGCACGCGAACTCCAGATTGGCACCGATCCGACCAATGCCGACACCGACGGTGACGGCCTCTCCGACGGTGTCGAGACCAACCTGGGTGCCGACCCCGTCGACAGCGATGACGACGGTTTCATCGATGCCGTCGACGATGACGATGACAACGATCTCATCCCCACCGCCGTCGAACAGCGCTGGGAGGCCGACTTCGATGGCGACTCGGTCTCCAATCACCTCGACACGGATTCTGACGGCGACGGTATCCCCGACGCCGTGGAGGCCGGCAAGACGCCAGCAGACCCACTGGACACCGATGGCGACGGGATGCCGGACTTCCTCGACACCGACAGCGACAACGATGAGGTCACTGACGATATCGACAACTGCCGTGTGGCCTACAACCCCGACCAGATGGACCGAGACGGAGATGGGCGCGGCGACGTCTGCGCCGACGAGGACTGCGGCGACGGTGTCGACAACAACGACAACGGCCTCATCGACTGCCTCGATCCCCTCTGCGTCAACCGCAGCCTCTGTTTGGAGATCTGCGACAACGGCATCGACGACGATGGCAACGCGCTCATCGACTGCGCCGATCCCGACTGTGTGCTCACCTCAGCCTGCCTCGAGATTTGCGACAACAGCATCGACGACGATGGAAACGGACTGGTGGACTGCGCCGATCCTGACTGTCAGGTGTATGCCGGATGTGTCGAAATCTGCGACAACAACGAGGACGACGATGGCGATGGTATCGTCGACTGTCTCGATGCAGACTGCGCCGAGTCACCGCTCTGCGTGGTCGTTCCTGAGGACGAGGGCCTCGACGCGGTGGAAGATGCGCTCGACGAGCTCGCCGCCCCTGGCCGCGGCGCCGAAGACTGCTCCTGCCGCAGCGCGCGTGCCAGCGCGCCTGGCTTGCCACTGCTCACGCTGCTCCTGCTCCCACTCTGGGGACTGCTGCTGCGCAGGCCCTGGAAGCGTCGCAAGTGAGCGGAGCCCGCTCAACCCTGAGTCTTCCTTGACGTCAGCGTTGTGCGAGTGGCCGAAGTCCCGAGCGCAGCTCAGTTCCGCTTGGCGTAGGCCGCGCGCACCAGCTCGCTGCACATCCGCTTGAACGCCGTGAAGTCGAAGGGCTTCTCCAGGCGGAGATTGCCCACCTTCGCCAGGTATTCTGCCGAGCCAGGCGTGAATGCACCCCCGGTAATGAAGACCACCTGCTCGGCCAGGGCCGGGTTGTGTTGGCGCAGCCAGCCGTGCAGCTCCATGCCGGACATGTGCGGCATCATCAAATCACAGAAGATGATGTCGAACCCCTGGTCCTCCTCCAGCAGCGCGCGTCCCTCGGCACCCGAGGTGCAAGAAACCACCTCGTGCAGGCCTTTGAGTAAGCGTTCGATGGTCTTGCGGACGCCCAGCTCGTCGTCGATGACCAGGATGCGTCCGCTCGGGGCTGTCTGGCTTGCCGCCTCGTCCGCCGCAGCGGGTTCGAGCTGCTCTGCCCAGTCCGAAGGCAGCTCTGGCAAGGAGATGCGGAAGCGGCTGCCCTCGCCGAGTTTGCTCTCTACGCTGATTCGACCGCCGAATCCGTTGACGATGCTGCGGCAGATCGAGAGGCCCAGACCCGAGCCCAGCGCCCCCCCTTTGGTGGTGAAGAAGGGCTCGAAGATCCTGTCGAAGTGCTCTGCAGCGATGCCCGAGCCGGTGTCGCTGAGCTCGGCCATGACCATACCATCCTGCGACCAAGTCCGAATACGGATTTCGTTACGATCGACCCGTCCTTCGTCGATGGCATGCGCCGCATTAATCAGCAAATTCAAGAACACCTGGGCGAGCTTGCCTTCAGTGGCGAGGACTGGGGGCAGCTTGGGGGAGAAGTCCTTGACGAGACGCGCGCGGTACTTGATCTCGTTGTAGGCCATGGCGATGGCGTGCTCGGCCGAGGCGTTGACGCTGACGGGGAGGGCGTCATCTCGTTCGACTCGAGAGAAGGTGCTCAGACTCTTGGTGATATCCCTGATTCGACGCGTGCCTTCGAGGGCTTCGCGTAGTCGTTCCGCGACGTCGTCGAACTCGGCGCTACTGAAGACGGTGTGTTCTTCGCCGAGCAGGCGTCGGATTTGTTCGGGGCCGAGCTGGGCGCTGAGGGCACCGTGGGCGCGTCGCATCAGCTCGGTGAGCTTGGGCATCTCTTCGGCGATGCTCTCGATGTTGTAGAGTACGTAGGCGAGGGGGTTGTTGATCTCGTGGGCGACGCCTGCGGCGAGCATGCCCATGCTGGAGAGGCGATCGGACTGGGCGAGGTTGGCCTGCAGGGCTTCGCGTTCGGCTTGGGCCTGCTTGAGTTTGCTGATGTCGACGACGGTGCCGAGGCAGTAGCTGGGCTTGCCGTCTGCGCTGCGCACGAGGCAGGCGTCGAGGATGCCGTGGACGATGTGTCCGTCCCGGTGGAGGAAGCATTTCTCGAGTCGGTAGTGGTCGAGCTCACCGGCGCTGAGGCGGTCTTGCAGGCGCATGTTGGCGGGCACCAGCTCGGGCAGACTGACGTCGCGCAGGTGCATGCTGGCGATTTCTTTGCCGCTATAGCCGAGCATCTGGCAGAAGGCGGCGTTGGCCTCTTCGAGCTCTTGCTCGAGGTTGAGTCTGGCCACGCCGACGGCCATGTTCTCGTAAATCTGTCGGAAGCGTTCCTCGCTGTCTCGCAATTGTAGGTTGGTGGCGCGCAGCTGTTGCTCTGTGGCGCGCAGTTGCTGGTTGCTGGCTGCGAGCTGTTGGTAGGCCGCGAGCATGGCGAGCTCGGAGCGACGGCGCGGCGTGACGTCTTCGACGAAGCCGAGGAAGCGATCCTGCTCGATTCGGATGGCGGAGACGTTCCACTGTCGAAGCTCGCCGTTTTTGTGGACGCACTCGAGCTCACCTTGAGCCTGGCCGCTGCGCAGCAGCGGCTCGAGCAGACCACGGGCGAAGCGCAGCGCTGGTTCTGCGATGAGCTCGCGAGCGCTCATGCCGAGCAGCTCGTGCTCGGCGTAGCCTGTGGTGAAGCAGGCGGCGGGGTTGACCTCGACGAAGCGCGCTTGTTCGTCGCTGACGAAGACGCCATAGGGCGCGTGCCGCAGATAACTGCGGAAGCGTTCTTCGCTGGCCACGAGGGCGTCGCGGTCGGCTTTGGAGGCGCTGACGTCGCGAACGCTGGCCCAGAGATAGGAGAGCCTAGGCGGTGCGTCGTTGCTGTTGTTCCAAATTGGGTAGAGCAAGATTTCGGCAGGGAAAGTGCTGCCGTCACGGCGGACGAGCGTGGCGTCACGCAAGCCGGGTGGGGGGGTGGAGGGAGAGAGCGGTCCGAAGCCTGGGTCTTGCTCTGCTCCAAGGAGGCAGCGAGGCTCTTCGAGGGCGCGTAGGCCTTCGAGAGAGTAGCCGAGTAGGGAGCAGAAGGCCTGGTTGGCGTCGATGATACGAACCCTGCTTGGGTCGATAACGACGAAGCCATCGCGGCTTCCCTCGAAGATTTCGCGATATCGGCGTTGGGAGTCTGCCAGTTGTTGTGCCGCCGAGAGGACCTCGCTGAGGTCGCTGACGGCGAGCATGAGCTGTTGTTGCTCGCATTCGGGGTTGTGGCAGAGGGCAGCGTCGACGCGGATGGGCAGAGGGGGGGCCGAGCTTCGGGCGATGCGCAGAACAGGCGTGGCCTGGTCTTCGTTGCTCCAGAGCTTGGGCAGGTAGTCGAGGAAGATGGGGGCGTCTTCGGGGAGCAGCCAACGTGCGAAGGGCGTGTTGCAGAGCAGCTCTGCGTCCATGCCGAGCAGCGTGGGCCAGCGTTGGTTGAACTGGCGGACGGTGCCATCGTGGTCGAGCAGCAGATAGGCGACGGGTGCGTGTTCGAAGAGAGTGGCGAAGCGCTCCTTGACCTGCTGCAGGGCGGATTGCGTTTGTTGGAGGGTTCGGTTTTGGCGCTCGAGCTCCTGCTGACGCAGGTCGAGTTCTTGGGCGAGGGCCTGGATGTTCTGAAGCGCTGCGTCGGCGTCGTGGTTGGTGTTGCTCTCGAGCAGTGCCGCGGCGTGGGCTTGCAGCAGCGAAGCTGGGGTCGAGCTCGTGGAACCGAGCTTGTCACGAATGTTCATGAAGAAGTTCCCGAATACGGATTGAGGCGAGCCGGAATCGCACGCCAAGCCAGCCTTCAGAGGGCTCGGTTGCTCTCCACACTGGTCTCTGTCGAGAGCTCGGTGTCCGAGAGCGAGCGCGCAAAGGGTCAAAGGGCTGTGTGCAGTCTCATCTGCAATTCAGTCATGCCATGGAGTCGGGGGCAATTGCAATGACAACAGCGATTCAGCGTTCATCGAGAGAAAGGTGGGTGGCGTCGAAGCAAAAGGGTTGCCAGAGTATTCTCGGAGTGCTGTCGGCGATGGTGAGCCAGACTTGCCCCGAGGCAAGGACGATGGACAGCGTACGGCGTTCGACACCCCCTAGGTGAGAAGCGAGCAAAGGAATGTCGAGCTGCTCGATGGTTTCGAGGACTGAGGCGATGTTGGCGGCGCAGACGGTGTCGTCTGGGCGGTGGAGGACGTTGGCTCCCCCGGCGGCACAGGCGATGAGCTCTCGAGGGTTTGCCCCGAGTGCCTCGAGCTCGTTGAGCAGTTCTTGGATGCCGTCTTCGGCGAAGCGCGTGTGGAGCCTGTCGTGGGGGAGGCGAGCGCGTCCTGGTAACATGATGTGGGCGAGTCCGCCGATGCGAGCGCTGGGATCGTAGAGGACCACGGCAACGCAGGAGCCGAGGGCGCTGGCGCGGAGGGCGCCTTGAGAGGCGGCCCGGAGCTCCCCAGTGTCGACCTCTTCGAGGGTGCTATCGAAGATGCGGAACGAATCCATCGCTGCTCGCAATCAACAGTAGGTCAAGGGTACTCATCCCAATGCGTCCTCGGCTGCAGGCCATGCTCATGCGCCAACGCGCGCAAGGGAGAGGCTGACGCATGTATTCGAAATGTTCGCAGAAACAGTTCAAGCAAGCGCCGACCGGAGCGACAGCGCTCGCACCTTGGAGAAGGTAACACGCGACCTGTCGGAACACAACTGCAGAGCAGCGAGGCCGCGTCGACTGAGCGAGTGCGGCGAGCAAGGCAATGGAAACTGAGCGAAGGGCACGCATCCTCTCGACAATCCAAAGGATTTGCTGCAGTCGAGAGGTCGGTGCCCGAGAGCGAACGAATGCATTGACATTCCCTCTGCGACGGGAGTACGAAAGAGGTGCAGGGAGCGGGAGAGCGAACGAAAGCCATCGAAAGCGAGCGAAGGGCACGTACCCTCTCGACATTCCGAAGGAACAGTTCGACTCTTGGGGGGGCGAATGAGCCACAGGAGATGGACATGAGCAAGGAGAAACCTGAAGCTCGGGAGCTCTGCACAGGTGAGCAAGCGAGCGTTCTCGACGAGGCGTTGCTGATGGGCCTCAGGGCTTCCGTGTTTTCGAACACTGGGATGCCTTGCTGCATCTTCGAGCGGGTCTGCGACGATGCTGGGAAAGTGCGCGACCTTCGTGTTCTGGATGTCAATCCGGCATACAGCTCTCTTTTTCAGCTCCCCGCAAGCCAGGCTCGAGGCAGTCTGATAACACAGGTCTTCCCCAAGGCCGAGCAGACTGAGTTCAGGCTTCTTTTCGAAGCAGCCGAGCGTGGAACTCCGTATTCTTATGGTTCCTTTTTTGCCGAGCGAGGTCGACACCTTCAGGTGTCTCTATTCTGTCCTCGACCTGGTTATCTGGTGGCGTTGCTCTTGGATGTGAGCGAGAGTGTCTTGCTCGTTCGGCGAGGGCAGGGGGCTGAGGCGTTGCAGCGGATGGCTGGTCGGGTCGCGCGTCTGGGGGGCTGGTTCGTGGACCTGGAGACCATGGTCTGCGAGTGGTCCGAAGAGGTCGCCGCCATCCATGCGATGCCCCTTGCTTACTCTCCCAAGGTGGAAGAGGGGATTCGCTTCTATGCTCCAGAGTGGCGGGAGCGCATCACCCAAGTGTTCGAAGCCTGTGCGCGCGACGGTGAGCCTTACGATGAAGAGATGCAGATCATCAACGCGCATGGGGAGCGGCTCTGGATTCGGACGATTGGCCAGGCTCTGCGTGATGCAGAGGGGCGCATCGTGGGGGTGCAAGGGGCTTTTCAGGACATCAGCGAGCAGCAGCGATACCGTGAGGAGTTCGAGCGTCACCTCGAGGAGTTGCGCCGATGGCAGGGGCTGAGCATTGACGACGCCGAGCGGCGCCAAGCCTTGAAGCGAGAGGTGAACGCGCTCTGCGCACGGCTCGGTGAGCCTCCTCGCTACGCGAGCGTCGAGAAGGATGGCTGAGACCCCGGAAAGACACCATCTCGAGAATGCATGCGCGAACAATCTCTGGCGAAGCGCCGAGATTCATGGAAAAGATAGCGGGGCACGCAGCGAAGCGAGCTATCCAGCTTGGTTGCGGCCCTGGATGCGCAAAGAGCAGAGGAGCAGGGCACCTGGGGCCATCGAGCTGCGCTCTGGTCAAGAGGCTTGATATGAACGGTTCGCGCCCAAACATGCTCTCGACGCTCTCGCAGCTCTTGCGGGAGCTCTTCGAGATGGATTCGGATTTCGCCCCCTCTGGGCATCCTGGTCCTTCCTTGTTCGATGGCCAGAGCTTGTGGGCACGCTTGCAGCGAGCCACGGGAGCGGAGAAGCTGTGGGTCTGGAGACCGCCAGCGCAGCTCATTGCAGTGCATCCCTTGGACGCGAGCTCTCTGGACCTCGAGGCCTTGTCCCGACGGGGAAGTGGACGCTTGCAGCGCTCCGCCGAACTGGGTGCGCAGCTCGAGGAGGGGGCGGAGGCGCTCTTGCTGTCGCTGGCAGAGCTTCGGCTGCTCTTGGTGTTCGGAGGCGACGCGCTGTCCAAGCTCGACGAGCTCGAGCAGGCCCTGGGGGTGCTCAGCCCTCTGCTCACTTGGCTGCTGACCGCCATGGGGCAGCGCAAGCGGGAACGCGAGGAGGGAGAGCAGCGCCTTCGTCAAGAGCGCGCTGCTGCCGAGACAGAGCGTCGTCGCGCCGGGGTGATGCTCGAGGCAGCCGAGCGCTCGCGGCGTGCGCTGCTCGACATTCTGGAGGAGCAGAAGCTGGCCGAGGATGCGCTGCGTGCGAGTGAGGAGCGCTATCGGGAGCTGGTCGAGAACCTAGTCGATGCGATCTTCGTCATCGACGCGGCGGGTGTCATCCGCTACATCAGCGCACCAGTGCTGCGAATGACGGGGTTCGAGGCGGATGAGCTGCAGGGCCGTCGCTTCGATGATTTCGTATTCGAGGAGGACCGCGACAAGATTCCCCGGTGCTTTGGTTTGGTCATGGGCGACGCGAAGGAAGCGTCCTCGTCACCGAACTTGGAGGACAGCCGACGAGACGTCAGCCTCAGCCGCGGCGATCCCTTCGCAGTACGCTGGGAGTTTCGCTATCTGAGCGCCGATGGCGAGATACGCTGGGCCCGCGCTTCGGCAAGACCGACCATCGAAGATGGCGTGGTGACGGGTTTTCGGGGTGTGCTCTCGGACATCTCCGATCGCAAGCGGGCCGAGGATGCTCTGCGTCATCGTCTGCGCTACGAGCATTTGCTCTCCGAGGTCTCACGTCTCGCTGTGACCACCGACGACTTCGAGCTCCTCCAAGAGCGCGCTTTGGCGCTGCTTGGCAAGGGAATGGGGGTGAGCCGCGCCTACATCTTCCAGCAGAGCGCAGGCGGCGAGACCATGGACAACACCTTCGAGTGGTGCGCGCCGGGGGTCGAGCCGATGCGCGAGTCCCTGCAAGGCGTGCCCAACCACCTGCTTCCCTGGTGGGTAGAGACCTTGGCGAGTGACCAAGCGATCTGCTTCGCCGACGTCGAGGACATCCCCGATCGGGCGACGCGGATCATGTTGCGACCGCAGAAGGTGTTGGCGATCCTCGCCGTGCCGCTCCTCGTTCGCGGGCGTTATTGGGGCTTCATCGGTTTCGACGATTGTGTGGAGCACAGAATCTGGCCCAAGGAGGACGTGGAGATCTTGCGGGCGATAGCGCGCTTGCTCGGGAGTGTGAGGGAGTCACGGGAGGCGAGCGCGAGCTTGAGCGCTGAGCGTGCTCAGCTCCTGACGATTTTCGACAGCATCGAGGAGCCGATCTACGTCTCTGATCCGCAGAGCTATGAGCTGGTCTTCATGAACCGGGCACTGCGCGAGCTGATCGGGGAGAATCTGGTGGGCGAGCGCTGTCACCAGGTGTTGCAGGGGCTCGAGGCGCCGTGCCCCTTTTGCACCAACGCCCAGCTCAGGGCCGCACCGCAGCAGACGCATCGTTGGGAGTTCTTCAACCCCAAGCTGGTGCGGACCTTTGCGCTACACGACAGGTTGATTCGCTGGCCCGACGGTCGCGAGGTCCGATTGGAGCTGGCGGTGGACATCAGCGAACAGAAGCGTCTCGAGGCGCAGCTGATCGCTGGGCAGCGCCTGGAGGCGATAGGTCGTTTGGCTGGTGGCATCGCGCATGATTTCAACAACCTCTTGGCGGTGATTCTGAGCTATGCCAATTTCGCGATGGAGGCGGTCGAGGCCGACAATCCCCTGCGTGAGGATCTGCAGGAAATCAAGGAAGCAGGGGAGCGTGCTGCATCGCTGACCCGGCAGTTGCTGGCCTTCAGCCGCCGTCAGGTGTTGGAGCCCAGGGCGGTCGACGCCAACGAGCTGATCCTGAAGCTCGAGCGAATTCTTCATCGTATCTTGGGGGAGGATCTGCGCTTCGAGCGGCGGCTCGCGTCAGAGCTCGACTACGTGCACGCCGATCCCGGTCAGCTCGAGCAGGTCATCATGAACCTGGTGGTCAACGCCCGCGACGCGATGCCCAGCGGGGGACGGCTGTTGATCGAGACGGCCAACGTCGACTTCGATGCCGGCTCTGGACGGCGCGAGGCCGAGCTGAAGGCAGGACGCTATGTGATGCTCGCCATCAGCGACAACGGTCGGGGGATGGACGAGGCGACGCGCCATCGGATCTTCGAGCCCTTCTTCAGCACCAAGGAAGCGGGCAAGGGTACGGGCTTGGGGTTGGCGACGGTGTACGGCATCGTCAAGCAGTCAGGCGGTGGCATCAACGTGTGCAGTGAGCCTGGAAAAGGGGCCTGTTTTCGCCTGTATTTTCCGATATCTCCTGATTCGCCGAAGTTGCAGGTCAAGCAGCCCAGAGCGGAACAGTCTGCCCAAGCCTGGACCGTGCTGCTGGTGGAGGACGATGACGCGGTGCGCAAGGTGAGCGCGAGGATGCTGGGAGCATTGGGGCATCGGGTGCTGACTGCAGTAGACGGAGCGGCGGCACTCAAACTCTCTCAGGAATACGAGGGGGAGATTGGATTGCTGTTGACCGATGTGGTGATGCCGGAGATGAGTGGGCGCGAGTTGGCCGAGGCGATAAGGGCTTTCCGGCCGGACATGCGGGTTCTGTATATGTCGGGCTACACCGAGAACGCCATCGTTCACCACGGCGTGCTCGACACCGGCCTTCGTCTGCTCGCCAAGCCCTTTGGCATGGAGGAGCTCGAACAGATGCTGCGGCGGGTGATGATGGAGGGGATGGAAGGGGAGGTAGGCGGTTAGGTCCCTGTTGGTCTGAGAGTTTGAATACGATTGTGGAGCTCTGGCTGGATGCCCCGCCCGAGGTCCACGCTTGTTACTCATCTCTTCTCCTTCGAGATTTCTCTCGCTCTCCCTGCGTTCGTCAGCATTGACAGGGTGTGGGCATTTCGCATACGAACGATGGGCCACAGGCGGCCGAATTGCGGTACGCCTCTGCTTCCTGGGCACGGGCAAGGCTGAGGCGGGGCAGACCAGCATCAGCGCCTTCGAATTTCGCGCCATCCGAGAGCATCATCGATGACTGCAGGTATTCCAGAGCAGCTCAACAAGTTGGGGGATCAGGCCGAGCGCCCAATCGACAAGAAGTTGGGGGAACAGGCGAAGCGCCCAATCGACAAGAACCCGTCGGCGGCAGCGCAGGCGCTCGACGCGGATGCCTGGACTCAGCTCTTCGATGCGGGTCTGGAGCCGCTTCTGCTTCTCGACGCAGAGGCTCGCGTCGTGTTGTCCAACCACGCCGCGGCAGAGTTCTTCGACCGTGCACCGAGCAGCATGATGGGCCAAAGTTTCTGCACTTTGCTCAACGTGGAGCAGAATTCGCCGGAGGAGCGCGCTCTGTGTTTGGCGCTCGAGAGTGCCGAGTGCCAGCTCCTCGACTGGCGAATGGGGCGGCGTAGCCTCGTGTTGCACATCTCGCCGATGCTCGATCGTCGCGGTGCCGATGAGAGGCGGATTGTCGTGCTTCGTGAGCAGACGCGGCTTAGGGACACAGAGCAAGAGCTACAGCGAAGTGTCAGTTTCCTCGACTCGATGCTCGAGACCAACCCAGACCTCGTCTTGATCAAGGACGCAAAGGAGCTGCGCTGCTTGCGCACGAACGGTGCGGGAGAGCGTTGGCTCGGGCGCAGCATGGAGGAGTTGGTTGGTAAGGATGACCTGGAGCTCTTTGGCGCCGACTACGCCGAGCGCTCACGTCAGGCAGACCTCTTGGCGCTCGAGCAAGGCCATGGTCAGTACGTGACCGAGGAGACCCTACCAACGGCGCTGTGGGGTGAGCGAATCGTTCGCAGCAAGCGTGTGCCCATTTCTGGCATGCATGGTGAGATTGAATACTTACTCTGCATTTACGAGGATATCACTCAGCGTCGGCGCGTCGAGGATGATCTGCAGGAGATTGCTGGGCTCTTGCGAATGGCTGGACACATGACGCGGCTTGGTGGCTGGTCGTACGAGCCGGCGCTACAGCGGCTGGTGTGGTCAGACGAGGTGGCGAGCATCCACGAGGTTTCTTTTGGCTACTCTCCCACGGTCGAGTCAGCGCTTCGTTTCCATCTTCCCGAGCATCAGGCCTGCTTCGCAAGTGCTTGGAACGCTTGCCTTCAACGCGGCGAGCCGTTTGATCTCGAGACGGAGCTCTTGACGGCACGGGGGCGGCGGATTTGGGTACGCAACACTGCCGAGGCGAATTGCGATGCTGCTGGCGCGGTGCTCAAGATCCATGGCGCGACCCAGGAGATCACCGAGCGCAAGGTGGCCGAGCAGGAGCGGCAGAAGCTCTTGCACCAGCTCCTGGCATCACAGAAGCTCGAGTCCATTGGCCGCTTGGCGGGCGGCGTTGCTCACGATTTCAACAATTTGTTGTCCGTCGTGTTGGGCTACACCGGCTTCATCTTGGAGGAGGTGGGTGAGGACGACCCCATCCGAGATGACCTGCTCGAGATCAAGCAGGCGGGAGAGCGGGCCGCCACCCTCACACGTCAGCTCTTGGCCTTCAGCCGCAAGCAAATCCTCTCTCCAGAGGCGCTCGACCTCAACCAGGTGATGACGGGATTGCAGAGCATGCTCAAGCGCATTCTCGGCGAAGATATCCAGGTTCAGGTCAAGCTGCAGCCCCAGCTCCCCAAGGTGATGGCCGATCCGGCGCAAATCGAGCAGGTGGTGCTCAATCTGGCGGTCAACGCCCGAGATGCCATGCCTGATGGAGGGCGCCTGAGCATCGACACCCAGCGGGTGCACCTCGACGAGGACAGCGCGCAAAGCTGGGGTGACTTGAAGCCGGGTCACTTCGTTCGCATCACCATCGCCGACACCGGCGTGGGCATGGATGAAGAGACACGCGCGCAGATATTCGAGCCCTTCTTCTCGACCAAGGGCAGAGAGCGTGGCTCTGGTCTGGGCTTGTCCATCGTACACGGTGTGGTGGCCCAGAGCGGCGGCACCATCGTGGTCGACAGTCAGCCTGGAGTGGGCACTGCCTTCCACATTTTCTTACCTCAGGTTGAAGAGACGGCCCTCAGCTCGCCGACCCCCGCCAAGCCAGTGCGGGCGAGATGCGATGAAAGCATCCTGCTCGTCGAGGATGAGGACGCAGTGCGTCGGCTCGCCGAGCGTATTCTGCGGCAGGCGGGATACCGGGTCTATTCTGCGTCGAACGGGCTCGAGGCAGAGATGATCTTCGAGACCTTGGGCGGACGCATCGATTTGCTGCTCAGCGATGTGGTCATGCCGCACCTCAGCGGCCCAGAGCTGGCCAAGCGGCTTGTCGAACGCTTGCCCAGCCTGCGTACGGTGTTCATGTCGGGATACACCGACAAGGCGATCGTCAAGGACAGCTTGCAGGAACCGGGGACGGTGCTCGTGAGCAAACCCTTTACCGCACAGGAGCTCACCCATAAGCTGCGAGAGCGACTCGAGCGCGATTGAGCGGTGAGGAGGTGCGAACGGCATAGCGGACCAGCGACAGCGACAGAGGAGCACGCACGAAAGGGAGTCATCGAGCTTTTGTCGGTGCTCCGGCGGAGCGAATAGCAGCGACAGCGACAGAGGAGCACGCACGAAAGGGAGTCATCGAGCTTTTGTCGGTGCTCCGGCGGAGCGAATAGCAGCGACAGCGACAGAGGAGCACGCACGACAGGGAGTCATCGATCTTATGTCGGTGCTCCGGCGGAGCGAATAGCAGATGAACACGACA
>JAVFAO010000154.1:0-14596 GCA_034002465.1 Myxococcota bacterium
CCAACCCGGTCTTGAGGTTGTCGCAATTCGTCACGTTGCCATTGTGCGCACCATACAGGTGAGCGCGACAACGCAGCTCATGAGGCTGGGCATTGAGCTCATCCACCGAGCCAAAGGTGGCCCAGCGTACCTGTCCACACATGATCGAACCGGCGAGCCCTGTGATCCCAAGCCGCTCCACCATCACCGAAGGAGCGCCGACACCTTTGCGCAGAGTCACCTCCTCACCTTCGCCTTGAATGGCTGCCCCGGTGGAGTCGTAGCCACGGTATTCCAAGGTCTTCAGCAAGCGCGCGCTGAGTAGCCCCAGATCTTCCCGATGACGTGCTGACACAAAGCCGATGACTCCGCACATGGTCCCTCCTTCGCGTGCCTCTCACGCGTCGACACCTTCTAGATCAAAGGCCTTTGTCCCGCAATCCGCGCCCCAGTACAGCCACCGCAGCGCGAACGCCACGCCTGAAGACTTGCCAACGCGAAGCGGCAGGAGGACATTGTGGAGGCTGGCCAGGACCAGCAGCCAGGTGCCCGAGTAGGCTGTGACGACTCTGTTAGGAACTGCTCGAAAACAACAGGAAAACGAAAGTCCGGCCCCAGGAAGAAGCCATGACCAAGCCAAACACCCCCACGACCACCCCCCTGCGACTCAGCCAAACCGTCTCCGGCTCTGGCTGAGCCAGCAAACTCGGGCCAGGGGACCTGGCTCAAGCGCTGTGTGGGCTCAGCTTCCCACATCGCAGTGACGTCCTGGTCGGCCTCGATCCTCCAGACGATGCAGGAGTGGTGCGCCTGCGCGACGACCTCGCCCTCATCCAGACCCTCGACTTCTTCACCCCCATCGTCGACGACCCCTTCGTCTTCGGGCAAATCGCCGCCGCCAATGCGCTCAGCGACGTCTACGCCATGGGCGGCACTCCACTTTGCGCGATGAACATCGCAGGCTTTCCCTCCAAATCAATGCCCATCGAGGTCTTGCGCGAGATCTTCCGTGGCGGGCTCGAGATGCTCGCGCAGGCCGACTGCGTGCTGGTCGGCGGCCACACCGTCGAAGACCCGGAGCTCAAATACGGGCTGAGCGTGTCCGGCATCGTCCACCCCGAGCATCTGTGGACCAAAGATGGCCTGCGTGCAGGCGATCAGCTCCTCTTCACCAAGGCTCTCGGAACCGGGATTATCAACACCGCCATCAAAGCCGAGATGGCCAGCCAGCACGCCATCGACGCAGCCATCGGCAGCATGACGCAGCTCAACCGCCGCGCCGCCGAATGCGCCGCTCGCTTCGAGGTCCATGCCTGTACCGATGTCACGGGCTTCGGACTCATTGGTCACGCCGCCGAAATGCTCTCCTGCCCCAGCAAGCTCGACCTCGACTTCGATCCGCTGCGCATCCCCCTGCTCCCTGAAGCCCTCGATTGCTGCGCCATCGGGCTGCGTCCCGCAGGGCTCAACCGCAACCGCAGCTTCCGCGAAGCGATGGTCGATATCTGCGCAGACTACCCAGAAGCGCTGCTCGACCTGCTCTATGACCCACAGAGCTCGGGTGGCCTGCTCATTGCCGTCCCTGAAGCCCAGGCCGCGCCGCTAGTGGAAGCCCTGCAAAGCGAGGGCATCGCCACCGCCGCGCTGATCGGTCAGGTCCGCGCAGGCAGTGGCCGTATTCGACTGACTCCGCTCTGAGCTGCAAGTGTCTCCACCGTCAAGAAGTGGGGTGAACAGGCCAAGCGCCCATTGGACAAGAAGTCGAAGCCAGGAGGCGGAGACTCGCTGCGAAGCAAGCCCGAAGGGTGCGTGCCAGGGATGGCACGCGACAACTTGGCGAAACAGGCGAAGCGCCCAATCGACAAGATCGACAAGATCGACAAGAAAGCAGAGCGTTCAGAGCAGCCCGCTGAAGCCCACGCTCACCACGCCGAGCATGAGCGCCGTATCGAATGACGGTAGCCAGGTGGTCGCCACTGCCGCTTCCAGCAACAGCCCGCCCGAGACCCATTCGACCCCCATCCAGCCGCCGGTTCCCAAGTACTGGCGAGCATTCCCCGTCGCCATGACCTGACTGTTCGACTGAAAGCCACCAAAGACGAACTCCGCCTGGACGAAGAGCAAGAGCTCTGTTGAATCCATTAAGGGAAAGGCCAAACGCGGCCCCAGGGCGAGATAGTAGGCCTGCATGCCCTCGTCGAAGGGCAGCCCCTCCGACTCGGTCAAAAAGACCGATGCGCCCAGGCGCCCTCCGAATCCAAAGTGCCCCCAACGAACCGTCTCAGAAACATTGACCCCGAGGCTACTCCCGCTCGCCGCCCCTAGCTCTGCGCCCACGAAAGAACCCGTGCTCAAGCCAAGCGCGAAGCTGCTCCGGGCCCGCCGAAAATCGGGAGGCTCCGCAGCCGCCTTCGCAGGCCAAAGCAGGGCGGAACCCAAGGCCAGCAAGAGCGTCCAGTGGCCCCATCGCCAACGCCGCCTCAAACTCAGTCCAAGACCGAGCACCACCGCCATCACCAACAGCCACCACGGCTGTCGCCCAGGCTCGCGCCAAGAACAGGAGCTCGCCTCTTCGCGCAAGCGGTTCTCACACAAACCTCGGTGATTGCATTGGCGAGTCGTCCCACATTCAGAGTCCTGCAAGCACTCCACTGCATCGAGCTTGAGCACCCCCTCCATGCTCGCCTCGCAGGCCTCAGAATAGCAGCAGGGGACATCGACGCTGGGGTTGATGATCGTCCGATCCAGCTCACAGCGCTGTTGATGTGCCCAAACACAGCTCAACACACAGTCTTCGGAGAGCTCGCCATCGAACACACACTCAGAGACGCAAGCTGCGGGATATTGAGCGCAACTCGGCATGCACTCGAGTCGCTCCCCCGAGCTGCTCTCGAGCACATACTGATTGTCTTCGGAGGAGACCAAGTCACAGCTCCCCGAACCATTGCAGAGGGCACAGGGAAGCTGCGTCACCGTCCGAACTGGAGAGCTGCCGGCACAGCGATCCCGCACGGCCAAGCAATTCGCCAAACAGGTCGTCGCTTCCACCACGCAGGCGCTTGCGCAGCTCTCGGCGACCTCACACTCGTCCAGACAGAGTTGTTCCCCTTCGCACAGAGTATCACAGGTCGGCAAACCCGATGACTCGCTGCAGTCCAATTCGAGACAGCTCGGCTCGTCTCCGCAGTACGCATCACAGGATTGCTTGGCTGGACACCGCTGCACACACTCCCTGGTGTCCACGCATGCCCTCACGCAGACACCATCCTCGGCGCTGACGGTGGGGCAGAGCACATCTGAGGGACGGCAACGACTTGCGACACAACACTGTAACTCGACGCGCAATGCGTTGCCCAGCTCTAGGTCGAGATCGGCGATGCGTCCCTGAGCCCAAGCGCCACTCTCGATGCGCAACACCCTGCTCGCGTCGGCGCGACGAACCCCGTTGACCAGGCTCTCCGCGTAGACCACGGCTTCGGTCTCAGCCTCTCCGGTGTTGCGGACCCGATAGTCCAAGCTGTGCCGTGCCACCGTGTCATGGCGCAAGGCCGGGCGAGTATCGAACAGGCGCTCCCCACTGGCTGATACCCAGAGCGGCTCCTCCAGGCCTACGAAGTCCTGCTCCTCACACGCCATCAGAGCAGCACAAGTCGCCAGCAAATAACCCACCAGAGCCAGCGTTTTTGCCGTTTGCACCCGCCTCGCCCAAAGCACATCGCCTCCATTCTCCATCGCCTCAAACACTTGGCGAAGGCCCAGCTCAGCGCAGGCGAGAGACCCGCTCGAGATAGGTGGCGCGATCAATCAAGCCGCGCTCGAGCAGCAATTCGACGACCAGCCGGGTCAGATTGATCTCGAGCTGCAGGCTCGCCTCGAGACGCTGAACAGCCATGCGCAAGGACTCGTTCTCACGCTGCAGCCGTTCGAACTCGTCGGTCTCGCGCCCATCCTGCCCCAAAGCAAAGCTAGGGTTGGCGCTCGCCGCACGTGACGGAGGAGCAAAAATGTCTTGAACGTCAGACGCTGCGGTCCGCGAACCAAAGAGCGCGCTGCTGCCACGTCCGCGATCGGGCGGCGCATCGGCAAACAGGCTCGACGAGTCGCCAAAAAGGTTACTGCTACCTCGGCGACGCGAGTCGAAACCGTCATCCACGCTCTGAGCGCTGCGCTGCCTCAAAGCAGAACGCTCGGCCACGCTTGGAACCGAAGCGATGGATGACACCTCGCCACGCGAGACCGTCGGCAGACGACTCGAGCTTCCCGCCTGTTCTCCACTGAAGGCGCGGTCAATGGCTTGGCCCAAAGAGAAACGCGGAGCCACGTAGGGTCGAATGTTGAGCCCCGTCTTCGCCTGCAAGGCATCGATGGCGCCCACGGCCTTCGATGGATCGGCAATCGCAACCAAGAGGTCGCCCGTGTTGCGATCTATGGAGAAGGGCAAGAGTTGGTGTCGGCGACAAAAGTCCAGATCGGCCCGAGCTAGGGCCTCGCTCTTGGGCACGACTTGGGCGATATCGACCACCTTGTATTTGTAGAAGCTCCCCAAGCCCCGAGCCAGGTCGACCTCGCTGACCATGCGGTTGCGTAGCAGAATATCGAGGATGTCTGCACCGCTGAGACGCTGCTTGGAAATGGCCGATTGCAACTGCGTCGAGTCAAGGATACCCGATTTGAGCAGATGCTCGAGTAGCTTCTTGTTCACTGCAGTTCTCCGCAAACGCCTCGCGAATGCAGAGCCAAATGCCCGCTCGCGCTGGGCTGACAACGCGGGGGCCAAGCCTCAACGACACTGAGAAGAGAGGCGTGTCCTTGTCCTGGGTGCTCGAGCCCGACTGGAGAGCTCCAGTCAAATGGCTCACTTCGGTATCCTTGCCGACGATACGTTTCCCGAGACACGATCATGAGGGCTACTCGCGCATGACTGGAGACAAACGTCCCCACGACCACAGCAGTATCGCATGCGTCAAGACAGCGGTCAAATTGCTAGCTTGCCCATCTTGGCCATCCTGGCCCAGACTGCGTAGGCGCACCAATGCGACCCGAACGCTCAGCGTTTGGACAACAAGGGTGCCCCTCGAACCAAGCGAAACCCCACCGAGGTATACGCAAATGAGGCATCGAGAATGAGCTTGGAAGCGACACGACAAGCCCGAGGCTCAGAGCTGAAAGAGCCGCCACGCGCGATCCGCCGACGGGTGTCCCCCAGATAGGAGCTCTCCACGCACCAGTCTGAGACCCCTCCCGCCAAGTCAGCGACCCCATAGACGGAACAGTCATACGAGAAGCTGCCCACGGGCTCCGGGGAGACGTTCACAGGACGGCTATCCCGCATCAGGCAGAGGCTCGGGTCGAACTCATCGCCCCACGGAAACACTCGCCCATCCACCCCCCGCGCCGCTTTCTCCCATTCCAACTCCCGAGGCAGACGGTGAGCAATGCCGCTGACCTGGCTCTTCCAGGCTGCATATGCATTGGCATCGTCCCATGAGATGGAGCTCACAGGGCTCTCTGGATCCCAGCGCACCCCGTCTCGATCCGAGGTCGGCACAAAATACTGCTCCGAGGCGCTGGGACGAAACCAGTACTGCCCCGAAGCCGAGTGCTGCCCCGACACCTCCCGAGGAACCCGCCGCCACGCCTGCTCCGCATCGACGATATGCAAGGCATTGAGAAACATGCAGTACTCTGAGCAACGAACAGGGAAGCGAGAGATGAAAAAGGCCCCCACCCGCGGCTCGCTTCGTCGCGAAGCGGCGTTCGCCTGTGGATCCCCACCGCATACGAAGGGGCCACTCGGAACATAGCACCAGTCTTCGCCAATCTCTTCGTCGGAATACAAGCGCAGCGGCACGTCGGCAGCCTCCCAGTGCTTGCCCCGAAAAATGTGCACCGGATACAGCGTTGCGCGATACCCAGGAGCCTCGATACTCAATAAGTACGAGCCCATGGCGAGCTGTACCTGCTGCAACGGGGTGCGCCCAAGATACACCGGCGGATGCAGCGACCACACCAAACCGCTGCGCTCGATCCGCCGACAATACACGTCGGCGTGCGTGGGAGAGGTGCTCAGGGACAAGGGACCAGAGCGATCCAAGAGCGCCACGTAGCGGCCATTGTCATGCGCCCGAACACGGTTCGCATAGTGCCGAGCCGCGATGGCATCTCCACGCAAATCCGCATCCTGCAAACGAGACCAGTACACATCTGCCAAGAGATCGTGAGCACGATTGTGCTGTGGATCGTGCGAAAGCGCTCGCTCACACGCCGAAACCACGCGCTCATTGACCTCCTCGAGCCGCACGTTCGTCTCGTGTAGCCCCGCCCTCACACTGAGCACCTCGGCCTTCTGCTCCAAAGGGGTCCAGGGTGGGGTGGTGCGCTCGAGCGCCTCGAGACGCTGCTCGAGGCGTGCCCGCTCCTCGAGCAAGGCAGAGTGCTCTTCCCAGGCGCGCTGCGCATCTGCCGCTCGCGCCTGCGCCTCCTCGTGGCGCGCGCTACCCTCGAGATATGACTGCAACGCCCGCCCCAAGTCCTGTGCCGAATAGCGCTGCTCCGGATCGCTCGAAAGCGCGCGAGAACAAATCTGATCCAGTTCCTCCGGAATACGCTTTGGGGTTCGTTGTGCCGCCGCCGATGGCGCGGGAGTCGACACTGTCAGCAGCATCAAGTGCTGCACCGAGCTCGCCTCGAAGAGAGGCTGAAGCGTCAACAACTCGTAAAGGATCGCGCCCAAAGACCAGACATCGCTCTTCGGAGAGAGTCGACGCTCGTCACCCAGAATCTGTTCCGGGCTCATGTAGCCAGGCGTGCCGACCGTACTGCCCTGCAAGGTCTGCCCAACGCTCGAGGAGACGATGCGCCGCTCGCCGGTCGAGAGCGGCGCCGCCGATGCGGCCTCATCGGTAGCCTCGATCACCCGCGCCACCCCCCAGTCCATCACCAAGACCTCGCCCCAGTCGCCAATCATCACGTTGTCTGGCTTCAGATCCCGGTGCAACACCCCTCGCTGATGAGCAAAAGCGATGGCGTTACAGACCTGCACGAAATCCGCCAGGCGCCGATGCAAAGCCCAACGGAGCCCCTCCTCTCCCTCACGCAGCGCATCGATCAGCTCGCGCATCGAGCGACCCTTGACCCGCTTCATGACAAAGAACAGCTCTCCCCCCTCGCTCACCCCAAGCTCGTGCACCGGCACGATATTCGGATGGTCGAGCTGAGCCGTGAGCCGGGCCTCGTTCAAGAATCGCTCTGTCAACACCGGATCATCCACGCCTTGCTCGCGCATCACCTTGATCGCAACCACTCGACCAAGCTCCCGATCCAGCGCCTGCAGCACCAGGCCCATCCCCCCGCGCCCCAGCTCATCCAGCGTCTCGAAACGGCCCGAAAAACTCGTGCGCGGAGGCAAAAAATGCGCTGTCGACCCGCGCACCGCCCCCTCGACTGGCGGCGTGCTGTGCTGCGACAGCGCGTTGGACACGCCGATGGTCGCAGCCTGCAGCCGCTCCCGACGTGCGACACGATGCTCTGCTGACGCATCGGGCAGCTTTGCAGATTCGTCTCCCGTCTTTGTCATGTCCAACCTCGCTCGCCCCGCGCCAAACCTCGCTTCTGCGCCTTGACTCTGGTGACCGGATATAGCAGCTTTCTGCCAAGCAGGCGAGATGCTGCCCTCGAGCCTCACTGCCACGAACGTCGAGCTTTGCGACCACGAAAACGAATCTTGTCCTCCCCACAGCGTCAAAGCCTGCTGTGCGCCGTAGGCGCCACCCATGCCCACCAAGCCAAGGAGTTTCCCATGTCGCTTCGAAGTGTCGTCCTCCTCCTCGCCTTCTTCTTCGCCACAAGCACTGCCTGGGCACAAGAGGCACCTCCAAGCGAAAGCACTCCCCCCGCCGAGACACCCCCGAGCGCAAGCTCGGGAGACCTCGCCAAATACGGTGGAGTCTGGGGAAGCGAATACGGTGAGGTGACCCTGACCATCACTGGCAAACATGTCGTCGGCAAATATAAGACGGGCACTTTCGAAGGTGACTTCGACGACAATGGCATTCTCATGTACACTTGGACCGACGAGAACGGCTCCGAAGGTCGAGGAACCTTTCAAATCCTCGCCACGGGCAACCTCGGTGGCTCTTTCGGATACGGCGGTTCACTGAATAATGGGGGCGACTGGACCCTCTATCGCAAGTAGCTCCCCCAGTCGAGACGCCGTCCAAGCCTCACCCACGCATCCAGCCCGGCTCGAATGCTGCGCTGTGGGAGAGCTCTGACAGGTGACGCATGCGGCTGATCCGACTCGACGAAGCACAGTCTTTCACTCTCTCCCCCGGCAACTATGTCATCGGCAGAGACGCCGATGCCGACATCGTCATAGAGCACGCCCAGGTCTCGCGGCGACACGCCATCTTGCGCGTCACCACCGAACGATGCCTGCTCATCGACAACGACTCTTCGAACGGCGTCTTCGTCAACCGTCGGCGAATCAACCGCAGAGAGCTCCTCGCTGGTGACTGCGTTCGCCTCGGCGATCACGTCGAGCTTGTCTTCGTCGACGAAGAGGCCCACGGGCAGGACATCGCCCAGCACGTGCGTGAGCTCGTCAGCCGAGACGAATACCTCAAACTGCGCGAAATCGCTGGACGCGTCACCTCCCTCGACAAACTCGAGGACACGCTGCGCTCCATCCTCGAACAGGTCATCCAACAAGTCGGTGCGGCTCGCGGCTTCATCGCCCTCAACCGCCCCGACAAGGGACTCGACCTCGACGCCGCCGTCCGCGTCGGCATGCCCCCACTGACTTCGGGCAAACGCAGCGTCTACTCCCACTCCGTCCTCCAGCAGTGCCTCGACACCCGAAGACAGGTCATCCTGCTCGCCAACGAACAACACCTCGGCAAACGACCTCGGAGCATCATCGAGCTCGAGCTGCGCTCCGTCATGTGCGCTCCGCTCAACTTTGGTGGCCAACTTCAAGGCGTGCTCTATGTCGACTCCAGTGAACCCGCTGAAGCGGCCCTCGACAACCAAGCCGAAGCGCTCACCTTCTCGTCCACCGCTCAGATTCTCTTCACCTTGCTCGCCGATCACGCCGCCATCGCCATCCGAGCCAATCAACGCAATGGCAGCATCAGCGAGCTCGAACACGCCGCTCAGGACTACGAACAACGCTACCGACAGCTCATCGAGCTCGCCCCCCTCGCTATCTTCACCCTCATCGACGGCATCGTCAGCTTCGCAAACCCCGCTGCCCTCGAGCTCACCCAGCTCGAAGCCACCGAGCTCATCGGACGCCCCGCCAAACAGGTCTTCCCAGAGTGCCCATGTGGTCTCTTCGAATCCCTCCCTCAACCCTTCTCCACAGAACAGCGCGGCCTCGAAAGTGAGTGCGAGCTGCGCCGTCACGATGGCACCAGCGTCGTCGTCGCCCTGCAGCTCAGCGAGCTCACCATGCGAGGACAGCCCACCGTGCTCGTCTTTGCCCGCAACATCACCAAGCAAAAACAGCTCGAAAGTGAGCTGCGCCGCGCTGAGCGACTCGAATCCCTGGGTCTACTCGCCGGAGGTATTGCTCATGATTTCAACAACATACTAGCCGCCCTCAGCGGTCACGTGAGCCTCGCTCTCGACGACGAATCCCTCCCTGAGATCATCAAAGACTCTCTCATCGAGGCCAACGAATCCCTCTTCCGCGCGCGGCACCTCACTAACCAACTCATGACCTTCTCACGTGGCGGCGCCCCACACCGTGAGCCCACTGAATTCGACGGCCTCGTCCGTCAAGCTGCGCACTTCGCGCTCCATGGCAGTCAAACCCGGCTGGCGATTCGACTCCCAGACGAGCCGTGGCTCATCAATGGCGATCAAGCCCAGCTCAGCCGGGTCGTTCATAACCTCTGCCTCAATGCCGTCCAAGCCATGGAGGGCAGCGGAGAGCTGCGCATCAACGCCGCCAACCTCAGCATCGACGCCAGCTCCGCCCTCGGCCTCAGCCCCGGCCCCTATGTGCGGCTCAGCATCAGTGATGAAGGACCGGGCATCGAAGAACAGCACCGGGCCAGAATCTTCGATCCCTACTTCAGCACCAAAGTCGAAGGCAGCGGCCTCGGACTCGCCACTTCCTACTCCATTGTCTCACGACACCAAGGGATGCTGACCTTCGAATCCAGGGAGGGACTCGGCACAACCTTCCACGTCTATCTGCCTGCGCTGCCTGAGCTCAAGCCACGCAAAGCCGTCACCAAGCTCGAAGACCAGCAACGCGGCGGACGCGTCCTCGTCATGGACGATGACGAACAGGTGCGGCGCATCCTCATCAGGCTCCTCGAACGCATCGGCTTCACCCCCGATGGCGTCGCTGACGGCGAAGCCATGCTCGAAGCCTGGGCCAAGGCCAAACAAGAAGAGCGCCCCTACCGGCTCTGCTTCGTCGACCTCACAGTGCCCGGCGGCTTAGGGGGCAAAGAGGCCCAGCAAAGGCTGCTCGAGGCGCATCCTGAAGCCATTTCCATCGTCGTCAGCGGCTACTGCAACGACGCCGTATTGGCGCAGCCCACCGATTTTGGCTTCCACGCTCGCGTACTCAAGCCCTTCACCCGCGCTGAGCTCGAACAGGCGATCGCGGAAGCACTTGCCGAGCGCAGCAAATAGCAAACACTGTGACGAGACATGCTGTCACAGTGTCCACGACCAGCACCAGGCGAATCAGCCCTGCTTGATCTCTTCGACCACCAGCTCGAGGGACTCATAGAGCGCCTCGGTGCCTTTGCCTTCGAGGCTACCGATGTTCCATTTCGTGGGTAGGCACCGATAGAGATTCCAACGACGAACTTCCTCGCCGTAGTAATCCTTCAGCACGATGGACCCGTCCTTGCGCTCGTAGTTGCCTGCCTGGACCTGCGTAATCCACTCATTGAACTCGGGATTCATCACGTAACCCCGCTTCAGAGTGATGCGCCCGTATTTGGGCAATCCAGGCCGAAAACGAGGCAACATCGGCTCATCGGAGACTCGATACTCGATCATCTCGATCTCGTAGCTCAAGCCGTCCACGCCAGCAAACTTGCCTTGCGTGATGCCATCGACCTCGAAGCTGAAGTTGGTTACCGGATCTAATTCTCGCCTTGCCGACATGGGTCCCTCCACACAGGTGGCTACCTAGACCTGCTTGCGAGTTGAACAGCAAACCCCGTGCCGCCCCCACAACTACTCGCGACCAACGAAGGATAGCCGCTTCGCTCGCCTTGTCCAGCTCATTCTTGGGGTCTAGTGACCCCAATCGCTGGACTCCCAAACCCAGCTTGTCATCACTTCTGCCCCGGCACCTCGAAGAGCGCCGCCAGCGCCGCAAGACCATCCGCCAAAGCGTCCGTCGACCCAGCGCTGCTCGCCACGCCCACCTGCAGACTGCGCGGGTCTAGCCCGCAAAGCCGCGCCCGCCAAGCATCCGCAAAGCCAAGCAATGCCCCACGCAGCTCCGTGATCGTGTTCGCACCAACCTGCCGTAGCTGCAACAGCTCCCGCGCAGTCAGCGGAAGATCCTTTAGACACGGGCTGCGCCCCGTCTGCGACCGGAGCGCCGCATCCAGACGCCCCACAATCCGCGCCGAAAGACCGAGGCGCGACAACTCCTGCTCAAAAAAGAGCGGCGCGAAAACTTCACGCAGATCGCCCATGATCGAACCGTAGTCCAAGCGCTCGAGTTGCTTGGGCTGGCTCAAATCAAAGATTGCATAGCTCGCACACAAACGACGCTCTTGCACGAATCCTTCGAAAGCCTGCTCGAGCTCGACACGAACAGCCTCAGACATCCGCTCACTCTGCTCCAAAGCCACCCGAATCGAGTCCATCGGATGAATCTGCGTATAGAGCACGTGCTCGTCCGGAAGCAACAGAAGGGCACAAGGCAAGTTGCTCAAGGACGAGCGCTCTGCCCCCATCACCGAAGCGTCGGGACGCAGTGCAAAAGCCTCGAAGATCCGCGACATCGGAAGAATGGACTCTATCTCTGCGCCATCCCGTCCATCGCTCAACGTCACCGCCCGCCACCCCATCATCGAGTAGCGAAGAGACTTGAACAGCTCCACCAAGGCCTCGACATCGCCCTCATTCCGAGCCTTCGCAATCATCGACCGAAGATGACGCACCCGCTTCAACGTCAGCGACGAAAAGCTGCGGCCCATGCCGTCATAGTCACAAGCCAACAGAATCCGCTCCAACAACACCTGAGGCTGCTGCGTCCCACTGATGAAGATCGACTGACCCTCGTGAAACATCGGCTCTTCTGCCACGAATCGGCGATGCCGCATCACCGCGCCTGGATCGATCGCCAGCGTCCACAGCGGCCGCGCATGCTCCGTCCAGAACAGCGACTCGTCCAAGGGCATCGACAACGGCGAATACTGCTCGATCGCCTCTCGAGCAGCGTCTTCCAAGACCGCCCCTGCCAGAAAGAGACGTCGCGAATCAAGGCTCACCGTCCAGCCCATGAAACAGCCCGAATCGTGAAGACTGCCCGTCGACAGATCCACCACCCAGTCCACCGCCTCGTCGCGGCGACGATTCGGTCCGCTCAACGCGCGCAGTACCGGACGTGCCTGACGCACGCAGCGCACCGCCCGCGCAGCCTGCGAACGACACTGCCTCAACAACAGACGCGCATCCGCGTCGTCCAAAGACGCCATCAGCTGAGACGAAAAGTCCTCCTGAGTGGAAGACCATGACTCGTTCGAAAAGACAGCCAGCGTGAACACTGCTGTCGCCACCGTCGACATCGGCACGGCATCAGGGTCCAGGTCCAAAGCCAGACAAAGCTCCCGAACGACGAAGACCCCACGCTCGAACTCCATGCGCTCATGCACCTGCAATGCAGCCTGCAAAATCGCACTCGTCCGCGTCACCGTCTCGACTACCCACACCGAATCGCTCATGGCACCTCGCCGCTGAGCTCGAGGCGCATCCCCGACACGCGCTGAGCAAACCCCGGCAAATCAACCGACGACTGCACCCAACGACTCAAGAGCAGCTCGGGTACCTGATTCTGAAATGCTCCAGGCTGCAAGGCCCGACTCAAACGACGCATGTTCCGCTCAAGACGACGGCCCACCATCTGCAACACCGCCTCGCTCGTCCCCAAGACACTCTGCCCGTCCGGCCAACGCTCGACATCCACAAAGAACGGACCAGCGCTGCGACGCTGCGGATGATAACCCTGCGCCTCCAACAACGCCACGAAAAGCACGCCCCAAACGCTGCCCATGAAATGGCCCACGCGGTAGCTGCCCTCTCCAATCGACTGCATCGTGATCACCGACGCACCAATCCCCAAAAAGCGCGCAAAATCGCGGGCCAAACCTACGCTGTAGCGGGCGGCCTCACGTCGGCTGAAGCGCGCCGAGAGCTCCTCCTTGGCTCCCGCTCGCACATACAGACGCTCGTCTCGAAAACGACTGCTCACATGCGAACGCCCACCAAGCGCCAGCCCCACCTGACCACCGCCGTCGAGACGCGAGCGCTCCTTCTCAGCCAAACGAACGCGACCAACCGTACGCCCCGTCAGCTCATCGATGACCTCGGTCTCTCGCGTGTCGCGAATCAGAGAGTGCAATCGACCATAGCGAAAAGCCTGCTGCGCCGCATCCTCGGCCACCCAGCGTCCACCGCTCGCTTGCCGAAGCCAGCCAGATTGCCCGAGCCGCTGCAAGACCGACTCACAATCGGCGAGCGAATACTGCTGCTGAACCTCCTCGGGCAAACGCGAGAACACTCCCTGCGCCGAGATCCACCGCTTCGGATTCTGAAACAGCAACGACAACGACTGCTGCGCAATCGCAGTCGGACGAAAGGCCACCTCGTCCGTGAACAGCTTCCCTGCCGATGCACACTCCAGGAGATGCTCGAAGCGACGCTGCTCCAAACGATTCGCATACAAGCCCAGCGCTTGCGTGCACTCACCGCCACGGTTCGCTCGCCCCACCCGCTGCAACAGCGAGGAGACATCCGGAGGCGGCCCCAACAGCACCACCCGATCCACGTCGCCGATGTCAATCCCTAGCTCGAGGGTCATCGTCGCCACGCAAATCGCCGTCGGCGTATCCAGAAACAGACGCTCCACGCGCAGACGCTCAGCCCGCGAAAGGCTACCATGATGCGCGAAGACCTTCCCTCGAAGACGTGCATCACCCAGCAGACCCGACGAAATCGACTCCACCAACGCACGAGCGTTGGCAAACACCAAGAGCTTGCGACCCGGTGCTTCGTGGTACAGCGCAGCAATTTCGGCGCACACCTCGGCGACAGACTCAGCCTTGCGCAGGCGCGCCTCGATGGGACGTGTCGAAGCGCTCGCACCGCGAGCCAGCAGCGCATCCGCCCCCAAGAACCGCCAAGCCAGACGCTGGGCCTCCGGCAAGGTTGCAGACGCAGCACAACGCTGCAACGAACGCCCGTTCAAGCGCTCCAATCGCTCGACCAGGCAGCGCAGCTGATCACCCCGCGCGACCGTCGACAGTAAGTGAAGCTCATCCAAGAACAGCCATTGCAGCGACCTCAGCTCTCCAGCTCGTCGCGCCAACAGAGAGTCCAAAGACTCCGGCGTCGTGATCAGAATGCGAGCCAA
>JAVFAO010000155.1:0-14495 GCA_034002465.1 Myxococcota bacterium
GAGCAGGCCAAGCGCCCAATCGACAAAAAACTTGGGAGAACAGGCCAAGCGCCCAATCGACAAAAACTTGGGGAAGCAGGCCAAGCGCCCAATCGACAAAAAACTTGGGGGAGCAGGCCAAGCGCCCAATCGACAAAAAACTTGGGAGAACAGGCCAAGCGCCCAATCGACAAAAACTTGGGGGAGCAGGCCAAGCGCCCAATCGACAAAAACAAGACTCAGGCACTCTCCAAGACCCTCCTCGCCAGAGAGAGCTTGCCCGCCTCACTGAGCCCTCAGCGCCCCGTCTCTGCGAAGCGAGTGTCTGGCTGCCGTTGACGCCCTCGCGTACGCACCATTCCCGCACCCAGTGCTGAACAATCTCCAAAGCAGGGTTTAGGAACCGCGCATCTTCAGCAGGAAATGAAAATCTGTGGGATTCCAAAGGGCTTTGCCCTATGGCAGAGCCCCACTCTCGCCGTCCATCTCCAGCACCCGTCAACTATGAAGACGAACGGCGGGCCTCCGCCTCGTTGGCGCGCCGCAAATTTCGGCTGATGTGCTGGAGTACGGGAAACACCACCGACGGGAAGGCGTAGACCAGATCCCGAAAGTCCTCTCTACTCAAGCTCAGGCAGAGCGCCCGCGTACGAGCGATGGCGCTCGCCGAGCGCGGCTCCAAGTCGAAGATGCTCATCTCCCCGAAGAAGCGCCCCGAATTCACCGTGGCCAGCAGCGTTCGGTGCCCCTCACGCACGATGAAGATCTCCACTGCGCCTTCGACCACGATGTAGAGCTTGGAGCCAGGATCTCCCTCCGAAAAAATGAGCTCGTCCTTTTCGAACATCGCCTGCGTCGCGATCTCCGCCACCCGACGCAGCTCG
The DNA here is from genome assembly GCA_034002465.1 of Myxococcota bacterium. GTDB lineage: Bacteria > Myxococcota_A > Bradymonadia > UBA4248 > JAVFAO01 > JAVFAO01. The sequence goes on from JAVFAO010000155.1 coordinate 864, forward strand.
CGGCCCCCCATCTCCGAGAAGAGTGGCACCTTTCGCAGATGCAGCACCTTTTCCAAGGTCGTCAGTCGCACCGGCGCTCCCTGGCAGTCCCTTCATGCGAAGGGTGACGAACAAGGCTATCACGCTTCGCCGAGACGGCGAAGTGTGATCCGCCGAGCACCCTGAACACCCTGAACGCCCAAGAGCGCTTGCCCCGAAGACTGCAATCATGTTAAACGACCCAACGGCTAATGTTGCGGGCTGGGCGGCCAACGTCGCTGCCGCCAGCCGCACGACGGAGGGGAACATGGCCTTGGTGGTGGTTGGCTCTGTGGCTATCGATTCGATTCGCACGCCCTTTGGCGAAATGAATGAAGGGCTTGGCGGTTCGGCGACCTACTTCTCCGCAGCGGCTGGCTTTCTTTGCCATCCGCAGCTCGTCGCCATCGTCGGGGAGGACTTCGACCTGCACGAGCTCGATTTCTTGCGCGAGCGCGGCGTCGACCTCAGCACCGTCCGCACCGTCGAAGGCAAGACCTTCCGCTGGAAGGGCGTCTACGAGGATCTCAACGAGGCCAAGACCCTCGCCACGGAGCTCAATGTTTTCCAGAATTTCGCACCTGAGCTCAACGATGCTCAGCGCGACGCCGAGGTGGTCTTCCTCGCCAATATCCAGCCCACCCTGCAGCTCTCGGTGCTCGACCAGGTGCGCAAGCCCCGCTTCGTCGCCGCCGACACCATGAACCTCTGGATCCAGAGCGCCCGCGAGCCGCTGCTCGAGGTGCTGCGTCGCGTCGACATGATCGTCATCAATGAAGGTGAAGCGCGCATGCTCGCCGATGAGCGCAACACCATCTCCGCAGCCAAGAAAATTCGCGACATGGGGCCCCGCGTCGTGGTCATCAAGCGCGGGGAGTTCGGCGCGCTGCTCTTCCACGAGGATCGCTTCTTCTTCGCGCCCGCCGTCCCACTCGAGACCGTGCTCGACCCCACTGGCGCAGGCGACAGCTTCGCCGGCGGCTTCATGGGAAGCATCGCGTGCGCGAGCTGCATCAACGACGACAGCCTGCGCCGCGGCGTCATCGCCGGTACGGTGATGGCCAGCTTCGCGGTCCAGGGCTTCGGGCTGCAGCGCATGCGCACACTGAGCTCTGCCGAGGTTCAGGCGCGCTATTCTGCACTCTGCGAGATGATGCGCTTCGACCACGCTCCTTTGGCCCTTGCCTGATGGGGTCAGGGTGCTGAATCAATCTTAGCTTGCATCGTCGGCGAGTGCAGGTGCCCAGTTCCATCGCCGAGCTGCCGAGGAGTGAAGATGAGACTGTGCGACGCAATCGAAAGTGAGCGAAGGGCACTCCATCCCCGCGTGGCATCGAGCGGGGGCGGTGTCAGAGAGCGAACGAATGCAAAGCGCTGCAACTTGCTCGCGAGCACCATGTTGAAATCCGGACTGAGGCTGTTCTTGCTCGTGGCGCTCTTGGGCGCCTGTGACGACGCCGAAGAGCCGCCTGCGGACAGCAACAGCGATGCAAACACCGAAACCACCGAGCTCTCCGATGAGAGCCAAGACACCGTGCCCGATGGACTGCTCAGCGGTGAGAATGTCGCCTATCGCTTCCAGAGCCTCGAGCTCACTGAACCCAAGGTCAGTCAACGGATCCTGCTCAACGCGTCCATCGCCGCCAACATGAAGTCGCCACCCGACGATCCGCTCGCCGTCAATATCGTCCTCGAGGTCCGCGATTGGGACCTACAAGCCAATCCCATCGCGCTGCAGGTCGCCGGTGGAGCCGGCAACCCCAATATGGCCGATGACCCCGTCAGCTACACTTTTCGAGAGGATGCGGAGATCGCCTTCGTCCCAGCAGAGGTCTACGCGCTCGAAGGCGTGACCCGCGTCAAGAACGAAGCCCCCACCAACCTGCTCTTCCCCGTGCGGATCAGCGAAGACGAGTTCATCGTCCCCTTCCGCGACATCCGCTTCGACTTCTGCTACGGCAACAGCGCCAAGTGCAGCGGAACCGATCAATCCGCCATCTACGGCACCCTCACCGGGGGTGTCACCGAGGAAGAGGCCAACGCAGTGACCGTCGAATTCAGCCCAGGAAGCACCCTGGGCCTGGGTGACATGCTGCGCGATCCCGTGCCCAACTTCACGTGCCAGTCCGATAGCGACTGTGAGGATGGCCGACGCTGTGACGAAGCGCAGCGCTGCGTGCGTCAGCCCGACATGAGCATCAATGGCAAACCTGCCTTTTCCCTCGCCGGGCGCTTCATCGGCCGCGTCGTCCCTCTGATTCCTTGAGCGCCTCTCGAGCGCTGACGATGCCGAGCTCGCGAAGCTATGGCCGCTGTTGCCCAGAGAAACGGGATGGCCCTCTGGCTACGTACCGTGCCTCCCATCATGCGCGTCCGTAGGCAACGAAGCGTTCTCATCAACCCGCCTCCAAGTCCCAACTCGCTGTTCACTTCTACGGGGCACCGAAAAAATCCGATGACTCGCTTTGCTGCGTGCCCCTTCGTCGCTCTCTTCTTTTGCGAAGCGATGGCTTCGTAACGAGGTCAACATGACGCTCAAGCTCAGCAAACACCCCACCTTCGTTCGCCGTCCCGGACCCCTCTACCTGATCGTCATGGACGGCATCGGCATCGGGCGGCAAGACGAGGGCGATGCGGTCTTTCGTGCCAACACCCCAACCTTCACGCGACTCGACGCAGAGGCGCTCAAATGCTCACTCTTCGCGCACGGTACCCATGTCGGCATGCCCAGCGACGACGACATGGGGAACAGCGAGGTGGGGCACAACGCCTTGGGCGCAGGTCGAATCTTTTCGCAGGGTGCCTCGCTCGTGGAACACGCCGTACAGAGCGGCGCCATCTTCGAATCGAAGGTGTGGCGCGAAATGGTGGGGCGTTGCCTCGAACGCAAATCCAGCTTGCATTTCATCGGTTTGCTGAGTGATGGCAACGTGCACTCCCATATCGAACACCTCTTCGCCATGCTGCGACAAGCTGCAGGCGCAGGCGTCGAGCGGGTCCGCGTGCATCCCTTGCTCGATGGCCGCGATGTCGGCTCGACCTCCGCCCTCGATTACGTTGGGCCCACCGAGGCGCTGCTTGCCGAGTTGAGTCACGATGGACGCGATTACCGAATCGGCTCCGGCGGCGGCCGCATGCACGTAACCATGGATCGCTACGAAGCCGACTGGCGCATCGTCGAGCGCGGCTGGCAAGCACACGTGCTGGGTCAAGCGCGCCAATTTGCGAGCACCACCGAAGCCATCGAGACTTTCCGTCGCGAGACCCCAGGGATCAGCGATCAGGTGCTTCCCCCCTTCGTCATCGCCGAAAACGGCGCTCCTATCGGCACCATCGAGGATGGCGACTGCGTGGTGTTCTTCAACTTCCGCGGCGATCGGGCCATCGAGATCAGCAAGTGTTTCGAGTACGACGACATGCCTCACTTCGAGCGGCAACGTCGGCCCGAGGTGCTCTATGCGGGAATGATGCAGTACGATGGAGACACGCACCTTCCGTCTCACTTCTTGGTACCGCCGCCAGCGATTACCGAGACCATGGGAGAATACATGGTCGCTGCGGGCATGAAGACCTTGGCTGCGGCGGAGACGCAGAAGTATGGTCACATGACCTACTTCTGGAACGGCAACCGCTCGGGCTATTTCGATGAGGGTTTGGAGTGCTATCTCGAGGTTCCCAGCGACAAGCTCGATTTCTCGTTGCGGCCCTGGATGAAAGCAGCGGAGCTGACGGATCTGGTCATTGAAGAGACCAGCAAGCAGCACTTCGATTTGGTGCGCATCAACTACGCCAACGGCGACATGGTGGGGCACACGGGCAATCTGGACGCAACGCTCATTGCGGTCGAGACGGTGGATCTTTGTCTGGGCCGTCTGCTTCGACACGTTGCGGCACAGGATGGCATGGCCATCATTACCGCCGACCACGGCAACGCCGACCAGATGTACCAACTCAACAAGAAGAAGGGCGGCTTTGCGCTCGACGCCGAGGGCAAGCCTGTGAGCATGACCGCTCACACCCTCAACCCGGTGCCGTTCTGGGTTTGGGACCCTCGCGGCAAGAGCAGTCTGCAGCTGGACCCGAGCATCGAGCTACGACGTCTCTCGAACGTTGCCGCCACAGCGCTGATGTTGCTCGGTTTCGAGCGCCCCGAGTCCTACGATCCCTCGCTGCTGCGCTTCGGCTGAGCCGCTTTCCACAGCCACGCAGTGACCAACTCAGGCGATGGTCGGCGCGTTCACCACCGCTTGGGGCCCTGCGACGGCTGTGTTAGACTCGCGGTGCAGCCGGGGGGCGGCCCGCATCGCTCCCATCTCGAGCCATTTCGTTGCTTGCGGAGCCTACGCATGAGCCGTCTCTTTGCCTACCTTGGAAACGACCCCGTCTTGCTCTGTGAGGCGCTCGATCGCTGCGGCAACAGCCTCTGCTGTGAGCTGGGCGAAGCAGCGCAAGGCTGGGGCGTGGGCTACTATCATGACGAGCGCGCGCTGGTCCATAAGCGACCAGGGGCGATCGAAGGCCACTGTGATCTTCGGGAACTCTGCGCAGAGCTGCAATCCATGGCGCTGATCGCCCATCTGCGGCAAGCGGTCCAGGGTGCTGTGAGCCCCGAAAATACACAGCCATTTCGCTTTCGCAATTGGCTCTTCGCACACATTGGGCAGGTCACGCATTCCGCCGACGCCAACCAGGCGCTGCATGAGCGACTCCCCAACTTCCTGCAGCACAACATCAACGGCGTCACCGACAGCGAGCTGGCGCTGCATTTCTTCTTCGCCTCGCTGCGAGATTACGGCCGCGTCGACCGAGAGATCCTCCCGGTTCAACAGCTCCTCGACGCAGGCACCCGCACCGTTCGCGCCCTCAAGAGCACCCTCGAGGATGCCAGCCAGCGACAGACCCCGCAACTCGACATGCTCTTCTGCAGCGGACGCATGTTGGTCGCCATCAACCACGGTCCTGCCCGCCTCTTCAACCTTCGTTTCGAAGGCCTAGAGAACAGCGTTCGCGGCGCTGCCGAAGGCTTCCGCGCACAGCTCCTCGCTTTCGACGCGGGTAGCCCTGGCGAGCATGACGAGGCCAAGCCGCAGTGGCGAGAGCTGCCCGCCAACAGCATCGTGGTGATCGATGAAAACTTCGAGCTCCATGTCGAGGTGAGCTGAGTCAAGCAACGAGGCGCTGACCGTTGACGTAGTCGATGGCTGAGAGGGCTGCGATGGTGCCGTCCGCCACGGCGGTGGTGATCTGACGGTATCGCTTGGTGCGCGCGTCTCCCGCGGCGAACACGCCGGCGAGGCTCGTACGCATCTCCTCATCGGCAACAATCTCCATGCGTGGGCTCAGCTCGAGCAGTCCCTCGAAGTGCTTGGTGTTGGGCACATAGCCAATGAAGATGAAGGCCCCTGTTACAGGCGTACGATGCTGCTCTCCGCTGCTCTTGTCGACGGAGAGCACTGCTTGCACGTTGTCTTCACCCTCGAAGTCGAGCACCCGCTGATTCATGAGGAAACGTATCTTCTCGTTCTTCTTGGCTTCCTCGACCGCCCAGGGCTGCGCCTGAAAGTGATCGAATTCATGGATGATGGTGACTGACGAAGCGTACTTGGTCAACGACACCGCTTCTTCCAAGGCCGAGTTGCCGCCGCCAATCACCGCGATGTCCTGGTCGGTAAAGAAGTCACCGTCACAGGTCGCGCAGTACGAGATGCCACGACCACGAAGCCTCGACTCCGATTCCAGTCCCAAGGTCCGCGACAACCCACCTGTCGCGACAATCACCGCTGGCGCTGTGAACACCCCCTCGTCGTCCACCTCGATGCGCTTCTGCGCAGCATGCAGCTCCATCGACAAGATGTCAGCGTGCCCCAAGACCCGACAACCAAAAGACTCGGCCTGACGCCGCATGACCTGCACCAGCTCCGCCCCCGAGGCCTCGGGAACGCCTGGATAGTTGGCCACAGAATGGGTCAGCACCATCTGGCCGCCAATGCTGCCGTGGTCCACAATCAACGTCTTCATGCGCGCTCGGGCCAGGTAAATGCCCGCCGTCAGCCCCGCTGCGCCGCCGCCAATGACGATGACATCGTATGACTCCTCCATGGCAACCTCCTCGGCACAGCCACTGCTCAGCTCAGCTTGCTGTCCAAAATTTCCTTGATCTGCGCCTTGGTCTGGATGCTCGAAGTGGCCGCCACCACCTCCCCGTCTCGATAGTAAATGGTAAACGGAAGCCCGTTGAAGCCCTTCACCTGCGGCAAACGCAAGATGGTCTCGGCAGCGGTGCGCGAATCAAACTCCATGTCGTAGAAGCCCACCTCAGGATACTTGGACTTCAGAGCGTCGAACGCTCCGTATACCGGAATGCACATCGGACCCATTCGCCCACAACAAATGGCGACCTTCGACTTGCTCTTGATGAGTGCGTTGTAGTCCTCGGTGCTGGTAACGTGATCAAGATTGGTGCTCAGCATGGCCAGGTCTCCTTTCTGTGTTCCGAATCGGCCGCATCAACCTCGATGCCGCCATCATATTCTGGAAACGGAATATAACCCCGCCCCCTGCGAGTCAAGCACGTCTCGCACTTTTTTCGGCATCGTGGCTTGCGCTGCACTCCAGGCCCTTTCGCACACAATCGTATGCCTGAGACAGACCCCAATCTATCTGACATTTATACTGAATCTCCGATCGAGCCAGACCGAGGCAGTCGCCCGACCGAACGCTTCGGGATTGGCGAGCCCCCTCTCCGCGCTTACTCTTCCAAGTGCTCCCTGCTGCGGCAGGGCAAGGTCGCTGACTTCGTCGACTCCTCCGCCGAGGTGATTCGCGTGAACGGTATCTATCTCTTCAAATTTCGAGGCATTCCCGTATTCGTCTCGCTCTGGTACCTGCTGCTGCTCGCCTACTTCGCCATGTTCAGCAGCTCGCTGAGCAACGGCGCGATCTTTGCCGCCGCCGTGACCATCAGCATCCTCGTCCACGAGTTCGGACACGGACTCATGGCCAGAAAATTCCACCTGCAACCCTCCATCCTTCTCCATGGATGGGGCGGACTGTGCGCCCACCAAAAAGCCAAGCGCGACCGCGACGATGCCCTCATCGTCGCCGCAGGCCCGCTCTCTGGGCTCGCCCTCGGCGGCATCATCTTCGCCATCTACGCAATCCTCGGCGCCTCGCGCCCAGAGCTGCTCGCCGAACGCCCCCTGCTCCAGAGCGTCTTCTACTACATGCTCTACATCAACATCGGCTGGAGCATCATCAACCTCATCCCCCTCTGGCCCCTCGACGGTGGCCAGCTCTTCGCACTCGCCTTGAAGCAAAAACTCAATCCAAACAAGGCGTTGCAGGTGACTCACGTGGTCGGGCTGGGGCTCGGGGTGCTCGCTGTCATCGTCGGACTCTGGATGCAATCCTTCTTCATCGCCATCATCGCAGGCTTCATCACCTACGGAAACTTCGTGCGGCTGCGCAACGCCCCCAGCGCACGCGTCGAGCGTAAACCAGCCTTCAGCCTCGAAGCCGAACAGCTCTACGGCAAGGCGCTCGACGCGATGCAATCCCACGACTGGGAAGAAGCCACACGCCTCGGTCACCAGATGCGCATCGCAGCCTCCACCGAGGACCAGATTGGTCGCGCCTGGGAGCTGCTCGCCGTGGCGAGCACCAACCTCGGCGAATACGAGGAAGGGCTGCGCTACGCCCAGCGCGCACCAGATACCGAGCCGGTCAGACAAGCCCGGCAACGCTGCGAAGAGGAGCTCGGCCTCAGCTCCGCCTGAGCTCCAAACGAAACCCAACGCCCTTCACGCACTCCAATCCCAAGACCACCGTCATCGGCGCGGAAAACCGCGGAAAATCTCCCGCCCCAAACGCTTCGCCCGCTCGTGCAAGGGGACGCGCTCCGCAAGCTCGGGCGCTCGCCCGCGCCGCCGCTCAAAGCGCTGCTGCACCTCGAAGATGAAGTTGTCCAAGATCTCTGCATCAATGGGATCACCGTTGAGCGCCAAGGTCAGGCTGAATACCCCCTCCCGCTCGGCGGCGTGGACGAACTGAGCTTCTGCGATCTTCGAGGGCATGCACTCCAACGGTGCCACGCTCAAAACGCCGTCGAGCTGCCCCTCTCCCCACTCCAGCAGCGCCGAGCCCAGGGTCAAGGTCGCTTCGCCCTCGAGCTGATAACGCAAGTACGACGAGGCCGCCTCGACCGAGGCCTGCGCCCGATGCGGAAGCGGCCAGCCCATGCCCTGGCAGATGATGCGCTGCGCCGTGTACTGAATGAAGCTCTGCACCTTGGCGCTCGCCCAGGACTCCAAGTCGTGCGGAATGCCCACCTGCGTGTTGATGAACTCCTGATAGTCCAGCCACTCGTGGAACGGGGCGAGTCGCACGCGAATGCCTGCCGCGATGAGCTTCTCCGCCATGAAATCGTTGGAGAAGGGATCACAGCGGACATAGATCTCGCCCACCATCAGCACCGTCGGGATCGCTTTCTCCTGGCGCTCTGCGCGGAAGGCCGCGCTGGCTTCTCGCAGCAGCGCCGCGCAACCGAAGAGCCGTCCGCTGAAGGCCTCGAAGAGGGCTCGGCCCATGCTCAGATCACCTGCGCCACCCCGCATCATCAGCTCATCGAGACGCTGGGCAAAGCGCTCGTAGATGGCCAACGCAGCCCCCTGCTGCTTCTCGACAGGGGCCACGTCGTGATAGGCGGCGAGCAGCAGGTCCGCTGTCATCAGACCGCAGAAAGCGAGCACCTGAATGCCCGCAGGGATGCCTTCGAAGTAGCCGTTATCACTAGGAGACCAGACGCGGACGCGGTGGTCGAGAGAGAGCCGCTCGAGCACGATCTTGTGCAACAGATTGTAGGCGCCAAAGCGACAAGGTCCTCGCCCCGTGGGCATCAGGAAAGCGAAATGCTGTGATTCGTCTGCGCTTTGCACGCGCTGCAAGAGGCTGCCCAGGGTCAGACAGAGCGGCACACACTCCTTCCCCGAGGTGTAGCGCCGCCCCAGGGCGAGGCTCTCTCTGTCGGGCAGCGGCAGGCTCTCGGCAGGGATGCCGACACCCCGCAGACCTGCCGCCAACGCGCGCGCTCCCGGACCAAGGCGAGGGATGAGCACGGTCTCTCCACGGCTGCGGATGTCGGCGAGGGCCGCTTTGCGCCTTTCGAGCTCGCGCAGTTGTGCAGCCTCGAGGCCAGCCTTGGGGTTCTGAACATCCTCCTGGACGCAATAGAGGAAGGCCTCGATGCGCGTGCGGGTGCCCGCATCGCCTGCGTGGCCGTCGGTTTCGATGACGGCGTGGGGCTTGCCCTGCATGACGTAGGAGAAGAGGTGAAGACTGAAACTGTCGGGACCGCAGGCGTAATTGCTGCACCACACGGCGTAGACACCGGGGGTGCGCCGAATCTGGTGCGCAGCCCGCAGGTTACGCTGGCTGTAGCCCCAATAGAGGTCCTCGAAGAGCGGGACGTCCTCATCGACGGGGTAGGCGTCGATGGGGATCGCTATCGCGCCCTGTTCGCGAAGGATTCTCGGGACATTGGAGTTGAGCACGTCGTTGTGGATGGTGTAGGAGCGCCCCAGCACGACGATGGGGCGCAGGTCGTGCTCCTGGGCATAGCTCAAGGCCTGACGACCGAGCTGCAGCAGCTCTTGGTCGAAGCGCGCTTGCGCGGCGACGGCGGTATCGAAGGCGCGCTGCCAACGCGCTTGGTCGGCACCGAAGCGCTCGCGGATGGCCTCGCAGTCACGCACGAAGACAGCGGAATGCAAGCCGCCCGACTGGATGTCGAGTACCGGTGAGAAGAGCTCGGTATGGATGGCGCGGTTGTGCAGATCCCAGCGGTTCAGGTCTGGCGCGGCCTGGACCATGGGGCAGAGCACGCTGCGGTTCTCTTGCTTGACCGGATCGATGCTCAGTAGCATGGGCAGGAAGAGCAGGTCTGGTGCGCCGTCGAATTGGCTGGCCACCACGCCGTGGAAGAGCTGCATCGGCGCGCAGAAGGGGATGTTGCACTCTTCGATGCCGCGCTTGAGCACAGCCTGGTCTGCGTGGCGCAGGACGCTGAGCCTGCAACCGAGCTCGGCGAGCAAGGTAGCGAAGAAGGGGAACAGGCCCTTGAGGGTGAACTCGTCGCTGAGCGCGACCTTGATGCCCGAGGGGTTGGCGGGCAACGCGGCGAGCAGCGCATCGAGCAGCTCGTCGCGCTGGCGGAAGGGGTCTGGGGCTTTGTCGGGCAGCTTTTTGCGCCAACGACGTCGCGCTTTGGGGGCTTTGGGCAGCTCGCTCTCGTCTTGCTCGTCTTGGGAGGTGACCCAGGCCTCCTCTTGCTCGTAGAGGGCGCAGCCTCCACCCCAGCAGAAACGCTGTGTCTGGCCTTGGACAACGCAGCGCAACCTTTCGATTTTGCAGAGATTACCAGGCTCGCCACAGCCCTTGGTGGAGCGGCAGACGAAGTGGTCCTTGGCGACGACCCTGGCCTCGAGGAAGCGGTGCAGGTCGAGCTCGTCACCCTGCTCGAGCTCGACTTCGAGCGCGTGGGCACAGAGCCTGGCGATGCCGAGGGCGCCGATGGTGCCTGGGTGTGGTGGGACGATGACCTGGGCACCGGTTTGCCTGGCGACGGCGGCGGCGAGGGCATCGCTGGCAAAGGGCATTCCCTGACAGAAGATGACCTGGCCAACGCTGCGGCTGCCTTTGACGCGGTTGAGGTAGTTCTGAATGATCGACTCGTAGATCCCGGCGATCACCGTCTCTCGCGCCAACCCAGCGGCAACAGCCTCGTCGATGATCTCGGCCATGAAGACGGAGCAGTGTTGTCCGAGAGAGACGGCAGCTTCTGCTTGCAGCGCGAGGGCGTTGAGCTGGACGACGCCGTCGACGCCAGAGAAGCGGCGGCCCTGTTCTTCGATGAAGGAGCCTGTTCCGGCGGAGCAGGCTTCATTCATGGCGCTGTCGACGACGCGCCCCTGGTCGAGGCGCACGTATTTGGCGTCCTGGCCACCGATCTCGAAGATGGTGTCGACCCTGGGGTCGTAGCTGAGGGCGCCCTCGGCGTGGGCGGCAATCTCGTTGAGGACGAAGACGCGTTCGCTGCCGAAGCAGACGGTGAGCAGCGAGCCGACGAGCTCGCGACCGCTGCCGGTGCTGCCGACGGCGCGCAGGGAATGGCTGGCCCAGGGGCTATCGAGGAAGGCCTTGGCGAGGCGCTGCGCGGCGTCGACAGGGCTGCCGCTGGTGGGAGTGTAGTCTTGCCAGACGCAGTCACGCGTGCTGGCGTCGATAGCGACGGCCTTGGAGCCAGTGGAGCCGATATCGAAGCCGAGGACGAGCTGGGCCTGGGGGCGCTCGTGGGGCGCGATGAGCTCGGGTGCAGGCAGGCGCGAGACCAGATGCAGCGAGCGTGCAGGGGGGGGTAGCAGCTCGAAGCGCTGCTGCTCTCGCTGCGGCAGCAGTGGACGGGAGTTGTCGAAGCGGGTCTTGGCGTCGTAGGCATGCCGTGCCGCACCAATGGCGTCGCAGAACAGCGCCTCATCGGTGTCGAGCTCGAGGAGCTGCATCCCGTTTCGGGCGAGGAAGCGGGTGAAGTGTCGACGCACGCGTGCGGAGCGAGAGACACCGCCCAGCAGGGCGACGCGAGGCGGGCTGAGCTTGGGTTTGAGCAGGACCTCGACATTCTCGGCGACGGCGTCGAAGAGGCCGGCGATGAGTCTTGCGTGGCTCTGGCCGTGGTTGGCGAGGTGGGTGAGGTCAGTTTTGAGGATGACGGGGCAGCGACCCGAGAGGGGCGCCGGGTCGTCGACCTTATCGCTGAGCGCGCAGGCCTCCTCGAGGCCGAGGCCGAAGCGCTCGACGAGCTGTCTCAGGAAGTTGCCCGTGCCTTGTGAGCAGCGGGAGTTTTCGCGGTAGACCTCGTTGGCGCTCGCCCGCAGCTCGAGGACCGAGAAGCCATGTGCGCCAATGCTGACGAGGGTGGCTGGCTCGTGGTCTTTGAGGAAGCGGAAGCCGAGGGCTCGGGCGACCTTATCGGGCAAGCGAGGCAGCGCGAAGGCGCGCGAGAGGCGCCCGCAAGCGGCGACGCCGAGCGTATTCTCGAGCTCCCATTCGCTGAAGACTGGAAGCAGCGAAGCTGGGTCTTTGTGGTGTTCGACGAGGGCGCGTCGGGTCCATCGGAGCGCGCCTTGTTCGAGGCTGAGCTCGGCGAGCTTGGCGGTCTCTGCGCCGATATCAATCCCAATCCAACGTTCGGCTTGCATTCTGTCTCTCTTCGTGAGGGAGCAGACTCAGCGTGCACCGAGCACTCCAGGACTGACCCTCATTGTGGGTGGCCTAGGTCCGAGCAGATGGACATTGAGCTGCGCTGGCAGAGCTCAGCGCCGCCTCCCAGCTCCCCAACCCGCGCAAGCAAAAGGGCTTGCCGCGAGGAGTCGAAGCCTCAAGTCGGGGCGTATTGGTCTAGCCAGCTTTGGGCCTCAGGCACAAACTCGCTATCCGGGTAATCGGCGAGCAAACGCTGCAGGCTGGCGATGGCCATGTCGACGTCCTCGAGCTTGATGTAGGCGTGGGCCTGGAGCAGCAGCGCGTCGTCTGCTTGGCTGCTGTCTGGGTAGCTCTGGAGCAGCGTTTCGGTACGTTTGACGGTGCCGTAGTAGGCGGCCTTCTTGAAGTTGAACTCGGCGACGTAGAGCTCGTAGGTGGCGAGGCGTTCGCGGACCTCGGCGAGTTTGGCGCGGGCCTCCTCGGCATTCTCGTAGTCGGGGAACTTGGCGAGCAAGCGTTTGAAGGCGCTCTCGGCCTGTCGCGTCGTGGCGAGCTCCCGCTGGTGTGGAGCGGGCAGAAAGAAGACATCCATGGGCATCTCTTTGTAGGAGCAGATGCCGATTTGGTATTGAGCGTAGGCGACGTCTTCGTGGGTGGGGTGAGCGTTGATGAACTCTTGGTAGGAGACGGCGGCGGCGGCGTGTCGTCCCTGGTCGGCGAGGACATCGGCTTGACGCAGCTCGGCGAGGGTGGTCCAGCGGCTCGAGTAGGGGTACTTGAGGCGCAGCTCGTTGAACTGGGTCATGGCGTCGATGTACTGGCCCGATTCGAAGGCGTTGAGGGCCTTGCGATAGGCCGCCTCGGCCTCACTGGCCGGGGGACCATCCCAGACGGTCTTGTTGCCAGAACCGCAGCCGACGAGAAGCAGAGCGAGGCAGAACAGGATGGAGCGCATGGAAAAAACCTCGTGCCAAGCGGCGCGTCCAGGGCGCCGCGCGGCAGTTTGTCAGAAGCACCACGCAGACGCAAGCTGTCGAGGGGGGCAGCCTGCTTTGCATGTGAGCAGCACTGCCATTCGTACGCTCTCGGACACCGCCCTCTCGACAGCAGGAAATCCTTCGGAATGTCGAGAGGATGCGTGCCCTTCGCTGACTTTCAATTTCAGTCGCTCGCCCTTGCAAGACCCTCGCAGCGCTGCTCGTGCGCATCGGATGCGCACGCGACAGACGCTGACTCGTGCCTCGCTTCGTCGCACTGGTCTTGACCTGCTCGGCAAATACAGCGATACACAGTATCTATGTGGATAGTCCAGATTCCTTCTGGATAGTCCAGATTCCTTCTGGATAGTCCAGATTCCTT
>JAVFAO010000156.1:0-14477 GCA_034002465.1 Myxococcota bacterium
ATCGTCGTGGGCGTCGCCCTCGACACGGTGCAGCAGATTGATGTGCACCTGTTCACTCGCCATTACGATGGCTTCTCTGGCCCAACCGGTCCGCGCATACGCGGCCGGGCTGCCGCCTGACCTAGGGGCGAGGAGGATCGTCGTGCGGGTGGTGATGCTGGGCGCTCCTGGCGCCGGAAAAGGTACGCAGGCTGTTCGCCTCGCGAAGTGGCTCGATGCGGCGCATGTGTCCACCGGTGACATGTTGCGCGAGGCGCGCGCCTCTGGTTCGCGCTTGGGCACTGAGGCGGAGCGCTACATGAGCGCAGGCGCTCTGGTTCCGGATCAGGTGGTGATTGGCATCGTTGCAGAGCGGCTCGGCGCGCTGGGCTCGCGACACGTCATCCTTGACGGTTTTCCACGCACCGAAGTTCAGGCTCGGGGACTCGACGAGCTGGGCTATGCTGTTGACGTGGCTGTGGCCATCGAGGTCGCCGATGAGGAGGTGGTCGAGCGACTCAGTGGCCGCCTCACCTGTACGGGATGCGGTGCTCCCTATCACAAGACGATGAAACGCCCTCGCCAAGAGGGTGTTTGCGATCTGTGCGGAGCCGCACTGCAGGTGCGCGGCGATGACCAGGAATCGGTTATTCGCGCTCGGCTTGCATCGTATCATGAGCATACCGCACCGCTGCTCGACTTTTATGGGTCGAAAGGGGTGCTTCGTCGTGTAGAGGGGCGAGGGGAAATGGACGCGATCTACGAACGGATCGCGAAAGTGCTTGAACCCGAGCTCGAACGCTGGTAGTGAATGCGGGCTTCGTCGCGCGCGCAGTCGAAGGGTCGACTCGAGCGTGACGGCAAGACCGCGCAATGTGGGAGAGACTGACGTGAAAGTACGACCGTCCGTCAAGCGGATTTGCGAGAAGTGCAAGGTGATTCGTCGCAAAGGGGTGGTTCGCATCATCTGCGATAACCCCCGCCACAAACAGCGACAAGGCTAAGGTAGGAGGAGATCCGCAATGGCGCGTATCGCTGGCGTAGACCTTCCGCGAAACAAGCGTATCGACATCGCACTGACCTACATCTTTGGGATCGGTCGAAGTCGAGCCGTGGAAATTCTCAAGAAGGCAAATGTCGAGGGGCATCGTAGCACGGACGATCTGTCCGAGGCTGAGACACGGCGTGTTCGTGAAGTGATCGACACGCAGTATCAGGTCGAGGGCGATTTGCGGCGCACGGTGCGTATGAACATCAAACGCTTGATGGACTTGGGCTGCTATCGTGGCCTTCGTCATCGTCGTGGCTTGCCTTGTCGAGGCCAGCGGACGAAGACGAATGCACGCACGCGGAAAGGTCCTCGACGAGTCGTGGTCAAGAAGAAGAAGTAACGAGCGGTGAGGCAAGAGCAGCATGGCAGTCGCAAAGACGAAGGGAAAGACTAGCAAGCGCGGCGCGAAGCGACGCGTGAAAAAGAATGTGCAGACCGGTATTGCCCACATCCGGTCCACGTTCAACAACACCATCGTGACCATCACCGATGTGAACGGCGATGCCGTTTCATGGTCGAGCTGCGGTTCACGCGGATTCAAGGGTTCGCGAAAGTCGACGCCGTTTGCGGCGCAGATGGCCGCGGACGACGCGGCACGCAAGGCGATGGATCACGGGATGCGTTCGATCGCGGTCTACGCCAAGGGTCCCGGCTCCGGTCGTGAGGCGGCGCTTCGGGCGCTGCAACAGGCGGGGTTGAAGATTACCTTGGTTCGCGACGTGACGCCTATCCCGCACAACGGTTGCCGTCCACCCAAGCGGCGACGCGTGTAGGTATCATCCCGCGTGCGTTGGGACGCGCGCGCCTCCGGTCAGTGTCGACCGGAGCGTGGCGCTTTCATGCGGAACTTGTGCCCGGGGGAGAGCATGCATCGAAACTGGACTGATCTGATTCGGCCTCGTATCGTCGAGATCGACAGAGAGACAAAAACCGACCGTTACGCCAAGTTCGTGTGTGAGCCACTCGAGCGAGGCTACGGTTATACCCTCGGGAACGCGCTGCGACGCATTCTGCTGAGCTCGCTCCAAGGGGCCGCCGTGACATCGATCCAGATCGACGGCGCACTGCACGAGTTCACGACCCTGCCAGAGGTCAAGGAGGACGTGACCGAGATCGTTCTCAATATCAAAGAGCTGCTGCTGCGAAGCGAGAACGTCGACAAGAAGACGGTACGCATCAATGCGAAGGGACCCTGCGAGGTTCGGGCTCGAGATCTGATCTGTGATGACTCGGTTCGCGTGCTCAACCCTGATCACCTCATCGCCACGGTTGGCGAAGGCGGGCACCTCGAGATGAGCATGGACGTCGAATCTGGCAAAGGCTACCGGCGCGCGGACGAAGCTCGAGACCAAGAGCTGCCTATCGGCACCATCTTGATCGACGCGCTCTTCTCTCCCGTGCGGCGCGTGAACTACACCGTCACCAACGCGCGTGTAGGGCAGCACACCGACTACGACAAGCTTGCCATCGAGATCTGGACCAATGGTGCCGTGCTCCCAGAGGATGCGCTGGCGTTCTCCGCCAAGATCCTCAAGGAGCAGGTCTCGGTGTTCATCAACTTCGACGAGGACGCTGAGCCCGCCGAGGTGAAGAGCGAGGAGTCTGGACGCGAGCTCAACGAGCACCTTTCGCGGCCCGTCTCCGAGCTGGAGCTCTCAGTTCGTTCTGCGAACTGTCTGCAGAACGCGAACATTCGCTTCATTGGCGAGCTCGTCCAGCGCAGTGAAGCCGAGATGCTCAAGACCAAGAACTTTGGCCGCAAGAGTCTGAGAGAAATCAAAGAGATTCTTGCGAGCATGGGACTCTCTCTGGGGATGCCGCTGGAAGGCTGGCGACCCCCTGCCTGAGCTCCTCGAAGCCCTCACGAACCGGCCACCGCGGCCCGAACACTGTATCGAGAGCAAGACCATGAGACACCGAAACGCAGGCCGCAAGCTCGGACGCAACGCGACGCACCGCCGCGCGTTGATGTCCAACCTTGTCACCAGCCTCTTCCGTTTTGAACGAATCCAAACCACTGACGCCAAGGCCAAAGAGCTGCGCCGCGTCGCCGATAAGCTGATCACGCTCGGAAAGCGCGGCGATCTGCATGCGAGACGACTCGTCCTGCAGCGCGTTCGCGATGAAGAGGTCGTGGCCAAGCTTTTTGATGACATTGCCAAGCGCAATCCCGAGCGCCAAGGCGGCTACACCCGGATCTACAAACTCGGGAACCGCCGCGGGGACGCCGCGCCCGTCGCGGCCATCGAGCTCGTCGAGCGCATCGCGCCCAGCGCACCCGAGGTCGAGGCCGAGGCCACGACCGACGAGAGCGCCACCGAGGAATAGCATCTCAGGGCTGTCCGCAGTCCGCCCTTCGGCCGTGGTCCACCAAGTCGGCGACTGTTTCTGGGAGCTGGCTTTTCAAGAACCTGGGGCAACGGGTCAGACGCCCAATCGACAAGCACCTCACGCCGCCATCGGGGGCGTGGGGTTTTTTTGTCTGCAACGCCGGAGCTTGATTCAGGACCGCGCCGCTGGCGGCATTGCGGAAGCATTGACCAGTCGGGTGGTCATGACCTCGAAATCAAAGGGATTCCGATAGCCATCGCTGACCATTCGCTGGGCGTCCCCCTCGTATTCCAGCTCGCGCGGGTTGGTCGAAGCGAACCGCTCGCCCGATGCACAGGCTCTCCAGTCCTGTGCACACAGGCTGCAGAAAGGTACATCAGCGGCCGAGTCGGAGGCGGCGAGTGCCACCACCAGAGCTCCATCAGCCTTGGTTGACGCGGTCCTTGAGCTCTTTGCCGACCTTGAAGTGAATCGACTTCTTGGCATCGACGGCCACCGTCTCTCCCGTCTTCGGGTTGCGACCGCGGTAGGGCCGATAGTGCTTGGTGGAGAAGCTTCCGAATCCACGGATTTCGATACGCTGTTCACCGAGCAAAGAGTCGGTCATGCTCTCGAACACACAGTTGACCACTTCTTCAGCGCGCTTCTTGGGCATTTTGGTCTTGGCTGCAACGGCTTCGATGAGTTCGGACTTCGTCATGAACACCCCCAGGAGAGCAGCACAGCCTGACACCGTGATATGATCATCTGCATCAACGCTGCGCCGCTCCGCGTCGGCCAAACGCCCGAATCCTTGCGGCGAATCGCAAGGACCAGCGTTGCGAGAAAACTGGTTGGATTGAAACACACGCGCCGTGCGTGTGCAAGAGTCGAAATAAGCGCGCGATGCGCGCGCCGGAATAGCGAAGCGCTACTTTCGAAGCTTGGACTCGAGCTCACCGAGTTTGCGCGGGAACATCGGGTTTTGGGGGTCGAAGTTGATGGCGAGCTTGACTTTGGAGATGGCGTCGTTGAACTTGCCCGCCTTCTCATCGAGCATCGCTGCGTCCCAGAGCTCTTTGGCCTTACGAATGCGCGGCGCATTCTTGGCTTTGTACTCCTCGAGCTCCGCGCGCTTTCGCTTCACGTCGGCGCTGCTGCCGCCTGCTGCATCGCTGAAGTTGCCAATGTCGATGTCATACTTGTCGCGCGAGCGTTGGTCGATGAGGGTTTCGAATGCCATCGTGACAGCCTGATAAGCCAGCTCTAGCTTGGCCATGGTGTCATCGTCGATGCGCTTGAAGTAGTTGTCCGGGTGAAAGAGGCGCATCAGCTTCAGGTAGGCGCGACGAATGTCATCCATCGAGGCGCTGCTTTCCACGCCCAGCCTTTGATAATGGTTGCCACCCTGAGTGCGCTGCAGGAATTCGGACACGACCGTGCCGATCTCCTCCACCGAAGCAGCGCCCTTGCTTCGCTTCGCACGCTGCTCTCGCGCTTCACCCGAGGCCCGTGCGAGTGATGGTGCGCCTTCTCCGCTCGGTGCCCGGAGCTCGCCCGTCAGCAGCGCGCGAAGCGCCGGGATGAGCTCCTCGGTGAGCGGCACGTGGACCGCCAGCCCTGCTGTGCTCCCCAATCCGTGCGCCACTGCCGTCGCCTGGTCCACAACCGACAAGACCTGCCCACTGACGCTGAGACGGCCCCCGGTTTCCTCGATGACCAGCTCGAACTGAATGGGGCTCTGTGGCGGCAGCGCTTGGGCGCTCGGCACGAACAGACGTTCTCGGCTGAGCTGTGTTCGATAGACGGCCTGCGCAGCCGCAAGACTCGGAAAGACAACGCTGAACGACATGATTCAACCTCTCTGAGACAGCGCCACCCGGCATGATAGCGAAGGCGGCAAGAAAAGGCGAACTCATTGGTCGAGCGGCTTGAAGCTGCGCTGCTGCAGTTGGGACTGCGGGCCTTCGACCGCTTGCGTTCTTGCGTCACGATGCTATGCAGCGGGGGGAGGGCGCACGGTCGCGCCGCAGGGTGGGCATGCAAAGAGCGAGACGAACAACGCTGGAGAGTGTCGCGTGCGGTATCACGCTCGCTGTGGTGCTGTGCTCGTGTGCTTCAGGGAAACACGAGCCGAGCGAGCGCAAGGTCGTCGTCAAGCAGGAGGATGTGGCCCACTCCGAGCCGGCTCCGGCTTTGCTCGAATCGGCAGCTTTGGCGGTTGACAACGCCGGGGACGGTCTTGCTCAGTCGCTTCTCGACGCCACCTGGCTCAGCTGTGCGAGCGCAGCGGCCGCAGGGGAACAGCGGCAGCCGTGTACCCGCATCTTTGTTGGGGAACCCAGGGGCATTCATCTCTTCGAGCAAGGGGCGGAAGGCCTCTCGTTGCTGGCCACGGAGAAGAGCCGCTTTGTGGAGCGCTACAGCTGCGGTAGCCTCGATGGCGTGCTGCTCACCGTGGAGGGAGCGCTCGGGGCCGCGTTGCAGCTTCGGCGCTGGGCGTTGTCGGACGAGGGGAGCTTGCGCTCGCAGGTCGTCGACTTGCCCGATGGGTGGCAGCTTGCGGCGAGTGGTGGACAGCCCTGTATGCTCTCGGACACTGACCGCAGCGTGGCGGTGTTGCTCAGAGACAATGCCGTCGGCTTCGTGTCGCTTGGGGAGCCTCTGGAGAAGCGTCTGCGCTTTGCGATGCCTGAAGGGATGAGGCTCGCGCCAGAACCGCGTTGGGGTGTGAGCGATGCCCAATGGGCGCTGAACTTGGTCGATGACAGCGGGACTTGGCGCATGCTGTGGCAGCGGGATGAGTCGCTGCTGCGCGAGCTCGCTCGCCTGCAGCTCAGCGCAGAGCTTCGCATGGTGCTGCCGGGAGACAGCGATGGCACATGGTGGACGCTCGAGCGCCAGGCTGGGATTCACGCTTGGTGGCGTTGGGAGTCGGGGACCGAGCCGCGACGCGTCGCCGACGCAAGCTGCGGGGATGAGCTGGAGCTGCCCTGGCTACAGCAGGGGTTGGAGGTGGACGCCTGGCGACGGCCGATTGGGAGCAAACAAGCGCTGCTGATGACTGCTCGCCAGGGTGGTCTGACTGGAGTCCGGGAGGCGGCGTTGCTGGTGTTTGACGAGGGGGGATGCGCACAGCGCGTGTGGAGCGAGAGTGAGCTGAGGGCGGTGTCCTGGTCTTGCGATGGACAGGAGTGCGCCGTGGTGTGGCTCAATCTGAGCGGCATGCAGCTTTGGAGAGGGCGTTTGGGCGAGGGGCTTTGAGCGCTTGGTACGGGGCTACCCCTCGCTTTGCTTGGGAGGATGGAGACGCTTGCGCTCTTCGAGCGGCTCGCTTTGCTTGTGGCTGAAGACGCTTGTGGGGCTCTGCCCCACTCCCCGCCAAAGGGCTTTGCCCTTTGGAATCCCTCTGATTTCAAATCGTTGCTGTGGCGAGAACGCTACTTCACGTTGCCCAGGTCGTAGGCGCTGATCTTGTACAGCAGGGCGCGATGGCTGAGTTCGAGTAGCTTTGCAGCTTGGGTTCGGTTGCCACCCGTTTTCGTCAGCGCCCGATGAATCAGCTCGCGCTCGAGGGCCTCCTTGGCGAGCTTGATGGAGAGATTGCCGTCGTCGATGAGCGGCAGTGGGTGGCCCTGACCAGTCGCCTTGCAGTCATGCACTTCACGTGGAAGATCATGCGTCTCGATGAACGCCGACTCCGCGAGTACGATGGCGCGCTCGATGACGTTTTGCAGCTGTCGAACGTTTCCGGGCCAGTGATAGTCGATCAGGGCCTGCATGGCATC
This sequence comes from Myxococcota bacterium, assembly GCA_034002465.1. GTDB lineage: Bacteria > Myxococcota_A > Bradymonadia > UBA4248 > JAVFAO01 > JAVFAO01. Next base: position 7,129 of record JAVFAO010000156.1, read on the forward strand.
AGGTCGCAGCCCTTTGACGCGGGTTCCGAGCCGCTCGTTGAGCAGCTTGACGAAGTGTTCTGCCAGCAGTGGGACGTCTTCGCGCCGCTGCCGGAGTGGCGGCAAGTGGATGGCGATGACGTTGAGCCGATAGAAAAGGTCTTGGCGGAAGGTGTTGGCCTCGACGAGCTCCGAGAGATCGTCGATAGAGGCGGCGACCACGCGCACGTCGATGGGGGTCGCGCGGTTGTCGCCGACTCTTCGTACCTCTCCTTCCTGCAGCACACGCAAGAGCTTGACCTGCAGGGCGAGCGGAAGCGAGCTGATTTCGTCGAGAAAGAGGGTACCGTGGCTGGCTTCCTCGAAGAGCCCGGCCTTGGCACGTGAGGCATCGGTGAAGGCCCCCTTGGCGTGGCCGAAGAGTTCACTCTCGAGCAGGTTTTCGGGGATGGCGCCGCAATTGACGGGGACGAAAGGCTGATCCCGCCGAGGAGAATGGAAGTGCAGCGCTCTGGCGACGAGCTCCTTCCCTGTACCGGATTCTCCGCTGATCAAGACGGAGCTCTTGAACTCGGCGACCTTGCGAATGGTGCGGAAGACGCCGTGCATGGATTCGCTGCGTGCGATCATGTTTTCGAAGACGACCTCGCTGCGTAGCGCTTCGCGGAGACTGTTGTTTTCGCGAACGAGGCGCTCACGCTCGATGGCTTTGCGCAACATGAGCTGCAGGTCGGCGCGTTTGAAGGGCTTGGGAAGAAAGTCGTAGGCCCCTCGTCGGATGGCATCGAGGACGGCTTCGTCGTCGCCGAAGGCGCTCATCATAATGACGGTGGGGATGAGCTGCGCGGCTCGAATCTGTTCGAGGACAGAGAAGCCATCGAGTTTAGGCATTCTCACGTCGAGCAAGACGAGGTCGAAGTCAGAGGCGCGCGCGAGGGCGAGCGCCTCTTCACCGTCGCTGGCCAAGTGGACTTGATAGCCGTCTTGCCCCAGCCATCGCTTGGCGGCATCTCGAATGCCAGCTTCGTCATCGGCGACCAGGATTCGCAAATCGGGCATGTCACACCTTGGAGCGTGTCAGGCTGGGCACCCGAATTGGGCCATCACTGCACGCAGCAGCAGATGATAGCGCAGAAGTGCCGTTGTGCGCACGAAATAGGTGGGTCACAGCGGTCCGCCTCGAGCGTCGAGAGCGAGCGAAGGGCACGTCAGGTCGAGCATCGCAGAGGCAATGCGAAGACCGTCCGAGTTCCACTGGGAGGACGAATTTTCTAATCCGGTGATTTTTTCGTTTGACAGGCATCGCGAAAGGGGGTAGTTTCCGCGGGCGTTCGGCGATGTGAATCGTCGAGCTGGCCCTGGCGGGCGTATAGCTCAGCGGGAGAGCATCGGTCTTACAAGCCGAGGGTCACAGGTTCAAATCCTGTTGCGCCCATGCTTCCTGAACCGGGGGGTGGTAGTTGAGTTGGTTACAACATCGGCCTGTCACGCCGGAGGTCGCGGGTTCGAGTCCCGTCCACCCCGTAAAGAAGCCCCGAAGCGATTCGGGGCTTTTTTCGTTCTTGCCATGACACTTTTTGTCGACTGGGCGCTTGGCCTGTTCCCCCAAGTTGTTCGGGCTTGCTTCGCAGTCTTCCCCACCTGGCTCCGACTTCGTGGGCCTGCCGACAGGAGCGAAGCCTTTCGCTGTCTTTGAGCGGGCTACAACCCTCTGAGACCAAAGGGATTCCAGTGGGCAGCGCCCTTTGGCTGGGTGTTGGGCAGAGCCCCACAATGACCTCGAACCACCAATTGGGCTGATCATGAGCGGCAGCCTCGAAGAGATGGTGCGTACCCAGATCGTTGCGCGTGGCATCCGAGAGTCTCGGGTCCTCTCGGCGATGCGCCGTGTGGACCGCGCTCTTTTCGTGCCAGAGCACGCACGGGCTTGGGCTTACGACGACGCGCCTGTGCCGTTGTCGGAGGGCCAAACCATCTCACAGCCCTACATCGTTGCGTACATGACCGAAGCCCTCGAGCTCGAGCCTTCGCACAGCGTGCTCGAAATCGGAACTGGCTGTGGCTACCAGACTGCCGTGCTCGCCGAGCTCGTGTCGCAGCTTCGCAGCATCGAACTGCGTCCGCGACTCGCCGCTTCTGCCCAGGCGCGGTTGCAAGCGCTAGGCTATGACTGGGTGCGGTGCTGTGTCGCCGACGGCTACCTCGGCTTTCCATCGGAGGCGCCCTTCGATGCGATTCTCTTGACCGCGGCGCCAGCTGAGGTCCCAGAATGCTTGTTTGCGCAACTCCGTGTTGGCGGTCGGCTGGTTGCCCCAGTGGGGGAGCAGGAGCAAACGCTTTGCCGATTTCGCAGGACCTCGCAGGGCCTCGTTCGGGAAGCGCTGCTCGCGGTGCGTTTCGTTCCGATGCTGCGTGCCGAGGCGCTCGGATGATGCGCCATCTGCCGAGGAGCTGGGCAGGGCGGCTCTCGGGCCAAGCAGATCTGATGGCTTGATTCCCAAGCCCGAGCAAGCGACAATCGACGCTGCTCGACCGTGGCAGGAGGGCCTGATGAGCGAAGCGCAGAGCAGCGAAGCAAAGCCCCGAATCGAAGGCGTGGACAGCGCCACCCTGAGTGCGCGTATCGACGAATGCGACGAGCATTTTCGCAAGCACGTCGATGAGGTGGACTACCGCAATTGGGAGTGGTTTCTGTGGCGGGCGAACTACAAGTTCGCCGCGGGGGCAGCGATGGTGGAGGTCGCAGACGACCTCTTCATGGCCGCCCGCTGCCTGCACAACCGGCACACCTTGCACCTCGATCTGCGACCAGCCGAGATGTTTCTCTCGCGCCGTTTGATTCCCGTGGAGCTGGGGCTGGTGAGCGGTCAGCCCACGTTGACCATGGAGCTGGCGGCGACCTACGGTGTGCCGCTGATGATGTTGATGGCGCGTAGCGCCTCGGACGAGCTCTTCAACGAGGCGAAGCTGCTGACCATCTATTTTCGCCGAGGCTCCTGCATCAATCACCAGGACTGCGCCGGCTTTGCTGCGCTGACCTACGGCGGCTGTCTGGCCGCGATTGGCCGCGGCTTCGACGACGAGGCTGCGTTGGCGTTGAACACTTTCGCCGAAGCGCGAGAAGCCTTTGATACGCCGCCCCCTGAGGGTGTCGAACGTATGTTCCGCCGCTACGACCAACTCTGCTTGGCGTTGGTTTGCCTGTTGCGCGGTGAATGGGAGGAGCTGGCTGGAGTGCTCGCGCAGTTGGCAGACCAATACCTCGAGGATCTTCGTGTGAAGCTTGGCGATGAGGAGTTTTCGCGGCCGACGACGGGGCAGCGCTATTTTGACAGCTCCATCGCGGCGTTGCTCGCCATTGCGGCGCTGCGCAATGTCGCTGTGGAGTTGCCAGAGAGCGGCGCCATCGCGGCGTACCGCGAGCTGGTGGAGGTCTTCACCACCGCTCCAGAGCGAGAGATCATCGAACCTGAGCTCGACCTCGAGGCGCGTCGACTGCTCGCGCAGATGGGGATGGATCCCGAGCAGGTCAGGCAGCAGATGATGGCCACAGCGAGCACCACCAGAGAGGCCTTGGATGAGGCTCAGGAAGAGGCGCATATCGCCGAGCGACAAAGACAGGCTCAGCTCTCGATTCAAGCGCGTATTCGGGAGCGCGAGGAGCTCGAGCGTCAGCAAGCAGAGCAGGGCCCGGGGCAGGAGCCCGAATCCGAAACCCAAGCAGATGTCGTCGGAGATGCATCAGTGCTGGCTCCAGACGAGTCAGGACTCTAGCGTATTCGGGTCTGTCGAGGTTTTCACTGCACTCGCCATGCCGAGGTGGCGCGCAGAAAGGGACTGCAGCATGAAGAGGGTTCGTCTGAGTCGACGAGGGGTTTCATTGGCCGTGGTCGCGGTTCTGTCTGTCGCGGCACTCTCTCAGGCGGTCGCTGAGGAGGGCGTCAGATGTCGGATTCGCATCGATGTCGAAGAGCGACTCATCGATGCGGAGGCCTTGGCGCCCACTGCCGAGGAGGCCTCGGACGCTGCGCTCGAGAACGCTTGTGCTTTGGTGTGTGCGCCCGACGAGGCGCAGGACGAGGGCGACGAGGAGGCTCCAGCATCGACGGCGGTCGCCACTGCTGAACAAGGGGCCGAGGCTGACACACAGCTTGAGGCTTGCGTGACAGCTTGTTTGGAATCAGCGGTGAGCATGGGCCTGCTCTGTGTCGACGACAGTGGTGAGCTGACCTACGCCGAGGGAATTTTCGACGAGGAGGACGCCGAGTCGGAGGCTGGCGAGCAAGAGGAGGCAACGGAGTGAGTTCCTATCGTTGGTTTGTTTCGCTGTCTGAGCTTTCCGCGAGGTCGAGGCGTAGCAGCCATCTCAGGCGCGGCGAGCTCGTGTGCTTCTTGCTTCTGTTCGTGCTGTCCGGATTACTGGCGAGCGCGTGCCAGGCTGATCCGGGCCGCAAGCAGCGCAGGGCTGCTGCAGGGAGCACGGCATCGTTTTCCGATGAAGGGCTCAGCGGTGGCAAGTTGGTCCTCGAGGAGGGTTTCGAGGCGTCTCCTGCGCCTTCGCTCAAGCCCCATAGCAAGGCAAAGATGTCGGAGGGCTGGCTCCACTTGGCGAAGCTTCGAAACGAGCCGCCGGTTTGGGTGGATTTTGCGTTGCCAGAGAAGGTTCGCATCGAGTTTTTGGCGCGCGCGCTCAGCAATGACGGTGACATCAAGGTCGAGGTCTTTGGAGATGGGGTGGCGCATCAGTCAGGCTACATTCTGGTCTTTGGGGCGCACAAGAACCAAGAGGACTGGTTTGCGCGGCTCGATGAGCATGGCCCCGACCGGGTCACTCGTGCGAGCGCTGGCGTCGTGAAAGACAAGCTCTACAAGATGGCGATCGTGCGTACCGATGGGCGGGTGCGCTGGTTCGTGGATGGTGAGCCGTTCTTGATGTTCGATGATCCCGAGCCATTGAAGGGAGAGGGTCACCGCTATTTCGCCTTCAACAACTGGGATGCACCGGTGGAATTCGACGAGCTCAAGATCTTCGATTTGGGCGCTGCGGATCGAAAGTGAGCAATCGAGCTGCAGGGTGCAAATGTAGTTGTCTCGGTGAGATGTAGGCTTGCGCAATTGCTATGAGCTTTCTATACTCCGCCGAGAATGGGGTGCGGCGCACCTGTCGCTGTGAGACCAAGGCAATGTTTCTCGGCCAAGTCATCGGCGGACAGTATCGTATCGAGCGCCAGATTGGTGAGGGCGGCTTTGGTACCATCTATTTGGCGCGACATCTGTCTCTCGATCGGGATGTCGCCATCAAGTCTTTGCGGCTTCAGCGCAGCCCCTATCTCCCAGACCTCGTGCAGCGCTTCGAGCGCGAGGTAAGTCTGGCGAGAAAGCTTGAACATCCGAATATTGTAAGGCTTTACGATCATGGCCGGCTCGATGATGGCACCCTCTTCATGGTGATGGAGTATGTGCGCGGGGTCGAGCTGGAGGATGTACTGCGCGAGGAGTTTCGAATCTGTGTCGACAGGGCAACCCGCATCGTCGTTCAGATTCTCGATGCGCTCGCCGAGGCCCATGAGCTTGGCATCGTGCATCGAGACCTCAAGCCCAGCAATGTGATGCTGACTCGCTCGGGGCTGCGCAGCGATGTGGTCAAGCTGCTCGATTTCGGCATCGCAAAAGCGTTCGATGGAACCTACGAGGACCTGACGGCTCAGAACCTCTCGCAAGGGGTGGGCTTTGGCACGCCGCAGTACATGGCACCGGAGCAGATCAATGCACAGCACATTGGTCCGCACACCGACATCTACGCAACAGGACTCATCTATCTGGAGTTGATGCTGGGGATGCCGGTGATGCTTGGGCAACACCCGGCCGACACCATCCGCCGTCAGCTCGAGGAGGAGGTGCCGATCTCCGAATTCATTCGGCGCATGCCCATGGGGCCCATTTTGATGCGGGCCTTGGAAAAGGACTGGCGTCGGCGCTACCAGACCGCTGCCGAAATGTTTGCCGATATCGAACGGGATGTGTTGCCTTTGCTGACGACAGAGCTCGCGGGCTTCATGATTCCCGAAGAGGCGCTCGAGCAGCCCCCACCGGTGGCGGCGAAAGCTCCGGTTGAGTCCGCTGGGGTTGACACTTTCCCTTCGATGGACGCCTTTGCGATAGAAGCGCCACCGCAGCCCTCCACAGAGAGTGCCGCGCTGACGGGGAGCGTTGAACTCAACGAGTCACGGCCTCCAGCTTCGGAGTCGGGGCCCACGGTCATCGTTTCGGACCCCAAGCTCGACGACGCCTTGGCGTATGCTCAGCAGCAAGGATGGGTACCTTCGCAGCCTCCTGCTCAGGAGGGCTGGCTGGGTCAATCCAGCAACACTGTCGAGCGTCTCGAGACCTTCATCGACCGTCCGGCCCCACTGACCGTGAATCGACGTGCGATCGAGCAAGAGACCATGCCAACGTACCCCTCGATGCCGTCGGCTCCGCATTTGCCTCAACAGTATCCTGCGCCGATGAGTCAGCCCTTTGTTCCCATGGCTGCGCCCGCGCCGGTTGTTCCTCCGATTGCCTACGTGCTCGGGGGCTTCGCGTTGATGCTACTGGTCGTCCTGGTGGTGTTGTTGCTCACACTCTAAGACTTTTTGTCGATTGGTCGCTTGGCCTGTTTCCCGGCCTTGTGCATTTGCTCGCTCTCGCGAGACCCGCAGCGTTGCGCAGGCGCATGGGATTCGCCCGTCAGTCTCGACCAGCTCGACCATGCTGGTGCTCTGCGAGCCATACGTCTTATCGCTGTGGCGCGTGCCCACACCTCGCCAAAGAATGGGCTAGTCGAAGCCTAGCGTGAAACAGATGAGCTCGCTGCCGCGCAGCGCACAGAGCTCATCTCCTCGAGGGGAGACGGCGAGCTCGCTCAGGGGGCGGTGTGGGTCGACGTTCTCACCGAAGACCTCACTTTGCTTCACGCTGAGCACGCTTGGCTCCTCACTGTGGACGAAGAAGATGGACTGGCGCACGCTGTTGGACGCTGCGAAGGCGAGGGTCGTGGGGTTGAGCGCGAGCAAGGCGTGTGCCTCGAGCAGCGCTGCGAGCTCGAGGCGAGCGGTCAGCCGGTAGGCGTGAGGCAGCGCATCTGGGGCGCGAACGTAGCGAAAGAGCGTCAGATAGCGCTGGTCGAGGAGCGCGAAGCCTGGTGCCACTGCCTCGTCTCCGCTGAGGGATGCGAGGGCGACGCTTTGCTGGGGGACTGCGTCCTCGGTTTGTGTATCGAAAGGAGTGGGATCGAGCCAGTAGAGCTTGGCGTCCTCGGTGTCGAAGCGGGCGTGTTGGATGCCTTCTCCGGCTGCGACGATCAGTGGAGTATTCTCGTCCAGAGCGGT
>JAVFAO010000157.1:0-14428 GCA_034002465.1 Myxococcota bacterium
TGCGGGTCAACTTCTAGTTGATTGGGCGCTTGGCCTGTTCCACCAAGCTCTAGTCGATTGGGCGCTTGGCCTGTTCCACCAAGCTCTTGTTGATTGGGCGCTTGGCCTGTTCCACCAAGCTCTTGTCGATTGGGCGGACGAGAGCTGGACGGGCCCTGCTCGTCGTGAAACCCAGCTCGTCTTTTCTATCAAGCGATGGACTTTCCGCTTCCCTCATGTAAATTCTTGCGCTCGCGCCGTAAGCGCGCTGGAATCATGGCGGCTCGAAGACGCGCAGCAAGCTCGCGGCCTACGAGCGCGAAGACCGTTGAGGAAAAGCAAGCGACGAGTAGCTCGCGAATCTTGAATGCTGTGACGCTGAAAGCTCGATGCTGAGCTGATGTTGGAGGTGTTGTTCGTGCAATATCATGTCCATCTCAAATCCGGGGACGTCGGAGAATATGTCCTGCTGCCTGGCGATCCCGGCCGAGTCCCAAAGATCGCGGCCTATCTCGACGAGGCGAAGGAGGTCGCGTATCACCGCGAGTACTGCACCTGGACCGGACTGCTCGACGGCGTCAAGGTCAGCGTCACCTCCACAGGCATCGGCGGCCCCTCTGCAGCCATCGCCGTGCAAGAACTCGCCAGGGTAGGTGCCCATACCTTCGTCCGCGTCGGCACCTGTGGCCTCTTGCAAGCGCTTCCCTGCGATAGCATCGTGGTGCCCTACGGCGTCGTCCGCGGCGGTGCCACCGCCCGCGCCTACGTACCCGAGCAATTTCCAGCGGTCGCGGACCCAGAAATCTACCAAGCACTGCTGATGGGGGCGCGGCACGAGGGTGCGCAACCAGTCCCCGGCATCGTGCACTGTAAAGATGCGTTCTTCCTCGAAGAAACAGGTATCCTGCCGGCGGCCAAAGAAGCCGCAGAGGGCTGGGAGCTCTGGAAGCGAGCGCGCGTCGTGGCCACGGAAATGGAGAGCGATACTGTCTTCATCCTCAGCTCCATCTACGGTTGGCGGGCCGGCGCCATCCTGCTCGGCTTGGGCGAAATGGCCGATGGCTCACACCAGATCAAGCCGGCGAGCCCGGCCGCCCTCGACCTGCTCATGCGCGCCGCCATCGCAGGGGTGCGTCGCGTCATCGCCAACGACCAGGCTCAGGCTCGCCCCTGAACCCGCAGCGCAAGCCTCCTTCACTCGGAGTACGAGGGCACCGTGAGCAGCAGCCCCCTCATCTGCCTGGCATCGAACAGTCTCCGCTCGCCGCTCTGGTTGATGCTCGAAATACTCGGGATGCTGCTGCTCGTCGCAGGGCTCGCCTTTGTATTCCTGAAGCTCCTGGGAATGCTCGGAAACAGGCATCAGGAAGAGAAGCTCCAGATCCTCGCCCAACGCCAGCTCGAACCTAGAAGGCGCCTCTTCGTCGTAGCCCTCGATGAGCGCGCATGGCTGCTCTCGAGCAGTGAAGCTGGAATACAATGCATCGCAGAGCTCTCCCCCCACGACATCGCCCGCCTCAAAGCGCCATCCTCCGCAAGCGCTCGAGCAGACAAGCTTCCTTGCACACCTGCTCCTGACCCCCAGGAGGCGGAGCATGAGGTCACACCATGACGACCTCACTGCGCACGGCCAAGGGCCAAGAGCTCAGTTGGCAGCGAGGCTCCGCCTCCTGGCTGATACTTGTCCCCGCCGCCGCCTTCTGCGCCACCTTCCTCTTCCCAAGGCAGCTCCTCGCCAACGACGCCCTCAGCGAGCTGCTCGAGGGTGACCTGCTGTCCCTCGCGGTGTTCCTGCTGGTGCCCACCTTGCTCGTCGCCATCAGCGCCTTCGCGAAGGTCTCGGTGGTCCTCGCCATCTTACGGAACGCCTTTGGATCCAATGAGATACCGCCAGCCATCCTGAGCACTGCCCTCGCTCTCGTGCTCTCGGTCATCGTCTTGCTCCCCGTCTTGAGGGAGGTCGGCGTCGCCTACCTCGACGAGACGACACAGCCTACCTCACCCATCGAGGCTGAGGATCTCCCCCAGCAGACCGTTGAGCCAGGCGAGCAAGAGGATGCAGGCCCGCCACCCGACGAAGCTCGACTTGCTGAGACCCAGGAATCCGACCCCGCCAAGCACTCTACGACAACAGAGCAGAGGGTCAGTCCCGAGCAGTGGGCGCGGGTGTGGACGCGCGCCATGCTGCCCATCGAAGCCTACCTCGAGGCCAACAGCGAGACCCAGAATGTGGCTCGCTTCGAAGCGCTGCTCGCGCCGCGCATTGCCCCAGAGCAGCCCGAGGCCAAGCTCGCGGTGCTCGTCCCTGCATACCTGGTGACCGAGTTGAGCGAGGCCTTTTTCCTCGGCCTACTGCTCTTGTTGCCCTTCGTGGTCGTCGACCTGCTGGTCTCGGCGCTGCTGCAAGCCAGCGGACTGGGCGCACTGCAACCACACGTCGTCGCGCTCCCCATGAAGCTCTTGCTCTTTCTCTCCATCGATGGCTGGCGACTGCTCTTCGAGACCCTGCTGGGTTCCTACGCCTGATGAGCCCAAAACAGCGAGGCTGGCCGCGTTTTTCGCTGTGTGTTCTACTGTCGGCCCGGCCAGTCCTCTTCGACAGGCGGCCGGAGGGAGCAATTTCTTGGCTTTCGAACGACTCCGAGCGATGCGAGAACGCGGCGAGCTCGCCCAAGCCGAGCCCACTCAGGGGCTCTTGACGAGCCTGCTCGAGCTGCGCGAACGCTTGATGGTTTTCGTGGTTCTGGTGTCGGCCATCGGGGTGTTGAGCCTGCTCGTCTATCAACGTCTGCAGCTCGCCGCGCGACATGAGGCTGCGGCGAGGCTGTATGCGGCCTGCGGCGTGCAAGCGGAGCGGCTGGACCACTGGTTCACAGCGCGAGCAGGACTGAGCAAGGAGCTCGCGCCGCTCGCACAGCGCTTGGGCGAAGCCCCCGAGCGTGAGTGGAAGCAAGCGCTACGGCAGTTTGCGGAGCATCGCGGGCTGCTCGACCCGCAGCTCGCTTCGGATTCTGGCGGCGACGCTTCATGGCGGTCAGCGAAGGGCACTGCCTTCTGGGTCTTTTCATGGCAGGAGACGAGCCGCTACGTGCTCGAACACCAAGGACGCCTGTGGCAGCTCGAGTTCGACGCCATGAGCGAGCTCAGACACCTGTTGGCCGCCAATCCCAGCGCCATCCGCAGCTTTGACTCATCGGTGCATCGAAGCACCTCAGAACACATCGAGAGCGTCTTCGCCGAAGGTTTTCGTGCCATCCCATCCGCGGCCGCATCTCAAGCCCAAACGCGGGCCTTCGCTGGTGAGCGAGGGATCATCAGCGCTGACGACGAGACCGGGAAACGCCTCTACGCACTGCGCGACACGAGCCAAGCAGGGACGATCATCATGTGCTCTATGGAATACACTGAGGCAGAGGCTCCGCTCTACCGCAGTCTCGGGCTGCTGCTGGCAGCGGCCCTGTGTGCAGCGCTTGCAACACTCCTGGCGCTGCTCCTGAGTCGACGCAAGCGCGTAGCGCCAAGGGAAAGCGCCGAGACGCCCCCTTCCGTACATTCGGAGGAGGCCCTGCAACGCGCCATTCTGGAGAGACCTGGGTTGGTCTGCGCACTGCTCGAGCAGAGCGGCAATGCTTTCACCGTGCTGTACCACAACCCAGCCTTTGCCGAAGCCCTGCAGCTCGAGGCAGACATGTTCGGGGAGGAGCTCGACGAGAGCACCTTGCCCCTGCCGTTGTTGACCGCGCTACGAGAGCACTGCCGAGAAGTCGAAGGCATGGATGGCGAAGAGTCGTGTAAACCCGAAGGGTTGCGAGCAGGATGCGAGCAACAACTTGGGGGAACAGGCCAAGCGCCCAATCAACACGATGGTGGAAGAACAGGCCAAGCGCTCAATCAACACGAAGTTGGAAGGACAGGCCAAGCGCCCAATCAACAAAAAGCCGAGCCGGGGCGGCTCTTGCAACCATGGGCTCAGCTCGACGCGCGCTTCGAGCGCTGGCGAGGAGCAAGGCTAGCGCCTTGCAAGAGCCCTTCGCCAAAGCGTCCAAGATGGAGCCTGAGTGTCGACGCGCTTGCTCAGAATGGCATCTCGTCGCCAACGCTGGCATCGGAGCCACCACCGACGGAGAATTCGTCATCGTAGTCGGGGCCGCTGCTTGCACCCGAGCTTCCCGGCCCGCCGCCGGAGCGGCTGCCCGAATCGAGGAACTGCACGTCATTGGCGTAGATTTCGGTGCTGTAGCCTTGGGTCCCGTCCTGCTTGGTCCACTTGTTGTAGCGGATCCGTCCCTCGATGTAGACCTGCCGGCCCTTGTCGAGGTACTTGGCGCACAGTTCGGCGGTCCGATCGAAAGTGACGATGCTGTGCCAATCGGTCTGTTTCTTCTCGCCCGAACCGGTATCGGTGGCGATTCGGAATTTGGTGACCGCCTTGCCGGAAGCGGTGCTTCGCTGCTCTGGAGCGGCGCCGAGGCGACCGATGAGAATGACTTTGTTGACCCCTGCCATTAGAATCTCCTTTCCTGTGGTCGCAGAGCCCTTGCGCCCGACCATGTTAGCTCAACGAACGGCTGCCCGAGCGCCGTCACTGCTGCCTGTGCTCACATGACGACTCTCTCCTCGCCCAAGCTGCCCCAGAACAACCGCTGCCCAGCAAGCAAAGCGACGAATCCAAGCAGGCGCCCTTCACTGGGCGCACACAAGCACGACGGCATCTCGGCCGCCAAGCCCCACGGGCATCCGCGGACGGCTCCCTCGCAGCGGTGCTATTGTGCGGCACAAGCAGGCCGCCTGTCGAGGGTCGCGCTGCTGGTCTTGCTGCTTGCGGAGCTGTCCTGTCAAGGCGAGCCGACGGCCCCTAAGACCGCGCTGGCTCCGCCCCCTCCAGATTGCAGCGAACAATTTGAAAAGCAATGTGAAAGCAGCAGCCAAGTGGAAGCGGCCACAAACACCACAGACACCACGGGACCACGCCTCTTGGGCCGACGCCCGAAGCTCTCGGATGAAACCCAGGGCTTGCTCGAGGAGCAACTCCGCGAGGCCGCACAGCTCCCCATTCCAGCGCAACCCGCGCCTGGTGCAGCCCCCGAACAGAACGCACCGTCTCCTGAAGGGGAAGGCGCTCCGCCGTATACGGAGACAGCCTATTCCTTCGACTATGCAGGCTCCCACTTCGTCGCTGTCAACTCGGTCTATTGGATGGCATCCAAACCGACAGCAAGCTTCGGCAACCGCATGGGCGTCGTGATGCCGGAACAGATGAAATGGTTGCGCAACGACCTTGCCGCGGCTCGCGCCCGTGGCGTCGACTTCATCTTCGTGATGACCCACGTCCCAGGATTTCCCAACGGCGGACACACAGGCGATGGGATGTGGTACGGCGGAAAGAACGAAGAAGTCAATGAAATGCGCAGAGAATTCTGGACCATGATGGGAGACTACGGCGTCAGCGCTGTATTCACCGGACATGAACACAGCTACAACCGCTTGAGTATCGACGCGCGCATCGACGAGCGCTTCGTGCACCCGGTCTGGCAGATCGTCACCGCCGGTGCGGGGGCCCCCTACTACGGCCTCTCCGACATGCCCTGGACCAAGCAGATCTCGGTCTACACCCCAGAAGAACACTTCGTCATCGTCGATGTGCTGGAGCCGGGCCGAGCGCGCCTGCGCGCCGTGGGGCTCTTCGGCGAGCTCATCGATGAGCTCGAGCTGCTCGCCCCCAAGCGGGAGTGGCCAAGCGAAGAGAGCTCATCAGCGGCAGCAGCCACGGAAGGCCATCAACAGTAGAGAAGACAAAAAGGCTCGTCGCTTCGAACGCCTCGGGATGGCGTGGTTGCCCTCTCACCAATCAGGACGACAGAAGCCGTACTGACATATCTCGTCACTGTGGCAAGCTTGGCCACAGCCACCACAGTGAGAAGGATCGCTGCCAATATCGGTCTCGCAACCGTTGCTGGGATCGTGGTCGCAGTCTGCCTCACCGAAGCCACAGTCAGGGTTGCGACAAACACCGAGCTGGCAGGCTTCGTGCGCCGCGCAAACAACATTGCAGCGCCCGCAATGCTGCGGATTGTCGGCGACCCGGGTCTCACAACCGTTCGCCGGATCTGCGTCACAATCAGCGGTTCCAAAGGGACAATCGGCATCGTAGCAGAAGCCCATCCGACACTCCTCGTTGTCCTGACACTGCACGCCGCATGCACCACAGTTCTGAGGATCACCGCCAATGTCGATCTCACAGCCGTTGTTGGGATCGCCATCGCAGTCAGCCCGCCCCAGCGAACAGCTCGGGCCCGTGCAGAGGCCATAGCGACACAGCTCCGAGGAGGCACAGACCGTGTCACAGGTCCCACAGTGCGAGGGGTCACTGCTCAGATCGGTTTCGCAACCATTGCTCAGATCGATGTCGCAGTCGGCGCTCGGCGGCATGCATTGGGCCCCCTCGCTCTGGCACGAGCCCAGCAGACAAACCTGGCCGATGCCGCAGACGTTGCCGCAGCGACCGCAGTTTTGAGGATCATCGGCGGTACGCACGCAAACGCCATCGCAGTAGACCTGTCCCATCCCACATGAACAGGCGCCCAACACACAACGGCTGTCATCGGGGCAAAGCAGCCCACACTGACCGCAGTTTTCAGGGTCGTTGGCGACACTGACCTCACAGCCATTGCTGGGGTCGCCATCACAGTCGGCTCTGCCTGCCTCGCAGCTGTCGTCGCGACGGCACAAGCCCTCCTCGCAGCTCTCGTTGACCCGACACTGCCGCCCGCAGTCCCCACAGTTGAGCGGGTCCGAAGCGACGCTGGTCTCACAAGCGTTGGCAGGGTCGGCATCGCAATCGGCAAAGCCCTCGAGACAGGTAGAACTGCACGAGGACTCGATGCAGCGCGTGCCAGGGCAGCGCGCACCACAAGCACCACAGTTGGCCGCATCAGAACTGCTGTCCACACAGCGCTGCTCGCAACAAAGCTCGTGCGGCGCGCAGACCATCTCCCCACACAGCGGCGGCGCGAGCTCTTCGTCGTCGGGCTCGGCGTCATCTTGCTCCTCGACGCTGTCGGGTTGCGAACTGTCATCCGCACCATCCACGCCGTCCTCGCCATCGCTGAGCTCAGCGGCATCGGACTCCAGCTCGTCCGCAGTGTCCCCCAGCTCAGTCTGCTCGGCCACATCAATCTCGATGGGATCCAACGGCATGCTCGATTCCTCGCCGCAGCTGCAGATTACCCAAGACAGCGCCAGGACAAGTAGAGTAACACCGCGTTCGAACATCTTCTCTCCTCCCTCGCACGAAGAGCAAGTCTGCGCCAAGTCTGCAGGAAGCCACAGAGAACACTGAGGAAACAGCACTCTGCCTAAACAGGAAATGGCGACTGGGCGCTGCCGAGCGGCTGCCCGCGCAACCAGGCTAGCGCATCCTCTACAGAGAATCCATGACCACTCGAGAGCGAGTGGAGGCCCAAAGCGAGCGAGCGAATGCAATCGAAAGCGAGCGAAGGGTACTCCATCCTCGCGAGTCATCGAGCGAGGTCGGTACCCGAGAGCGAGCGAATGCAAATTGACAGGCGGCCAGAGACTGGGCACTCTCGAATCGAGAGCGTATGGCCCGAGAGGCAGAGATGCAAACGCCGCCAATGGTCCCGTGTCCTCGATGTTCGGCCCCCAAGGCTCGAGATGGAGCCTGCCCACGCTGCGGCGCCGCCGCCAGCGACCAGCTCATCTGGGAAGGGCGTGCCAGCCTGAGAGCCATGATTCCTGCCATTTTCCGAGCCAGCTTCATGCTCGCTGTGGTGCATGTGTTCTGTGCAGGTCTGCTGCCGCGCTCGGCCGAGTGGTTGTGCAGCCTCGGTCCCGACGTCTGTCGTGAGACGGATTTCGTTGCACTCGAACGCCTCGCTACCCACGCCAACACCATTCAGCTCGTCATCGCCCTGCTCATCGCACTCTCGCTGCTCCGCCGAGCGTGGCGTCTGAGCGGCACGCACGTGCGCCTCAGCTCCCAGCGTTTGGTCCATCGACACGGTCACCTCGCGCGCAGTGTACACGAAATCGATCTGCGCATGTTGCGTGACAGCTCTCTACACCAGAGCACCACCCAGCGTCTCCTCGGCATCGGGACGCTGCGCCTCGTCTCGCGCGACCCGAGCCATCCTATCTTGCTGTTGCACAACCTTCCTGAGCCAGAGCATCTGCGCGAACAGCTCCGAGCCGCTTCCTACCAACAAACGTCGGCTCTGCCCTGGATCGCCTGAGCACGAGGTGAGACCATGCGCGTCCTTCCACACCACGATCATCTCAGGTTTTTCTTGTCGATTAGGCGCTTGGCCTGTTCCCCCAAGTTGTGGCTCTGCATCGTCTGCGGCGTGCTGCTGCTCAATGCCCAGAGCAGCTTCGCCGATGCGTACATGCCCCCGAGCTCCTGCAACTGGGACTACGGCTCCTTCGAAACCGTTCGCGCGCATCCCCGAGATGCACCGCTGCTGCTCAACGTTTCTTCGAGCTCCTATGGGCAGCCCTGCGAAACCCCGCTCCATCTCGTCGAGGTGGAGGTCAAGAGTAGCGAAGGCACCGCCGTGCCTGGCACCCTACGCTATTCGAGTGATCCCAAGTTTCTGATGTGGGTACCTCAGCGGACACTGGCTCCGAGCGCGCTCTATTCAGTCAAGATCGTCTTGCAGCCCATGGTCCAGTACCATTCTCCCAGCACCTATCTCTTCAACCTCGAAACCACTGCCTACGTGCTGCCCACGAGCCTGGATATCCCCGTCTTCGAAGCCCAGATCGATTCTCAGCTCGACGAGCTCCACGACTGCTGCGACCGACCGAAGTGCTCGAGCGAAGGCTGCACCTTGTGTTGGCTCGAAAGCAGAAGACAACATCATCGCCTCAACTTGCGCTGGCGAGTTGGCGCAGACCAAGAGGCGCTGCTGCCGTACTTCGATAGCTATCTCTTGATCGCTGGTGGTGCTGAGCTCATCTCCTTCGTCCACATCGAAGAAGGCCAATTTTCGACGGAATTCTACGATGCCCCAAGTCCAGTCTGCGTCTCGGTGCAACTCAAGCACCCCGTCGACAACAGCGAGCTCGCCGTGCGAACAGAGTGCTTCGACGTCCCGCCTGCTCCCGAAGAGCCGCTGCCCAGCGTCGATTTCGGCGCCTGTGTCGACCCCTGGCTCTACAACGATCACCCACTTCGCGCCAACGAGCCCTACGAAGCTGGGAAGAGCGCTGACGAGGGCTGCGCCCTCTCGACCTGGCGACGCAGCCCGTCCCCTCTTGGCGTCTGCTGTTTGGGCGCGTTGCTGCTCCTCGGACTGTGGCTTCGCGCACGTAGGCCCTCCGAGCACCCGTGAAACTTGCCCACGACGAAACTCGACACGATGCTGTGAGTCTCAGACGGTAGGCTTCGAGCACCGTCTGACACAGCTCGGGGGTCGAATCCATGTGGTCTCTCGCTCTCCTCATCATCTTGGGCACCGCCAACCTGGACACGCAGGCAGAACGGCACTTCGTCGCCTTGCAGACCGTCGAAGGTGAAGAAGCAAGGGGACCAGGCCAAGTGCCCAATCGACAAGACCCCCATCTGCAGGCGTCACCGAGCAGGCTCGCTACCCGCAACACAGCGTCTGACACATCGTCCAACGGCTTCACGACAGAGAGCAATGACGCAACGCGAGCTCCGCGCTCCATTGAGCTCGAGCAAGCCAACGTCTCACCCACTTGGCTGCCCGAGGTCTTCGCGCGGCCTTTCGGTGCAGGAGCGCGCCTGGACACAGTCCTCGCCAACCATGGCGGCACACTCCTGCTGAAAGCGCACGCCAAGATACCATTGATGGACGTTGCCGTGCATGCCTGTGGCCAGACTTGGGCCGCGCAGTCTCGCCAAGAGGAGCTGCTCGTCATCCCCATCCCCGTTCACGAGCAAGCATGCCAGCGATGGCAGGTGACCGCCGAGCAGCCTTTCACCATCGAACGCGCCCTGCTCTTCGCTGGCGCGGCCGCTGCCTATGTTGAAGAAGCTCCCGAACACTACATCGAAGCAGACTTGGCTCGCAGCCCCGGGCCCAGAGCGAGTCCGTTTGCGAGCTTTCGTCCCTTTTTCACCCCCTTCCAAACGCAATCGAAAGAGAGCGAAGGGCACGCACCCTCGCTCCAATCCGAAGGATTTGCCGCTGGCGCGAGGTCGGTGCCCGAGAGCGAACGAAGGCAATATGCAGCTCGCCTAGCGAAGAACGACGAGGGCTCAACAGCAGCGCTCACGCGCCTTGACGAAGCGCGCATCGCCATGATAGCACCGCACTGAGGTCTTGTGGCCTTGGGTTCCAGCAGAGGATGTGAACAATGGGCAAAGTCCTGGTTGCCGACGAAAGCAAAGTGATTCGGACCATCTGCGAGTGGCTCCTGTCTGCAGAGCACACCGTTCAAGTGCTGGAAACGGGCGCTGAGTTGCTGCGCATCGCCGCAGCCTCCCCAGCGGACGTGATCGTCCTCGACTACACGCTGCCCGATCAAGACGCCTATGAGGTCTGCAGGCAGCTCAAGTCAAATCCAGCCACCGCACGCTCCGCCGTGCTGATGTTGGGAGGTAGCTTTGCCGCCTTCGACGCCGCCAAGGCCACCCAACATGGCGCAGATGACTCACTGATCAAGCCCTTCAAAGCAGAGGACCTGATCACCAAGGTCAATCACCTCGTCGCAGCAGCAGCAGCAGGACAGGTCCGCAGTCTGGCCGCGCCCAGACCCTCGGCACCAGCCCTCGCGCCTGCACCCAGCGCACCAGCCGCTACAGCACCCGAACCCGGTGGCCGCTTCCAGTTCCCCGGCCGAGGCTCTGTACCCACCGCCGGCTCCCCCAAGCGCTTCAGCTTCCCAGGCTCCTCAGCCCCTGCTGCTGCACCTCAGCCCACCCCGCGCATGGCTAGCCCCGCACCACAGCCTGCACCGCGCATGGCAAGCCCGGCACCACAGCCTGCACCGCACTCCTCACCCAGGCTCGCCGATCCCGAACGCGGCGCCGCCACCCCTGCCTCCCCACTCCCCTCCGTGGGACCTGCCGCACCCATGGTCGACGAGCAAATGCTGCGCGCCGAGGTGTACAATGCCGTGCGCGAGCTGCTCCCAGGCATCGTCAAGTCGATCCTCAAAGACCTCATCACCAAAGAGGTCACGCCTCAACTGCAACGCTGGGTCGAAGGCAAGGTCGAACAGGTCATGCGCCAACGGTGAGCATTCGCTCTCGCACCAACCCGCTCGATGATCCACCGAGGATGGAGACCCTCCCTCGTTTCCGAGCGCTCTGAGACCACCAGCAGTGGCCGCGCCCTTCACCTGCCGGCAGACCGAGCAGCTCGAGCGTGACGCGCTCAACTCAAGCCGTGACCATGCAGGGCATGCGCCGCTTCCTTGATCACCTCCGATAAGCTCGGGTGGGCGTGGCAGGTGCGACCAAGGTCCTCAACCGTGCCGCCAAACTCCATCGCCACCACCACCTCGGCGATGAGATCACCTGCATGCGCACCGACGATATGGCAACCGAGAATACGGTCGCTTTCGGGGTCCGCAAGCAACTTCAGCACACCATCGGTAGCGGCGATGGCCTTGGCCCTCCCATTTGCGACGAAGGCTGCCGTTGATTTGCGGAAAGGCTGCCCACGCGCTTGCAGCTCGTCCTCGCTCTCTCCGACGCCCGCCACCTCTGGGGAAGTATACGCCACGTAGGGAATCGCCCCAAGATTGACGCTCGCCGCGATGCCAGCCATCCGCTCCACGCAAGCAACCCCCTCGGCCTCCGCCTTGTGGGCAAGCATCGGGCCAGCGATCACGTCTCCCACAGCGAAAACATTGGGAAGCGAAGTCTGATAGTTACTGTCGACCACGATGCGAGCGCGCTCGTCGAGCGTGATGCCCAGCTCCTTGACGCCAAGACCATCTACATAGGGCCGGCGCCCAATCGCCACCAACACCTTCTCCGCCTCGAGCTCCTGGCGAAGCGATTTGGCGTCCTGATAGGCAAGCAGCGCCACCCCATCCCGAAGCTCCACAGACTCGACTTTGGCCTGGGTGCGGATATCCAATCCTTGCTTCTTGAGAATACGCTGCGCGTGTCGCGCTATCTCCGAGTCCACGTTGCCCAAAATCTTGGGCATGGCCTCCAAGACCGTCACCTTGGAACCGAGACGAGCCCACACCGAGCCCAACTCCAAACCAATCACCCCAGCCCCCACCACCACCAAGCGCGGGGGCACGGTCTCGAATGACAACGCGCCGGTCGAGTCGACGATAGTCTCCTGGTCGATCGGCAAGGCGGCCAGCGTCTGCGGCACAGAGCCCGTAGCGATGAGGAGCTTGGAAGCCCGAACGAGCTGTCGCTCCTCCCCATTTCGAATCTCCACCTCGCCCGCTGAACGCAGCCGCGCCGAGCCGCGCAGCCAGGTCACCTTGTTCTTCTTGAACAAGAACTCGATACCACTGCAGAGCTGCTTCACGATGGTCGCCTTGCGCGACATCATCCGCTCCAGATCGAGCTTCACCTCGGACACCATCACGCCATGCGCCTCAAGTCCATGAAGCGCCCTGGCATAGTGCTCGGAGGACTCAAGCAACGCCTTGCTTGGAATACAACCCACGTTCAGGCAGGTCCCCCCCAAGGTGACTTCCTTCTCCACACAAGCGGTCTTCATCCCGAGCTGCGCCGCACGAATTGCAGCCACGTATCCCGCCGGTCCCGCACCAATGACGAGGAGGTCGTACGAAGCACTGTCCTGACTCATGGCCACTCCTGATGAGATTCGTTCGCGCTCGGGCCGCGCTCGCGAGAGCTACCAATCCAAGGGACTGTCGCGAGAATGCGCCTTTCGCTCAGTTTGAAATGCGTATCTCTATGCAAAAACAAAGAACTTGGGGGAACAGGCCAAGTGCCCAATCTACAAGAACTTGGAGGAAACGGGCCAAGCACCCAATGGACAAGAAGTCCGACGCCAAAGCGCTGCGCAGGCTTCAGTCGAGGCGCCCAAGGCTCCATCAGAGCTGCAGCAGCAGCCGCGATGGATCCTCGACACAGTCCTTGATCTTGACCAAGAACTGCACGGCCTCGCGCCCATCCACGATGCGGTGATCGTAGGAGAGCGCGATGTACATCATGGGACGGATCTCGACCTTCCCCTCGATGGCCACCACGCGCTCCGAGATGCGGTGCAAACCGAGGATGCCCGACTGCGGAGGATTGATGATAGGTGTCGACATCATCGAGCCATAGACGCCGCCATTGGAAATGGTGAAGGTGCCGCCGCTGAGCTCATCGAGTCCCAGCTTGTCCTGACGCGCCTTCTCGGCGAGTCGCGCGAGCTCGAGCTCGAGCTCAGCGAGGCTGAGCTGCGCAGCGTGGCGAATCACAGGAACCACCAGCCCCTTGCCACCACCCACGGCAACACCGATGTGGATGTGATCCTTGTAGACGATGTGCTCATCTCGGATCTCCGCATTGAGCAGAGGGAAAGCACGAAGGGCCCCGACGCAGGCCTTGACGAAGAAGCCCATGAACCCCAGCTTGACACCATATTTCTGAGTAAATTCAGATTGGTATCGCTTCCGAAGGGCCAACACCGCCGACATGTCCAGCTCATTGAAAGTGGTCAGGATGGCGGCGTCGTGTTGAGCCTGCAGCAGGCGTTGGGCGATTCGTTTTCGCAGCGGACTCATGGGCACGGCCCGTTCGGACTCGACGCCAGGCGAAGGCGCGACGGCCGGAGGGAGCACAGGCGGCTCGACCTGCTGAGCTGGAGGAGGCTGCTTGCGCGAGCTTGCCGCCTTGAGCACGTCCTCCTTCGTGATGGTGTTTCTCGGCCCGGTGGCGACAACATCTCCCGCATCGACACCCTGTTCTTGCATCAGACGCCGCGCGGCTGGGCCCGCAGCAGGCGCAGTGCCAACAGGAGAAGGCGTTGCATCCTGCGTGTCTGATGGCTCCTGCGGTGCCTGCTCCGCACCCTCTGCCGCGAGCTCGATGTAGGCCAGGGTCTCACCGACCTGAACCCGGTCTTGCGCACTTTTGAGCACTTGGATGAGACGGCCTGCGGCTGGCGCAGAGACCACCACGGTGATCTTGTCCGTCTCCAGCTCCACCAAGGCATCATCGCGCTGCACGCTCTGGCCTTCGCTCACCTCCCAGCGGGCAATAATGGCCTCGGTGATGGATTCACCCATACTCGGAACGACAACCGCAAGCGCCATATTGTTCTCCTGGATTTCCTGTTTGCTGAGCTACTGCTTTCCAGCGTTTCTGAAAGCATCAACGCAAACTTCGCGCGCGTTGATGCGCTGCTTCCGACGGCGTCCGCGCGAACGACCTGTTGGCTAGAATACTGCTTTCCGCACGTTGATGCGCTGATTCCAACAGAGCCAGGAAACTCGAACACAAGCAGACCCACAACCCAACAACATCATGAAAGAG
>JAVFAO010000158.1:0-14331 GCA_034002465.1 Myxococcota bacterium
GATGCAGGTGAGCGAGGGGTGAGCCACTACGCGGTCGACAAGAGCATTCTGGAGGTGAGCGCCGGCCCGTCGGATGCGCTGCCGTTAAGCGAGTACCAACAGGTTCTGAACTGGCTCGACTGCCTTCAGCGCTCGGACAACGATGGTCTTGCGCTGGACGCGGGATTCGCCTTATGGCCTGACTATGCGGCCTTTGGCGAGGACAACTACGGCCTGCGCGTGTTGGTGGAGAAGGTCAACACGGCCGAGCTCGTCATGGTTCGGCAGCGGCGCAAAGGCACGCAGGCCGGGGAGCCCATGGTTGACGGCGAGTGGGGTCATCTCGACATGCATCGGCGATGGCTCGCTGCGGTGGCCCAGGCAGCGCCACCTACCCTCTCTGTTTCCGTTGCCAACGCCACCCACGAAGGTTGGCATTCGTCCCGCTGCCCGTCGGCTCGCCCGAAGGGGCCAACGGTTCGGCAAGTCCTGGAATCCTGGCTCGACGCAAAGCTTCGCGCGAAGCAGCCCGCGACTCCCGGCGTGTATGTTCCGGCTCCTGCCCTGCTTCGCGGCGTTCTCGCCGCTGCGACACCAGTCGGCATCGGTGTCAACGGCCGTCGGGCGTGGGAAGACGCCAGTCATCGTTACGAGTGGAACTACCAGCATGGAACCGTCGAGGTCTATCGCCTCTCCTCCGGTGAATGGGTGCACGAGGCGACTTCCGATGGAACCGTAACCAAAACGAAAGGCGGCAAGGGGCGAGTCTGGGGCAAGACATGAAATTGACGCAAAGGCGCAAGGTTTCGCAGAGGAGAAGATAATTGAACGTTCACAACTCCTTTGCGTTCCTTTGCGACCCAGCGCCTCTGCGTCAAAAACAACCCCTTGCGCTCCTTTGCGACCTAGCGCCTTGGCGTCAAGAAAACTGAGGCATCATGCTCAACCCGATCACCTACACCGAGAAGGTCGTTGGCGACTTTCTTCGCTATCAGCTCACGACCTACCCCTTCGCTGACGAGCGTTTGCTCCGGCAGATGCGGCGGCTGCTGAACCTGGAGGAGACGCGCAATACGCCTCTTCTGCAGGGGCCGTTCATCAGCTTGTCGCAGGCCTTTGCCAAGGGCGACGCGGTGGCGGCGCTGGTCGCGCGCGGGGTGCTGCATCCGCACCTGGCGAGCCTGACGCCCTACGAACACGTCTACGCACACCAGCAGCGGGCCTTCGAGGCGTTGCACGCCGGTAGGACCACGCTCGTCGCCACCGGCACGGGCTCGGGCAAGACCGAGTGCTTCCTGTATCCCATCATCAGCCACTGCCTGCGCCTGCGTGACGAGGGCGCGGCCGAGGGCATCGTCGCGGTGCTCGTCTACCCGATGAACGCACTCGCCGAGGACCAGCTCGGGCGCTTGCGCGAGCTGCTTGCGGGTTCGGGGGTGAGTTTTGGGATGTATGTCGGCAAGACCCCCGAGCGGAGCTCCGAGGTCGCAGGGCGGCGCCTTCCCGAGGGCTCGACCCGCGAGGACTATCTCGCGGCCTTCAAGAAGCTGCGCGCCGAACGCCAAGGCCACGCGGTGCATCCGCCCGAGGAGCGCGTGTCGCGCGACGAGATGCGTCAGGCCGGCAAACACCCGCGCATCCTGCTGACCAACGTCAAACAGCTCGAGCTCCTGCTGACCCGGCAGCGTGACGTCGAGCTCTTCGACGATGCCTCGCTGCGCTTCTTGGTCTTCGATGAGGCCCACACCTTCAGCGGCGCCCAGGGCGGCGAGACGGCCTGTCTGATTCGGCGGCTGCGCGACTTCTGCGGCAAGGCGCCCGACGAGGTGATGGGCGTCGCGACCTCGGCGACGATCGCCGATCCCGAGCGTGGTCCCGAGGCTGGCCGCGAGTTTGCCGCGCGCTTCTTCGGGGTCGACCCACGGCGCGTCGAGCTGGTGGGCGAGACCTACGAGCAAGACGCCTGGGCGGCCATGCGCAGCGTGCCTGGCCCGCTGCCCGGCAGCGCCGCCGTCCAGCTCAAGAATGTGCTCGAGGCGTTGGCAGAACTCGAGACCGTGGGCGACGAGCCACCCTCGGCTGCAGCGGTCAAAGGACTGCAGCGGGTATTTCAGGGCATCACGGGCCAAAAGCTCGATGCCCGTCGCTGGCGCGAGAGCCTGTACGAGCGGCTGAGCGAGAATGAACTTGCCTTCTTCATCGCCGAGGCGCTGCGTGCGCCACGCCATCTTGCCGAGCTCGTGAAGGAGCTGGCAACGAAGGTGGGGCGCCCCGTGCCCGAAGAGGAGGTGTTGGTGTGGCTGGCCCTTGGGGCCATCTCGCGGCACGAGGGGCGACCGCTGCTGCGGCCGGTCGTCCACGTCTTCGTGCGCGGCATGTCGGGCGCCGTGGTGACTTTTCCCGAAGGACCTGCCGGACCACAACTGTGGCTGTCGCGGGAGGAAGCTATCGAGCGCGAGACCGCAGGACATGCAGAGCGCAAGCTCGACGTGACCACCTGCACCACCTGTGGACAACACTACTTCGCCCACTGGCTCGAGGACTTTGCGTTCACCGACAAAGCCCCGTCGGGTGGCCAGGCGGAAGGCGATGAGGCCCACTGGCGAGCACTGGATGAGGCCAATGGTGGCGTACGCGTGCTGCTGACCGATGGCATCGTCGGAGCCGAGGACGAGAACGAGGGCGATGAGGAGAACGCTCCTGCCCGAACGGCAGTCGTGCATCTCTGCCGCACCTGCGGTGCCGTGCATCGCTCGCCAGCCGTGCTGTGCGCGGGTTGTGGACGCAGCGGCGCGTTGGTGCGCTTGTTGGCGATACAGCAGAAGGCAGGCTTCGAGGGCAAGCTCGGGCGCTGTCTGGCCTGCGGCGCAACAGGCCGCCGCATGGGTAGCAACTATCGGGAGCCTGCACGTCCGGTGCGCGCGATCACGGTCTCGGACGTCCATGTGCTTGCGCAGAACATGCTGCAGCATGCCGAACGGCGGCGCCTCATCATTTTTGCCGACAATCGGCAGGACGCGGCCTTCCAGGCGGGCTGGATGCAGGACCACGCGCGGCGCTACCGCCTGCGCGCCCTGATGTTCGAGCGCATCGAGCAAGGGCCCACCTCGGTGGGCGACCTGGTGGCGTGGCTCGACAAGACGCTCGAGGGCGACGACGAGCTGTCGCTGGCCTTGATTCCCGAGGTCTGGCGCGTCGCCCGCAAAGAGCTAGCGGGGACCACGCACGCCGACGAGAGGCGCTACTTCCTACGCATTCAGGTGCTGCGCGAGGCGACCAACGGCCTTCGTCAGCGCATCGGCCTCGAGCCCTGGGGGCGGGTCAAGATGCGCTATCTCGGGCTCGAGCCGGGTCACGCCTTCTTCAAGCGCTGGGCTCCGCTCGCCGCGTGCTCCGCCGAGGCGCTGTGCGACGGTGTGGCCTCGCTGCTCGACATCTCGCGGCGTGGGGGCGTGCTCTACGATCGGGAGCACGAGCTGTTCACGCGCTGGTGGAGCGATGGCGATCGCGAGGTCCAGCGCGGCTACCTGGCGCCAAGCCAGGGCGGGCCGAAAGGGCTGGTCCTCGAACGCGAGGGCGACGAGTCCGAGCGTCTAGGCCAGTGGTTGAGCCTGCGCGGGCAAACTCGCGCCACGCAGCTCGCAAAGCGGTGGCTACCTGAGGAGCAGGTGCGTCCGTTCCTCGAAGCGCTGTGGACGCTCCTGACCGACGAGCTACAGCTCCTCGTGCCCGTAAGCCTGCGGAACAAGTGGGGTGGCAACGTGCCGGGGACGAGCGGAGCGCGTCAGGTCGATGCCGATCGCCTGCTGCTCGAGTCGCACAACGGACTTTGGCGGTGCACGACCTGTCGTCGCACGCAGCTCCGCGAGGGGCCGCAGGGGGCCTGCCTCCAGTGGCGTTGCGGCGGCACGGTCGAGCACCTCGAGGAGGATCCCGACAACTACGACCTTCATGTGCTCGACGAGAAGTTCGCCCTTGTCCGGGCGCGCGAGCACTCGGCGCAGGTCCCGGCAGAGGACCGCGAAGCCCTGGAACGCCAGTTCAAGGGCGATGGCGAGCGGGTCAACACCCTGGTGGCGACGCCAACACTCGAGCTGGGGGTCGACATCGGTGCCCTTGACGCCGTGCTGATGCGCAACGTGCCGCCACTGGCCGCGAACTATTGGCAGCGAGCAGGACGAGCCGGTCGGCGGCATCGCATGGCCGTCAACCTGACCTATGCCGGCTCACGCTCACATGATCGCTCGTACTTCCACGACCCACTCAAACTACTCGGTGGTCGCATCGATCCGCCACGCTTCAATTTGCGCAACGAGCCGATGGTGCGAAAGCACGTCCACGCAACCGTGGTCTCGGAGTTGTATCGACTCGCGCGACCCGATCAGGGCTTGCCCGAGGCCGAGCGCAAGGGCATCGAGGCGGTGCTCGCAACCGCCTTCCCAGAGCAGATTCGAGGCTACCTCTTCACGGCCACCGGCAACGTGCGCCACGACTCATTCGACCTGGGGTCGTTCACCGCTCTGATCGAGCGCTACGAGGACCGGTTGTTGGAAGTCGTTGTGCGAGTGTTCAGCAGCGTGTGGCCCGCCGACGACAGCGACATCGTCGAGCCCGAGCGCTTGCGTCTCTACCTGCGAGAGATGACCGAGCGACTGGGCGAGGTGGTGCAGCGGCTCAAACGGCGCCTGGACTGGGCCTTGTCGCAGCTCGAGCGGCTGGACGAGGTGCGCAAGGCCAAAGGCGCGTTGGAGTCGGCCGAGGAGGCCCTGCACAAGCGCTGTGATCGCATGGTGAAGAAGCTCAAGGGCATGCAGCAGCGCCAGCGGCGTGAGGCCGAGGGCTACGACGACACGCTCAGCTACTCGGTGCTTGCGGCCGAGGGCTTCCTGCCTGGCTATGGCTTGGACAACGGAAGCGTGCTCGCCTATCACCAGGCACCTCGCAGTGGGGCTCTGCGCGATTTCCAGTTCCGTCGCGACTTGGCGATGGCGTTGCGCGAGTACTCACCGGGCAACTTCCTCTACGCCAATGGCCACCGCTTCTACCCCCGCTTCTATCACCTCGAGGCCGTGAACGAGGGCGGCGTGGCTGAGCCGCTGCTGTTCCAAGTGGACGTGACGAACGAGGCGGTCGTCGAGCACGGGGTGGCCACACGCGAGGCGCGCGGACTCGGCGCGGAGCTGCTACCGGCGGTGCCGATTTGTGATGTCGACTTGCCGCATCAGTCCCACATCGCCGACGACGAGGACTACCGCTTCCAGCTTCCGGTTGCGGTCTTTGGCTACGAGCAAGGACGCCACGGAGGTGGCCGCGCGTATCGGTGGGGGCCGCGCGACGTGCAGTTGCGGCGCCAGATCCACCTCCGATTGGTCAATGTCGGCGCAAAGAGCTTGGTGCGCGACAGTGGGCACTTCGGCTATCCCGTCTGCCTCGTCTGCGGGCAGAGCCGCTCGCCCTTCTCATCGCAAACCGAGCGCGACAACTTCAGCCAGACCCATCTCGAGCGCTGCGGGCAAGTCGTGCGCAACGTTGGCTTCTACGCCGACGAAGCGGCCGACGGTCTGAGCCTGAGCGATTGCGCGAACAAGACCGAGGCGCACAGCTTGGCCGAGGCGTTGCGCACGGCGGCGGCGCAGGTGCTCGAGATGGAGCGGGAGGATCTGCACGTGTTGGTGATCGCCCGCCCTGGCGTGGCCAAGGTCGATGCGATCCTCTACGATCCCATGTCCGGCGGCTCGGGCTTGCTCGATCAGATGGTACAGCGCTGGGGCGAGGTCGTGGCGGCGGCGCGCAAGCTCACGGCCGAGTGTCCCTCGCAGTGCGACAGTGCTTGTGTCGACTGTCTGATGCACTACCGCAATGCGTGGTCGCACTCGCAGCTCAATCGCCATGTCGTCGTCGAGTGCCTCGACGCATGGGGCGCCGCGCTCACGTATTCGCACGACATCCCTCCCAAGCTGCCAGCCCCGCCCGTAGGGCCGCTCCCGGTCAACGAAGCAGAGGCGGTGCTAGAGGACATGCTGGGGCGCGCAGGCCTCCCGTCGCCGCAGCGGCAGAAGACCATCGAAATGGGCATGCCTCTGGGCGCAACGACGCCGGATTTCTTCTACGAGGACCCGACCGATCGCTTCGAGGGGTTGTGCATCTACCTCGACGGGCTCAGCCGCACGCTGCACGGCAATCCCGACGCACAGCGCCGCGACAACCGACTGCGTGAGGAACTGCGAGCGCGCGACTATGAGGTCCTGGCCATCGCGGCGAGCCACCTCACCGATCGCGGGGAGATGGCCAACCACTTTGGGCGCATCGCGCGCTTCCTGATGGGCAAGGAGATGGCGCGAAAGGTCCGCGACGACACGACCTGGTTTGTCGTGCCAACACAGGGCGGAGCGGGGGACGACGCCGACGCTTGGGGAGAAGCGCTGGAGCTCGCCGATGAAGCCTGGAAGCCCTTGCTCGTAGGTCTGCGCGCGCTGGGGGTCGAGGCTCCCGACGAAGTGGATTGGGACATTCCCGTCTCGGGTCGAGTCTCGGGCGCCAAGGCCGTCGTGGTGTGGCATCCGGAGGGGGAGTGGGTCGGCCTCGTCGGCCCCGACGACGACGTCGAGGCGCCGGGACTGCTGAGGTCGTCGCCCGACGCCAATCCCGAGGAGCTAGCCAGCAGGCTGAGAGCCCGCCTTGGGGGTGCCGACATCCCCGCTTCCTCATGAGTGCTTGCGTGCGGGGCTCTGGCCCGCGCGCGCCAAGTGGCCAAGGCCCATTGGAACCCGTTGCTTTTTGAACATGGATCCGCGTGGGTCTGAACGAGGCCCGGCGATTCGCCCTGACATGGACGATCGAGATGAAAGTCATCATCGCTGACTCGCTCGCCTCGAGCTTGAACAAGCTCGATGCCCTTTCGCAAGCGCTCGTGAAGCAGAACGTCTTCGACTTCCAGGTGAACCCGGAGCAACCGAGCTTTCAGGCGCACCGCATCGAGAGCGCCCGCGACAAAGGCTTCTGGTCGCTGCGCGTGAACCGAGACCTGCGCATTGTGGTCCATCGCTCGGGCGAGACCCACGTGCTGTGTTACGTCGCCCACCATGACGAGGCGTATCGCTGGGCGGAGCGGCGTCGGCTCGAGGTGCACCCCGAGACCGGGGCCGCGCAGATGGTGGTGCTCGACGAGCGGGTCGAGGAGGTCGTGCGGCGCGTAGTCCGCGAGGTGCCGGTCGATCCGCCCGTGTTCGCCAAATACGAATCGGACTATCTGCTGGCTCTCGGCGTGCCACTGGAGTACCTGGACGCCGCCAGACAGGTAGCGCAGCCACAACTCTTCGAGCTGCTCGACTTGCTGCCTGCCGAGGCGGCAGAACGCTTGTTCGACCTTGCCGCGGGGCGCATCGTGCCGCGTCCGGGGCGCGCGGAGGGCACTGCCTTCGAGCATCCGGACGCACAGCGGCGCTTCAAGATCGTGGCGACGAGCGAGGACCTCCGGCTCGCGCTCGAAGCGGGCTGGGAGAAGTGGACGGTGTTTCTCCATCCGTCGCAGCGAGCGGCGGTGGAGAAGCGCTACAAGGGCCCGGCAAAGGTATCTGGCGGTGCCGGTACCGGCAAAACCGTGGTCGCCCTGCATCGTGCGGTTCGGCTCGCTCGCCTGGGACGCGGCCGGGTCTTGCTAACGACGTTCTCGTCGACCCTCGCGTCGCGGTTGTCGCAGCATCTCGACCATCTGCTTGCGGCTGACGATGAAGCTCGGCAGCGTTTGACGGTAATGCATCTGCACAAGCTCGCCCGCGACCTGTGGGTGAAAGGCAACCGGCGCAAGCTTCGGATCGCCGACGACCGCAAGGTGCTCGAACAGCACCTCCGCGAAGCCGAGCGGTCATGCGGCGGAAGCGGCTTCGACCTGCCGTTTCTCCGCGCCGAGTGGGAGCAGGTGGTGCTCGCCAACGATGTGCGCACCTGGGACCAGTACAAAGCGGTCTCGCGCGTCGGCCGGGGCATCTCCTTGGGTGCCAAGCAGCGTAAGAAGCTGTGGACGGTGTTCGAGCTTGCCCGTGCCTCGCTGGGCGCGGCAGGGCTGCTGAGCTGGGAGCAAACCTGCCATGAGGCAGCCGCTCTTCTGGAGACGCTACCGCAAGAGCGCTTTGCCCATGTCGTGGCGGACGAGGTACAAGATTTTGGGTATCCCGAGCTGTTGTTGCTTCGCCGCCTGGTACTCGACGGCGAGGACGACATCTTTCTGTGCGGTGATCCTGGTCAGCGGATCTACAAGATGCGCTCGTCCTGGGGAGCGGCGGGGATCAACATCCGCGGCCGGTCGACGCGCCTGCGGGTGAACTACCGCACCACGGAGCAAATCCGTGAGTTCGCGTCTGCCATTCTCGACGAGCGCGTGGAGGATGGGGACGGCGAGGCCGTGGAGCGTGAGACGGTGTCGTTGCTCTCCGGGCCGGAACCGGAGGTGAAGGGATTCGCCACGGCTGCCGACGAGGTCGAAGCTGTCACGGCGTGGATTCGGGCACTGCTGGCGCAAGGTTATGCAGCGCGGGAGCTCGCGGTGTTTGGGCGCATCGAGTCGATTTTGGTGGAGCGTGCCCAAACCGCGGTGGAGGGCGCTGGACTGCAGTGGGCGCGCCTTCGTGATGACCAGACCCTCGGTGAGGATCATGCCGCCGTTGGAACGATGCACCGGGCCAAGGGGCTCGAGTTCAAGGTGGTCGTCATCATGGGCTGCGACCGTGGTCTGTTGCCGCTGGGTGCTGCTCTGAGGGACCTGGCGGATCCTGTGGATCGTGCGGCGATCCATGAGCAGGAGAAGAGCCTGCTGTATGTGGCGGCGACGCGGGCGCGGGAGCGGCTCCTGTTGACGTATGCGGGGGAGCCGAGCGAGCTGCTGAGGGTGTAGCATGCCAACGCCAAGAGGAGGAGGAAGTGGCCAGACAAGCCAACACTCTTGGAAAGGCTCTCAGCACTGCTCAGGTGTATTCAGTGTTCAGGGCAACGCGGGGACGGTGCTGGCAACACATCCCCGCCACCCGCATCATCGGGCTGGCCATGTGCTAGCGCTCGCTCCTGACACTGTGACACTGCTTAGCCACAATTTTGCGAGGGCGAAGACAGCGTTTGCCATCACACACCAAGGTCAAAATGATGGCAAGCGCATGCCAAGTCACGGACCGCTAACATGTGGAGGCGCCTCGTCGAATGGAATAACATCCACCCGCAGGACCTGCTCACCTTTGCAATTGCTGCCCGGATCAAGACAGTCGAAATAGAAGGAGCAGCCCTCCGATGGGATGGGAACCCAATCTGGTGCCCCTTGCACAATCATGCCAATGACAATGTTAGTTCCGGGCAGTAACACGGGTGCTCCTGAGTCGCCATGGAAGACATCCATCACGATGCGAAAGTGCTTCGTACCTTCGACTTCTTTGAGAAAGCCAGAC
This sequence comes from Myxococcota bacterium, assembly GCA_034002465.1. Lineage (GTDB taxonomy): Bacteria > Myxococcota_A > Bradymonadia > UBA4248 > JAVFAO01 > JAVFAO01. Next base: position 9,411 of record JAVFAO010000158.1, read on the forward strand.
CGCTGTTTCAGCGGAAGTCCTAGGGGATGCCCAAGCGCAACCAACGGCAGAGTATCCGCTTCGGAAAGCGAACCGATAGAAAGTGGAGTAACGTTTTGCCTCATTGCCCCCAAATGCAGAATGGCCCAGTCTTCATCCGCGTTCGAAGACTTCTCAACCTCGGTAATGGTCACAATGTTGTCCGTCGCCAGGACAAAACCGGCATCCGTATCCGCCTCCGAAGAATACTCAAAAACTACGCGATGATCCGTCATCCATCGAGTCGTGTCTTCTCCGACACAGTGGGCAGCAGTGACTGCAATATCGGGAGCAACTAAGAACACCGTGCACGTAGCAGCCGTCGGTTGGTGATCAAACTCTGACCCGACACACGGTCGATGTTTCGCATTGAGCGATGGGGCAACCAACAGGGTCTTATCGCCTTGGTGCCACAGACGAAAAGTCGGAACGATTGCTCCAATCACTGAAACTAACTCATCTTTCGACCCCATTGCCTCATGGAAGACGGGCACGTTCTTTCCAGCTTCGTCCCAAATGGTTTTTATTTCGTCGCGAGTTTGTTCTGCTTCCATGCTTTTCAACACAGACAGTTCATTCAACAGGTTGGGCGACTCCTCCTTCTGTAGCTCCAATACCCAATTCATCTGCTTGGAACGAAGACAGGCAGGTGAATTTTCATCGTTCTCACATTCCAAGGCACTCTGTGCCACTGCAGTTGAGGCTATGGAGAAGTGGACTACAACGACTAGGATTGCGAAACGCATGGTGCTATTCACTTCGTTGCGAAGAGCTCACGGACTTGCTCCAGAAAGTCTTCCGTTGGTTGATAGCGAATTGCCTCCGAAACTTTCTTTGGTGATTCCGAACTCTTATCACTTTCGACAAGCGCCAGAATATCTTCACAAGGGCGCTCAAGGTACTCTACATCGAGCACAATTTGAGAAAGAGTAAAGGTATTTCTTTCGTTTTGACTAAATACATACTCCATCCCTCCAGAAACTACGGTCAAGTCCAGGTCAGCTGACGTTGAGCGATTCCGACCCTTTTCCAGTTCGAATACCGCCGAATCGATCAAGTGGAATCGATTGAGGACTCTCACCCTTCGGGTTTTATCCTTGCATACTTTTTCCAATGCACGAATCGTCGTTCCGGTTGGCTCAAGGCGTAGCACTGCCTCGTCAAGCGAAAAGGCGGAAACGATTGGATAGTGCGAGACATCGACCGAGAGGCGATATAGTTCGCCCTCCTTCACGGCGCTCGCAAACGAAGCATACAATGGAATCGAAGCTGCGACGTTCGCCAATGTAGTGTTCGTGACGTGAACATCTGTTGTGAACCGCATCGCCGGGGCAAAGGAAATGACTGGAGCTTCGCCAAGTGGAACTCCAGTCAGCAGGGAACCTTTGCTGTCCACGATCAATGCCTGATTGAGTTGTGGAACAAAGTCAACTAAGCGACCACTGGATGCCTTGTCGGCATGCAACCCCTGAGCGATTCCCTGCAGTTCCTTGAGCGCGGTTTCCTCGTTCACAACAAGCTGACGAGGGCAAGGCAATTCTAGTGCCCAGGAGGCAGTGTCCGGTATCGTGATAGAGCGTTGCGATCCTTCTCTCTGTGGTGTACTGCAGCCATACGAGAATTGCTGACCCGGTTGTGCCTGAAACTCTACAACATTTTTCGTATGGAGGTCAAATTCATCGTAAAAAGTGGACTTGCGCTGTTCATCAAGAACGTTGACTGTAACCCGACTTGACGGGTCTTCTGACACAAAACTGACCCGGCAATCAACGCCACCACATCCCGAAATCAGAGCAAGACAAACTACACCCGCCAACCTTTCCATCCGTCACCTCTGTACTCTCTCTGCGGTACTCGACCGCCCTTCCGCACAAACGTGCAGTCTCTCACCTCCACCGTCCACCCCGCTTTCCGGCTTTCCACACCCCGAAATCCCGCCACCGAACACCCGAAATCCGGTTTTCCATTGCGCTCACCAAAAACACCACTACCATTCCTGCCCCAAGCCACGCCACAATCGCCCCTCCAGCCCGTAGTCCAAAATCTTCGCCCACACCTGCAAAACCACCCTTGACATCCGCCCAAGCCCTTCGTAGCGTCACCACCTGGTTCTCGTCCTCCACACCCAGGCCCTCAGCAAGCTGAGGTCAACCCCCATGCGCTGCATGCGAACCAACCAAGGAGCCCAAAGCATGGAAGTCACACCCACCAAGTACGACCAATTCAACGACCGCATCGCGGCCAAGGGCAACCTCGCCGAGGCCCTGCTCCAACCCAAGCACGAGACCCGACGAAACGAAGCAGGCCTGCAAGACCAGCAACTGCTGCGCGTCGTCGAGCTCGCGCACGAAGCCGCCAAGTTCGACAACCTCCAGCGCCTCGACTTCGCCCGACAGAGCGAAGAAAACCAAGCCCTCCTAGCGCGCCGAAACGAGCTCGCCGCAGACCGAAAAGCCATCCAAAGCCGACTGCCCGCCATCATCGAAGACCTCGCCCACAACCCCGAAACCGCCACCCAGGCCGGCATCCTCGCCCGCGTCGGATTCCAACGCTTCCGCATGCGCAGCGTCGCCCTCAGCGACGACGAGGCCAGCAAGCTCGAGCTCGAAGACCAAAGCAGCGACGACGACAACGACGCCCAGCCACAGCTCAAACGCAAACGCGTCGCACGCACCGACTGGCGAGCACGTGCCCAGGCCGACGCCGCACTCGCCCAGGCCCTGCTCGACAGCCCCGCCGTCGTCGAAGCCTTCGCCGCTCGCGCCCTGCCCCTCGAACGCCTGCAGCGCTTCGCCGCCAACGCCCAAGACCTCGGCAAATCCGACGCACGACTGCTACGCAGCGACTACACCGAGCTCGAAGCCAAGGCCGTCGCCGAGCTCAAAGCCCTGTGGAAAATCCAATACCGCATGATTCGCGTCGCCATCGCCGGTGCGCCCGAGCTCGAGAAGCTCTACTCCGCCTGCTGAGCCTGCGCGCCACGCCCCAACAGCACCCACCCCAACGCCGTCAAAGCCCCTCCGCGCCCAGAACAGCTCCCCTCCACGGCGTCACCACTCAGCCCCACCCCCGCGCAACACCCCCTCACCCGACGACACCAGCGCTCCGCACGACGTCAACCAGACCACGCAGCCTGCACCAAGCCCTTCGCAGACACGACGCGAGCCCTCCGCACCCACGTTCAGGCCCTCCGCAGTCTGCCGCAAAGCCTCCGAAGCTGCGCATCAGCCCCTTGAAGCCTCGCTTCAAGCCATTCCAGACTCCCGCGCCAGCCCTCCGCACGCGCTGGCAAGCCCTCCAGAACCGCACGCGAGCCCTCCGCAAGCGCTCGCCAAGCCCTTGCGACGTTCTCGCAACCCCTCCGCACGCCATCTCGACCTCGCCACACAATCGCGCCAGCCCTCCAGCTTGTATCGCAAAGCCTCCGACCGCTCTCGCAACCCCTCCAACCCTCCATCCCCAACATCAGCGAGAGCAACCAAGCTCTGCACCCAAGCAGCGGCTCAACCCAGCGGCGCAGAGCGGCCCCAGACCAGGTCACGGCATGCCGTTGACACGTTCCTCGCCCCTCCCTCCTCTTGCCACTGTTCTTCAAGAAAAGTGCAACCAGGGGGGCTCGCTTTTGCTGGCTCAGGTCGATCACTCTTGTGATTCGCGAGCGACGCGTCGCGCTGCGCGTGCGCATCGAACAAACGCAGCACCGACCGAGGCTCGCTCGCGTACATCACAGGAGGAGCAATGGAACGCATCGACACGGACTCCCCATGGAAGGATGTCTTGGAGAGCTTCTTCGAAGACTTTGTGGCGTTTTTCTTCCCGGCAATGTGGTCAGAGATTGATTGGACTCGAGCTCCGGATTTCCTCGACAAGGAGATGCTGCAGCTCATGCGTGGCGGCGCGGTGGGGCACCGCCTTGCGGACAAGCTGGTGCGTGTGCATCGGCGAGATGGCACCCAGAGCTTGTTGATGGTTCACATCGAGGTGCAGGCCTCACGCGAGCCAGCCTTCGCAGAGCGGATGATGATCTACCACTACCGGATCTTCGACCGCTATCGAAAGCCCGTGGTGAGCGTGGCGGTGTTGACGGACGAAGAGCCGTCGTGGCGACCGAGCGCGTTTGAGAGGTCCGGCTTCGGGTGTCGATTTCTCTTGGAGTTTCCAGTGGTGAAGCTTCTCGACTATCGCGAGCGACTGGTCGAGTTACCAAAACACCCGAATCCGTTTGGCTTGGTGGTCGCTGCACATTTGAGGACGCTCCAGTGCCGGGGCGCGCCAGAACAACGGATGAAATGGAAGCTGGAGCTGTGTCGAGGCCTGTACGACAAAGACTTTTCCCAGGCCGATGTGCTATCATTGTTTCGGGTGCTGGACTGGCTTCTGGTCCTGCCAGCGGAGCTGGAGGCGTCGTTCTGGATGAGCTTGAGCGCACACGAGGAGGAGCAGCAGATGCCATACCTTGCGACATTCGAGCGAAAAGCAGAGCAGAAAGGGCTCGAGAAGGGACAGCGCGGCGTACTGCGGCGACAGCTCACGCGTCGCTTCGGAGAACTGCCTGACTGGGCAGAAGAGCGTTTGCTTCAGGGCAGCCCTGCAGAGTTCGAACGATGGGCGGATCGCATCTTGGAAGAGGAAACGCTCGAGGCAGTCTTGGCTCCTGAGTCTTGAGACCGATACTGGCGAGCCCCCAACCACCCCAACCTCTGCGACCTCTGCGGTTCAACCTGCCTGCACCCCAAGTGCGGCCACAGCATGCCCTGGCCCTACGCTGACGAGGGCACACTCTCAGACCACAAGGAATACCCCAGCAACCGCGACTCCCCATCTCCATCAATGGAGAGGGGGTTGGGGGGTGAGGTCTCCAGCGCCAAACCGAATACAAAGCCCAAAGGCACCTCCCCCAAAC
>JAVFAO010000159.1:0-14295 GCA_034002465.1 Myxococcota bacterium
TCTCTCTTTGTGCCGAAATAGTGGCCTTGGATGCAAGCGTGCTGTGATTGCGGGAGACCAACTGATGTCTCGTCACCGCAAGAACGCTGGGCTTGCTCACTCAGCTACGGACTGTGACGCAAGACTGCCTTGCCTGGGCGTCGCCCCATACCCTCACCTTTCGGACCTGCAGCACCACACGTCTCTGCTGCCTCCTCCTGGCTACGAATTCTTGTTGATTGGGCGCTTGGCCTGTCCCCCAAGTTGTTGTCGATTGGGCGCTTGGCCTGTCCCCCCACTGTCGCGTGCCATCCCTGGCACGCACCCTTCGGGCTGCCTTCGCAGCGAGTCCTCGCCAAATGGCTCCGAGTTCCTGCGAAATGACGTGGGGGTGCCTGCCCGTCGCGCACTTTCGATTGCGTCCGCCCAGCGCGCATGCCACAAACTGGTGCACTGCCGCGCGTTGGCAGGCTTCGTCGTGGACGACGACATGACCCTGTGGACACCAGTGCTCGAAGAGCTCTACGATGCCCTCGAAGCGGAGCGTTTGCTACGCCCTTTACGGCAAGCGCTGTGGCTGCGGCCTCCGTATTCCGAGCGCGCCGATGCCGACCTCCTCAAGCGCTTCCGCGAAGCCCCTCGCCTAGCCCCCGCGCTGGCCCTCGCCAGACAGGGAAACATCGCCGCCTTGCGGCAAGCCATCAGAGCCAGCTTCCCACAGGCCCTAGGACCGGAGCTGCTCCACCATCTCAGCCTCGTCTGGCTTCGCGGTGCCATTGCGACACCCGAGAACGACAGCCATGCGCTACGAGAACGTCGCCTCGACGGCCTTGAAGGACTCCTATATCTTATCGAATTTTATCGCGAATGGATGCTCCATGCGGTGCTGCGGAGCGTCGATGTCGAGAACGCGAGGCGCGCCCTCGACGCGCTGCCAAGCCGTCTGCTGAGCCCCGAGCTCGACGCCATCCGCGCCGTCTGTGGCGCTGACGAAGACGAAGTTCAGGTGCGTCGCGCCTGCGCGACGCTCAGCGCCGTCGAAGCACGCATCGCCGCCTGGACACAACCCTCGACCGAGCAACGTCCAGGCGGCGTGGCCCATGCGAGCGCGCCCCGGGCCACGGCCCAGGCGCTGCAGTTGGCCTTCCAGCAGGCGAAGGAGGTTGCGCTCGAGCAGACGCTACAACGACTCGACCGAGATTGCGCGGGTGCAGAGCTGCTCGCTGCCGATTCTGCCAAGCTCTCCACCCTCTTCGAGGCTGCGCTTCACTTCGCGCAGCTCCTCGGCCACGCTGAGGAGCTCTCGGCAACCGTCCTCGAGCGTGCCGTCGAGCTGAGCTGGCCCCTCTACCACAACAAGCAACACAAGGCTGTGCAGCGCCTGCTCAGCCCCCTGCAGTGCTTCGCCGACGATCTCGAGCAGCGCTTCAGCGCTGCCGAGGCCCTCGGCAGACAAGGGCTCTTCTCCGATTTCTGGGTCATGTGGGCGCAGACCCTGCCCCTGCCCAGGCTCGACGCCCCCGAAGCCGAACAGCTCCTCGAGCAGCAGCAGCGCCGCCTTCGGCGCGCCCTGCAGCTCAACCCCATCCACCGCAACAGCAAGGTGGTCCTGGCGGCCTCCAACCTCAATCTCTGCCGCCGTCGACTGGCTGCTGCCCGCAGCAGCGTGGTCAAGGCGCGCGCCCTCGCAGAGCTCGAGCCCATCGAAGCGCTGCTCGACGAAGCTGAACAGCTCCGACCCGAGCTGAGCGCCATCCCGGAGCTGCGCGCTGAGCTGAACCTACTGCGTATGCGCTATTCCTACACAAGCACGCATCATCAATGGGATTCCAAAGGGCAGTGCCCTTTGGCGGGGAGTGGGACAGCGCCCCACAAACGTATTCAATTTTCACAACAAGATTCCCACTTCGCCCCAACTCCGCAGGACTCGACGTGAGCACACAGCGCCCTCATCCACTGGACAAGAAGTTGGGGGAACAGGCCAAGCGCCCAATCGACAAGAAGTCGGGGGAACAGGCCAAGCGCCCAATCGACAAGAAGTCGGGGGAACAGGCCAAGCGCCCAATCGACAAGAAGTCGGGGGAACAGGCCAAGCGCCCAATCGACAAGAAGTCGGGGGAACAGGCCAAGCGCACAATCGACAAGAAGTCGGGGGAACAGGCCAAGCGCCCAATCGACAAGAAGTCGGGGGAACAGGCCAAGCGCCCAATCGACAAGAAGTTGGGGGAACAGGCCAAGCGCCCAATCGACAAGAACCCTTTCGAAGCTCTCGATCTCGATCCTAATATGGATCTGCGCGAGCTCACCGCGGAGCTTCGCGAACGAGCCGAAGAGCTGCTCCCCCATGAGCGGGCGACGCTGCAAAAACACTGGCAACAGATCACCTTCTCGGCCAGCGAACGCGCCGAGCACGCGCTGCTTGCAAGGCCACGTCACAACAAGGCAGCGCGCCTCGAGCTCGCTTTGCGCAAGGTCCCACCGCCGGCACTGCCCAGCTCCGAAGCCCAAAGCTTGGCCGACGACGCCCTGAGTCGACTCGAGCTGCGTGAGCTCGTCCCGCTGCCACCGCTCGGGCGCATGCAAGCTTCACCATCGAGCTCGGACGCTCTGCCTTTTGCGGATGACGAAAGCTTCGAGGATGACCCCTTTTTCTCCCTGCTCAGCGAATGAGAGCCTCTCCCTTCTCCCTTTGAAATCCCTTGTTTCTTGCACACAATCAGGCAAGGCTGTGCTGCGCGCTGGCCGCAGCGCTGCGGCCAATGACTGCGACGAAGGGCAATCGTCAGGCGACACGTCGCTGGGCCGACCCCAGAAAAGCGAGCAAAGAGAGAGGAGAGAGCGCATGAGCTGGATGGAACGACCTGTGGGCATCGATCTGGGAACCACCAATTCCCTCTGCGCCATGCTCGATCCGAGCGGACAAAACCTGCTCCTCGCCGAGGACGCACGCGGACGCAGCATCATCCCCTCGCTGCTCGCCAAAGACGAAAAGAACGAGGGCCTGCTCAGCGGCTACGCCGCTATCGATCCACGCCGCGATCCGCGCCAATCCATCTCCTCGGTCAAGCGCAAGATGGGCAAACGCCAGACCCTCGAGCTAGGAGCTGAGCAGTATACACCTGAGCAGCTCTCAGCCATGATTCTCAGGTCCCAACGAGAAACCATGCAAGCCTACCTCGAACGCAAGGGACTCAAAGAACTGTGGGGAACAGGCCAAGTGCCCAATCGACAAGAACTTGGGAGAGCAGGCCAAGTGCCAAATCGACAAGAACTTGGGAGAGCAGGCCAAGTGCCCAATCGACAAGAAATTCGAGTCCAACGGGCCGTGGTCACCGTCCCCGCCTACTTCGACGCCCCCCAGATCGAGGCCACCCGCGAAGCCGCACGACTCGCCGAGATCGAGCTGCTCGCCCTGCTCCAAGAACCCACCGCCGCCTGTATGTACTATGTCTGGAAACGCGGCCTCTCCGACGGAAACTTCTTGGTCTATGACCTCGGCGGCGGCACCTTCGACGTCTCGGTCATCCGCTGCATGCTCGGCGAGTACCAAGTGCTCGCCATCGACGGAGACAACTTCCTCGGCGGTGACGACTTCGACAGGCGACTCGCCGACCGCCTGCGCCAGTCTCTCAGAGACCAAGGTCATGCCCTCGCAGAGGGGCTCGAGCGCCCCGAAGACGTCAGCCGCTTCGAACAGCTCGTACGGGTCGCCAAACGCGCCAAAGAACAGCTCTCCTCTCAACCCCTGGTCAGCATCCGCGAGCAGGCGCTGTTCCAAGATGACGAGGAAGAGTGGGTGTCCCTGGAATACGATCTGAGCCGCGAAGCCTTCGACGAATGGACCAAAGACCTGGTCGAGTCCACCATCTCATGCTGCCTTCGGGCCCTCGAACAATCACAGCAACGGGCACAAGTAGCGCTCCCCGATATTGACGCCGTACTCCTGGTCGGCGGCTCCACACGTATTCCATCTGTCCTCAAGCGTGTCACCGCGGCGCTCTGCGGCGAAGGGAAGAGTCGCGCTCAGGAGCCCATCAGCGAATCGCCGGACGCGGCAGTTGCGCTCGGAGCCGCAATCCATGCCGCCAACCTCGGCGGTCTCCGCATGGGCTCGGAGCTGGGGCCATTTCGCCTCCACCTGTATTCACCGCTTGGCACACAGAGCCAGCGTTTCAGACTCGTCGGAGAGCTCGAAGCCGAAGAGGATTCCGCCTCTCTCGACGAGGTACAAACCATCTTGCTCAAGAATGAGCTCGGGACCACATTGGGCATCGAGACCCTGCACGAGGGGCGGCGCTTTCGCTTTTCAGAGCTGCGCCTCGAAGAGGAGGGGCCGCAGCGCTGGGTGCTCGAGTTGCTCTCCGCGAGTGGCGCCACTCTGGGGGAATTCTCGCTGCCGGTCCATCGCAGCAGCGCGCTCAAGCAGACAGGCAGCGCCCTGAGCAACCCCACGGTGCTCGCCAAACCCATCTTCCTCGAGGTGCGCCGCCTCGGCGAGCTCGAACGCAAGGAGCTCATCGGCAGAGGCGCTGCGCTGCCGGCGTCGGGGCGCTTTACGTTCTACACCGCCGACCAGTCTGGCGCGGTGGTCCTGACGCTGCTGCAAAATCGCTTTCCAATCCATACGATCCATATCGAGACGCCGCGCGACCTGCCCATCGGCACCGCACTGAGTCTGCTGCTCGAGATGGACGAGAAGCACGTCATCACGGTCAGCGGCGAGGTCGCCGGTGCCGCCTTCGAGGCGCGCGTGGAAGCACCGCCGGAAGAACCCTTGCGGGACTGGGCAGAGGTGGAGCAGTTGCTCGATGAGGCAGAGAAACTGGGCAAGCAGCTCTGGGGCCATGACGCCTTCTTTTATCGCCGCGACGTCCCCAACCTGCTGAGCAGCATCCGGGAGGCGGCACGCACGGACCCCGACAAGCTGACGGTGCTCGTCGGCCGCTTGGAATCGGAGCTCGAGGGGCTACGCGGCGGCATTGGCGAGCTCAGCCCTGGGGTCGATCGCTATCGCCTGCTCTTGGATGGGGTCAGGCGCATGGTGCTGCGCGGAGAAGAGGTTTTGGGATTGGGCTTCGAGGCCTGGGTGGAGCGTCTCGACAAGATGTGGAGCGAAGCGGAGGCTGCCTACCTGGCCCACGACCAGAAGCGTTGGTCACGCAGCTACACCCAGCTCCAAGCGCTCTACGAGACCCTCTCTCAGGCAGAGAGCCGTTTCGTCTCGACCAATTCGGCGGAGCACATCGCCGGTCTGCTGCGGCTCGCCCGCACCCTCGCCAACCGCATCGAGGATCGCATCGCCAACATGGTCTTGCCCACTCAGCCAGAGCTACGTCGACTGCGCGCCAAGGCGCTCAGAGAGATCGAGCTGGACTACGAACGCAGCGTCGTCGACGAGCTGGCGAGGCTCGAAGCCAACCCGGTCGCCAGCGCTGAGACCCGCGCCCATGTCGAAGGCCTCATCGGTCTGCAGCAAACGCTGCTGCGACGGCTCGACGGCATCCCGAGCCTCGGCGTGGTCGAATCGCAGGACTGATGAAGTAGAAGACCATGGGCTCTTCGTGGGGCGCTGCCCCATACCCGCCTCACCCACGTGATGCGCATCACGTGCAACTCGATGAACAGAAAGAACAAATGCATCACGATGAGCACGGAGAATCCGCGAATGAAGACGACAAGACGTGCCTCGACCTCCCTGCCGACGCCAAACGGCGCAGCTCAAACCGTGAGGCAGGCTGTCCAGCGCACAACCCACGCGTGCTTGAGCAAGTAGGGGCGTAGGGCCATACGCCCCACCTACGATCGAGGTGTCGGGAAGGCCAGGGCGGGCGTATGGCCATACGCCCCTACTGCTGCATGCTTCATGGATATTGCGCGTGATTTCAAGCGCTCATGGGTGATGCGCATCACTTGGGCCTAACGGCAAACCCTTTGGAATCCCATTCTTGGGGATGGACGCAGCTTCGACGAGCGATGCAGAGCTTCTCCCTCATACGCCCTCAGCGCTGTCGGCGCGCCATCCTCGCGCTCGCCGCGCTGCTCCTGAGCTGCGGCTGCAGCCAGCCCGAAGACGAGACGGCGTCCGTCTGCACGGCTCCTCCTGCGCCAGTGGTCGAAGAAGCTGAGCTTCCCGTCGCTCAGGAGCGTTTCGCTTCGCAGCTCGAAGCGCTGCTCGAGGAGCTGCAGACGCTACGCCCTCCAGCGCTGCTCGACGCGCTGATGGCCGTCGAGAACGACGCAGATTTCGAGCTCCGGCTGAAGCACTGGGAAGACCGTCACTTCTCCGCGCGCCGATTGCAAGCCGAGGCCCTCGCTTGGCAGTTGATGGAGGTCACCGAGCTCGATTTCGACTATCCCGCCAGCATCCTCGCCATGTTACCTCAGCCCATGCCTTTCTTCTATGACGACGGCGCTCACGAGCTGGTCGTGCGCCAGAGCTGGCTCGAAGCGGGAGGCGAGCTGCGGCTGGCTGTCCGAGAGCTGGTCTACGCTCTGCAGCACCGCATCTTTGGGCTCGACGACCTCACGCCCACCAGGGCAGGCAAACAAGGGCCCGGTCCGCTCGGTGACGACCACAAGCTCGCCTGGATGGCCGTCGTCCAAGGAGACGCCTTGGGCATCTGGGCGCAGTTGGAGAAGCAAGCGCCGACCAGCGACGACCCACAGAGCGTTGACGCCTGGCTCGCGGCGCTGCGCGGCATCATCACTCAAAGTGAGCCGATGCGGCGCTTTCCCCCCATGCTCCAAGAGCTGCTGCTCTTCCCAGAGCTGGAGGGCTTTCGCTACACCCACAGAGCGAGAGCGCTGCAGCCAGAGCACTGGCGCGAGCAGGTCTACCAGAACATGCCCCGCTCGACGCAGGCGGTACTCTACGCTTCGCAGAGCCCTGCACCGAACCGGGTCGCGCTCGACGTACAAGCGTTTCAACAGGAAGGGGACAGCCTAGTCTACGAAAACAGCCTGGGGGCGCTGGGTTGGCGCGCTTGGCTCAGACAGCTCCACTGCGGCGAAACGACGGGCTGCGCCGAGCTCGATGAGCTCGCTCAGCACTGGCGAGCCGACAGACTCTATGTCTGGTCGGGGCTTCAGGGCGAACGCGCCGCCCTTCTGGCTGACTGGGCCGATGCCCACCAGGCCGAGCGCGTCGCCAGCTTGCTCCGAACTCAGGCACAACGCTCCTCTAGGTGCTGGCTCGTCGAAGCGCAGGAGTCGCAGGTCTTGGTCCTCATCGCACAGGGAGCGGCTTGCCCGAACTGGCCTACAGGAGCTCGATTGTTCGAGGCAGCCCGACAGCTCGACGGGTGCTGGTGATGATGGAGTGGCACGCGACCCTCTACGATTCAAGAACTTGGGGAACAGGCTAGGTGCCCAATCGACAAAAGCTTGGGGGAACAGGCCAAGTGCCCAGTCGACAAAAACTTGGGGGAACAGGCCAAGTGCCCAATCGACAAAAACTTGGGGGAACAGGCTATGTGCCCAATCGACAAAATCTTGGGGGAACAGGCCAAGCGCCCAATCGACAAAAACTTGGGGGAACAGGCCAAGTGCCCAATCGACAAAAAATACGCGAGGCGGGGCTCGAACCCACGACCTTTGGCTCCGGAGGCCAACGCTCTATCCAACTGAGCTACTCGCGCACACTCGGCCGCAGCCGAGTCGCGATAGTGATAGCCCAGCTCGCACGCAAATTCAAGCCCATTCGATGACGACCACACGATATCTCCTGCACACACCAGCGCTCACGCGCCTGCGTCACTGCGGTCTGTGGGCAAGCTGCGTAGCGTTCTGCTTGGTCATGCTCGGGCTACCACAACACGCTCGCGCCACGGACGTCGATGCCCTGCTCCATGATGCCACGAGCGCCGCGGTGCTGGGCGCTGGCTTGGGGGCGAGCCCTCCCCACAGCAGCCTGAGCGCCTTCGAACGACGCCTGCTGCAACGCATCTTGGCGCAGCGCGCCGCGGCGCTCGACCCAGCCCCACAGGGAAAGAGGATTGCGCGCATCCACTTCGCGCCTCAGGAGGTCTTCGACGAGGACGACCTCTTCCCCCTCTGGCTCAACCTCTTCCACACCACCACTCGCCCTGAGGTGCTCGAGCACGCTCTGCTCCTGGCAGAAGGCGAACAGTACGAGGCGCTGCGCATCGCAGAGGCGCGGCGAGCCCTGCTCGACCCCTTTCTTTTCAGCACCGTGCAACTCTATCCGCTGCAAGCCGCAGACCCTGACGAGGTCGAGCTGCTGGTCCTGAGCAAGGACCTGTGGAGCCTTCGCTTCAACACCCAGTTCCAGCTCACTGGTTCTAACTTGGACTACCTCGCTGCCTCTATTTCAGAGAACAACTTCGCCGGTCGAAATGTCTCGGTGGCCGCATCGTTCCTCCTCGAACCCGATGTCTTCAGCATCGGTCCGAGCCTGAACGTGCGTCGGCTATTCTCTTCGCATCACATGTTGACGGAATACATCAAGTTCTCTTTCGGGCGAGAGGATGGCAACTTCGAGGGGGCCTTCGGCACTGTCGACGTTGGGCTGCCGCTCTACAGCCTCGACGCCAAGTGGGGCTGGATGCTCAGCCTCGGCTTCAAGCACGACCTGGAGCGGCAGTTCTCGGCAGGACGGCTGCTCGGCTTTGGTGATGAAAACGAGAGCATTCCTTGGGTCTACCGTGACCGGTGGCTGCGCGTCGGGCTGAGCGTCAGCCGCGCCTTCGACCAGTGGCTCGAGCCGCAACGCGGCGCCCTGGCAAAGCGGGTCAAGCATGAGCTTTCCTGGGGCTGGAACCTGGAGCTGCGGGCGGCGACGTTGCCCGACGAGGTGCAAGCCAGCGAGGCGCTGCTCAGCCGCTTTCGTGCGGAGGTTCTACCGCTCGACCGCCGCGACAGCCTCCCCTTCATCAGTTATCGGGTGTGGGAGCCGGAGTACGCAGAATACCTCGACCTGGACACGCTAGGACTGATGGAGGAGCTACAGCTTGGTCATGACGCCAGCGTCAGCCTCGGTCTGGGGCTGACGGCATGGGGCAGTGATCAGACCTTTGTTCACAGCAAAGCGGAATACGCATTTCACAGCCGAGTCATGGGAGATGACCTCTTCGGCTGGGAGGCACTGGCGAGCGCCCGGGTCGAGCAGCAGGGCTGGCGCGACATTGTCTTGGCAGGGGCGCTGCGCTACGCCTCGCCGGCCTGGTTCTGGGGCAGGCTGCATCTGGCGGCGCTCTATGAGTCCCACGTCGATGATGCTGCTCGCATCGTTCTGGGCCTGGGTGGAGACAACGGCCTGCGGGGATACGCTTCGGCGCAGTGGCTGGGGTCTTCGCTGGCTCGGGTCAACCTGGAGTGGCGCAGCCTCGGTGTCGAGCTATGGACGACACAGCTTGGCGCGGTGGCGTTTCTGGATATGGGCGACGCCTTCGACGAGGGCCAGCGCTTGCGCTGGCACAGCGCGCTGGGTCTGGGGCTGCGTTGGCTGCTGCCGCAGTTCAATCGCGTTGTGGCACGTCTCGATTGGGGCTTTCCTCTCGAGGACGACGCCTGGCCTGGTCGCCTGAACCTGGGCTTCGAGCAGGCTTTCTGAGTCCCGCCCGAGGGCGGCGCTCCGTATACCCTCGGTATCGCAGGGAAACGCTTGGCAGAATCGCGGACTGCTCAGAGGTTGGCTGCAAGCCGCGCGCCATCCCCCCCCCACCGGAAACTGTATTCTATGTCGAATTAGTGCGAATAGCTCCCTGCGCCGCCCGTTCCACTTCGGTTTCGCCGCCAGATGGTGCAAGCGAAACCAGCTTGATGAATGACGCTTTGTGGCAGTCCTACTGAAGGTCATCTGTCCTGCGTCGGCTTTCGCCGAGCGGGTCTCACTGATTTGTGGAAGGATGACGATACGATGCGGCGATACCCTCTGTTGCTTCTTCTGCCCATTCTCGTGCTACCAGGCGCAGGCGCGTACGCTTCTGAGCCGGTCGACCAGCTCGGCGACATCGAGGAGCTCAGCCTCGACGACCTGCTCAACGTCGAGACCAGCGTCTCCACCCGAGTGAAGGCCAAGACCATCCGTGACGCACCGGGCATCGTCACGGTCATGACCCGGGAGCAAATCCAACGCTCTGGCGCACGAGGCCTGCAAGACCTGCTCGAACAGGTACCGGGCTTCCAGCTCGGCGCCGATGTCTGGGGACAGGGCTACTTCTCGCTTCGCGGCCTTTGGGGAGGGGAAGGCAAGATCCTCGTCCTTCTCGACGGACACGAGCTCAGTGAGCAAGCATTCCTCACCTCACCCTTTAGCAACCGCGTTTCACTCGATTGGATCGAGCGCATCGAGGTGGTGCGGGGCCCCGGCTCGGTGGTCTACGGTGGTGCAGCCGGACTGGCCGTGGTCAACATCGTCACCCGACAGGCAGAGGTATTGCGCGGCATCTCAACCGAAATTGAATACTCACAGATGACCGAAGGCGTGGCCGCTGACGACGTCGACTTTCTCGATAGTATTGGCCGCGCCAACCTCTCCGCTTCCTATGGACAGGTCTTCGACACAGAGAGCGAGACCTCCCTCGCGGTTCACGCCTTTGGCGGAACAGGTCAACGCTCCGACCGCTACTACGACGCCTACGACGAGCGTATTCGACTCGCTGGCGACGCCCTGCACGCTCCCCTCGCCGTGTTGCTCGACGCCGCCCACCAGGGATTCAAGGTCTCCCATTTTCTGGAGAACTACCGCGGAAGTCAGCGCGACCACTACGACCTCATCTTGGAAAAGCCGCTCTCGGTCAGCTACCTCAGCTCCTCGCTGCGCGCGAGCTATTCCAAGGAAATCCTGCCCGAGCTCGAACTCGAACCCAGTGTATCCTACCTCTACCAGAGTCCGTGGAATACAGACGACAGCACCTACGGCTACGAAGCCAACATCCATCGCGTCGACGCCAAACTGCTCTCTCGCTGGACCCCCATCGAGGAGCTGTCACTCATTCTGGGGGCAGACTATAGCTTCCTCTATGGTGACGAAAACTCCTACGCCCCTGAGGAAGAAGGGGGTCGCCTCTACACCGATGACCAGCATCACGGTATCGCCGCCTATCTCGAGGGTCTGCTCAGCACCGATTGGGTCAATGTCTCTGCGGGTGCCCGCATCGACTGGCACAGCCAGTTCGGCGCTGCCCTCTCCCCGCGCATCAGCTTGGCCCGTCGATTCGACGCCTTCCACCTCAAGGGCCTCTTCAGCCAAGCCTTCAAGGCCCCCAGCATCTCCAACCTGCGTCTCAACGAACAGCTCGAATCCGAAACCATCAGCGCCTGGGAGCTCGAGCTCGGCTACGACTTCCACAATACCATCTACTTGGTCGCCAACGCCTTCTACATGAGCATCGACGACATGATCGTCTACAGTTGGGACGAGCTCACCGAGCTCGAGAGCTACGACAACCTCAAAGGGATGCAGACGACTGGATTCGAGGTCGAAGCGCGCGCCGTGGTCTCCGACTTCAGCGCTTCGCTCGCGTACTCCTTCTATTACCCACTCGACGTCGAGGTCGACTACTTCAAGACGCCCGGCAAAGACGCCTCGTTGTTGGGTTTCTCACCGCACAAGCTCAGCGCTGGGGTCTCCTTCGGCGTCACCGAGGACGTCACCGTGTCCAGCAACGCCCAGCTCCTCGGCCTTCGCTATGGCGTCGACTACGCCTCTGGCGAAGCCGAGCTCCTCGAATTCCAACCCGAGGTCTTGCTCGACGCCAAAATTGCCTGGGCTGATGTGTTGCTCCCAGGTCTGCGGCTCGCCGTCAGCGCCCACAACCTGCTCGGCGCCAAACGCTGGTGGATTCAGCCCTATGACGGTGGCCACCCGGCGCTGCCCGGCGCCTCCACCGAAGTCATGCTGGAGCTCGGCTACGCCGCCAAGCTCGACTAGTCGGCCAAGCCTGCAGCTCAAGCGAAACGATCGGGACACCCAATCTAGCAGTGCTCCGCGCCTGTCCTCAGAGCTCCACACACATCACGAGCGCCCAGCTCTTCAGGGTCCCAGTGAGCGCACCCTCGTCATCGGAGACGCTCAACACCCAAGGACCTTGCGCCGCGCTGCCATTGAGCGGCGTGAACGCCGTCTCGGGCTGGTAGCAGCCGGTGAAGGGCGCTGAACCAGCGCTGATCAGCGTTCCACAAGTGGAGTCCAGCAAGGTGCTCGTATAGTTGTCGCCGGCGCCACCGTTGTCAGTACACACGTCCATCCTCGAGCTGCCAGGCGGGGTGAAGAAGAGGTCGATGTCAGAAATCCAAATGTGTGAGATGTCGTAGAGCACGGAGACCTTCCGCACCGTACCACCGAGGGTCGCGTAGAGGGTGCGCACCACCCCGTCGACGGTTTCGTCGGGAATCGTCAGCGCTGCCGCCATCGGATCGCGGTAGACCAAGCGCGCTTGTCCGGCGCCGCATGCTGGGAAGTAGGAAGGCAGGACGCAGTCGCTGTCGTCGAGGTCCATCTGGCCGTCGCCGTCATTGTCGATGCTGTCGTTGCAGTTGGTCTCTTGCTTCACACAGACCGAGGGCAGCTCTGGGCGGCACTGGTAGTAGGGCTCGACCTGGCAGCTCGAGGAGCAGCCGTCTGCGTTGTTGAGGTTGCCATCGTCGCACTGCTCACCCACATCCAGTGCGGAGTTGCCGCAGAGCGTGGGAGTGCACACGCTGGGCGCATCACCGGTACAGAGCCAGTTGGCCTCGACGGTGCATGTGGCGGAGCAGCCATCTCCTGGGGAGAGGTCGCCGTCGTCACAGCCCTCATAGCCCTCTCGCAGGCCGTCGCCACAGACGCTGGTGAGGTTGACCGTCAAGCGGTAGAGCGGAATCTCCGTGCTGTCCGAGAAGCGCCGCAGGTGGATGGTGTAGTCGCCGGGCGAGAGCTGTCGGGCTCCGCTGTCGAGCGGAGCAGAGATCAGCGAGCAGACACCCTCACCACCATCGTCGTCGGTGACCAGGACAGTGCTGCCATCCGTGCCGATGAGCTCGAGCCAGGTGTCGTGATCACCAGTGCCGGAGCAGGTCGGGGAACCGGAGCCATCGAAGGTCTCGATGCGCACGTCGCTCAAGCTGCTCAGGGTGAATCGGAAGTAGTCCTGGTCTGCGACGGGTCGCACGCTGCCTTTGATCTGCCCAGCGCCGCCGGCGAGCGGGATGGGGTTGGCGGTGGCGACGGTGTTGTTGGGCTCGGTCTCGCAGCCCGCTTCGAGCTGGCAGCTCGAGGAGCAGCAGTCACCATCGATGGTGTTGCCATCATCGCAGGTCTCACCTGGCGAGAGTGAGCCGTCACCGCAAGCAGCCGAGCAGACGCTGGGTTGTGTGCCGACACAGTTGTAGCCGGCGTCGATGGTGCAGCCAGTACAGCCATCGCCATTGGTGGTGTTGCCATCGTCGCAGGCCTCATTGGCGGCCTTGAAACCATCGCCACAGCTGGAGCTGCAGACACTGGGCTGGGTGCCAGTGCAGGCATAGCCAAAGTCGACGACGCAGGCGCTGCAGCCATCATTGGGGGCGACGTTTCCATCGTCGCAAGCCTCATTGGAGGCTTTCTTCCCGTCGCCACACGCCGAGAGGCAGAGGCTTGGCTGGGTGCCACTGCAGGCGTAGCCAAAGTCGATGGCGCAGGCCGTGCAGCCGTCGCCCGAGGCCAGGTTGCCGTCATCGCAGGCCTCGTTGTTGGCCTTCTTGCCGTCGCCACAGCTCGACGCGCAGAGGCTAGGCTGGGTGCCGCTGCAGGTGTAGGCGAAATCGATGACGCAGCTCGTGCAACCATCGTTGGGGGTGGTGTTTCCATCGTCGCAGGCTTCGGTGCTGGCTTTCTTGCCGTCACCACAGGAGGAGCTGCAAACGCTGGGTTGAGTGCCCACGCAGTTGAAACCGAAGTCAGGGACACAGGCCGAGCAACCGTCGCCAGCGTTCGGGTTGCCATCATCGCAGCCTTCGTTGCTGGCCTTCTTGCCGTCACCACAGGAGGAGCTGCAGACGCTGGGCGAGAGCCCGGTGCAGGCAAAGCCGAAGTCGATGGCGCAGGCGGTGCAGCCATCGTTGGCGCTTCCGTTGCCGTCGTCGCAGGCCTCAGTGGCGGCCTTGAGCCCGTCACCACAGCTCGGCGCGCAGACGCTGGGTTGGTTTCCGCTGCATTGGTAGGCGAAATCGACGGCGCAGCTCGTGCAACCGTCGTTCGCGCTGTTGTTCCCGTCGTCGCAGGCTTCGTTGCTGGCCTTTTTGCCGTCACCGCAGCTCGACTGGCAACTACTCGGCTCGCCGCTGCAAGTGAAACCGAATTCGATGGTGCAGCTCGAGGAACAGCCATCGCCCGCG
>JAVFAO010000160.1:0-14270 GCA_034002465.1 Myxococcota bacterium
TGGTGGAACAGACGATGCGGCCTGGTCCTGGGGCCTCGTCGGTGCCAGGTTCCTGACAGTCGGTGTCGGCGCAGTCGATGAAGCCATCGCCGTCGTTGTCGACGCCATCGGAGCAAGCGATGACGGGTGCTTCGGCTCCCATGATGGGCTGCTGCTCGAAGGACTCGAGCTCAAATGCAGAACAGCCCGCCAGAGCAGCGGCACCGAGCGCGATGAGGAAACAAACAGTTCGGGAAAACTTGAGCATTTTCGGCTCCATGGCGAGTCATCCGCCCGAACTCTGTCTAGCACGTCGGCCGAGTGACTTCAATACCAATTACCAATTGCGTGCCAAGTCCTTGCGCAGACCTTGAATTCGGTTGCGTACAGGTTAGCTGGACGCAGTGCTTGCGCACGCTGTGGGAAGCTCGCCCTGCAAGTGGAGCTGCTCGTGGCGCTCAGCGCTTCATTTGGGGCGTCGGACGAAGAGGAAGGCGTCCATGAGCTCGCGCTCTTCGAGACGATCGTTGTGCAGCGCTGTTTGCTCTTCGTTGCAGCGCTTACAGACGAGCTCGTCGCGCGGATTGGGGCGAGTCTCTGCGAAGGCCAGACGGTGGCAGCGCGCGCAGGTGAAGGGGTACTTCTTGGTGCCCGCCAAGCGATGACGGCGCTGCCAGTCCTCGGAGAAGGTGTTGCCAGCACAGACGCGGCACAGGATGGGGCCGCTGGTTCGGGGCACGTGGTTGAGCACGTCTTCGGCGCCGCAGCGGTCGCAGCGGATTTCGATGCGCACCTTGGTCACCTGCGCGTCTGGATCGGCGCGCTTCTCTCGTTGGGCCTTGCGCTGATCGCGCTCGGTGGCGTGGCAGTTGCGGCAGAGCACGCGGCTGCCCGAGTCGGGCTTGAAGGGGACATGGTCCTGCTGTCCACAGGAAGAGCAGGTGATGGCATGGAGGAGCCGTCCGCCGACCCGTTCGACCGTGGGATCGCTCATGCAGTCGCGGCAGAGCACCACGCTTCCTGGAAACGGCTCGAACGGAACGGTATCTGCTTTGCCACAGTGGCTGCAGGTGATCTCGAAGCTGCGCCGGGTGCCCTGGGCTTCTTCCATGCAGCGCCGGCAGAGCAGCTCTCTTCCCGGCGTTGGCTTGAAGGGGACGAGATCGCGTTGGCCACAGCGACTGCAATCGAATTCGTGGAGGGTGCGGGGAGCCTTGCTGCCGGGGCCCCGTTTGCGCCTATCCCGCCGTGGGTTGTCGTCGTGCGGCATGCTGCTTCCTCAGTGTAGACATTTGTGAATACGCGACAAAGGTTGCGCCGGCGCTGTTGGGAAGCGCTCGAGAACACGAACAAAGCAGCATTCTTGGCAAGAAGCCACCCAAAGCGAAGGGCGTAGGGACGCGGCGAGCGATTGCAGAGCGTTGCTGCATCGCGCTTCCGGGATGCGTGAACGAGCTCCTATCACCCTAGAAGTAATAGCGAAAACCAATTGCGCCGTCCAAGTCGGCCCAGACATCTGGGATGATGAAGAGCTGTAGCGAGAGCTCTACGAAGGCTTCACCCGCGAAGCGACTGAAGAGAAACGCGAGCCCAAGAGGCATGCGCGCTGCCAAGGCCATCGCGCCATCATCGTCACGGTCGTAGCAGCCAAACTTGGTGCAGTAGGTGCCGTCGTTGTCAATGAAGATGAGCGCCGCTCCGGGCCCGAGATAGAGGGGTAGGTCGAAGTAGCTCGTGTGCACTCCAATGTCGATGTGGTAGAGGTAGTCCGCGTAGAGCCCGAGGTCTTCGTGACGATGGTTGCCAAAGCCCTCGACGCCCACGTGAAAGTCGATGGCATTGGCGTTGGATATGAAGTATTTGCCGGTCAAACCAGTGGGCTCGAAGAGGATCACACCCAGCCCAAAAGGACCACCATCCGCCATGGCCAGCTGCGAGCTCGCCAGCGTGCAGACGAAAATGACCACAGCCAACACTCTCTTCACGAAATGGCTCCCAGATGCGCATATCGCCTTCGGTCGCTCTGGGTTACCGAGCTCTCTCGTCGTCAACATGGCCTCACTCCTGGTGTCTCGCTTGCCTTCGTTCGCTCTCGCCCACCGACTTCGGGTCAGCAGCAATTCTCGATTCCCCTCGGCTCAGTACCTCCAGGGCACCAAGCCTGAGGAGGCGATAACTAGCCCATCACAGAAAGGAACGCAACCGCCGCGATGGTTTGCGCTCGCGCTGGTGATGCTCCTGCTCTCTTGGTCTTGCAGCCCCGTTCAGCAGCCCCCCCCTCCGAGCTGCGGGCGGCCCCTCCCCGATGGCATGTACCTGCTCACCATGAGCCCTGGCGAAAGCGCCTTCTCCGCGTTCGGCCACAATGCCCTCTACGTCAAAGACGACGCCCGCGAGGTGGACCTGGTCTTCGCCTTCGGTGCCTTTGCCGACTCTCCCTCGCTGCTGACCCGATTCCTGCTCGGGGAGGCCGATGCCATCCTCATCGTTCGTAATCTGGAGAATACTCTGGCTCTCTATCAGCGTGATGAGCGGCGCGTGAGCGCGCAAGTGCTGAACCTTCCTTCAAGCACGGCGCTTTCCCTGGAGAAGCGTCTGCGCGAGCTCGCTCAGCCCGAAAACCGAGCGTATCGCTACCACTGGTTCGAGAACAACTGTTCGACCCGTATTCGAGACCTGCTCGATGAGTCTACACAGGGAGCTCTGCAAGAGGCAGGTCGTGGCCAATCAGGCCAAACGCAGCGCGACGAAATCTTGCGCCACGTGCAGTACAGTCTACACCTCTGGTTCTCTCTCGAATACGCCCTCAGCGGCGACGTCGAGCGACCCATGAGCGACTGGCAGCGCGCTTTCATCCCCTCGGAGCTCGCCAGGCTCACACAACACACTGTTTTGCAGACAGAATCTGGTGAGACGCGAGCGCTGGCCTCTGCACCCTGTGTGCTGCTCGAGGGCGGCGCAGCCGAGCTCGAGACGCCGCCAGCGATGCCCGCTCTGCGCGCTTTTCTCCTGAGCCTGTTGCCTGCGCTGGCGGTGGCATTCTTGGCCAACAAAGGCAAGGCACGAGCGCTCGCGATGGTCCTCATGTCCCTGTTCTATGCCGGGCTCTTTGCCTTGGGGACGGTGAGTGCGCTGATCTGGGCGAGCGGCGGCTTGCAGGCGCTGTCGCAAAACCTCAACCTCGTTCACGCCAGTCCCGCTTCAGTCCTCGGTTTTGCCATCGTTTTCGGCTTCTCCCGGGCGCCGCGTGCTCGCTTTGCGCTGGCCCTTGCCTTCGCGTTTGCGTCCCTGCTTGGTCTCATCGCTGTGGTCCTCGGCCTTTCGGCTCTGAGCTCGGGGACCTTTGCTGCCTTTGCGCTGCCCTTTCACCTGGCTGTCGCTTGGCGCTGCTGGCGCCTCTGGCGCGCTGAGCTCGTGACCAGGCAGTGAGCCGTCGGGTGCTTTGCTTCGCCTTCGGGTCCTCGCCGAGGAGCTTGGGGGCGGGACGGTGGGTTGTTCACTCGCGATGGCGATGTGGTCGATGGTCTCGAGCAGCGCACGAGCCAAAATGGTACGCTTGAAGGTCATGATCGTGGCCGACCCAAGCCGTTCTGAGCTCCGAGCGCCGCTCTGCGCGCCTTTCTCTCCCTTCTCGAGCTCATCGAGGCGCAGACGCTCACTCACCACCAGCAGCAAGTTGCTGGGTCCATGGTGCCGCAAGAGCTCGAGTCGGCGCTCCAAATAGGCACGTCGCCAGTAGCCGATGAGCTCGACATAGGCCACGCGCCCATCGGGATGCACGAAGCGATAGTCGGGAATCCAGAGCTCCTGCCCACCGAGCTCCAGCAAGCTCGGCTCATGACTCCAGGTCCACTGGGTCTTCAGCTCACTCAATCGACGCTCGAGGCTGCGGTGCTCCTCACTCAGATACACACCGCGGTCGCGATAGTGGCTGCGTAGACCCTCCTTGCAATCAAAGACGAAGCGCAGCTCGCTCTGGTGCCAGCGCACCCGCGCCTCAGCGCGCCACCCATCACAGAGCAGCAAAGCCGGCAGAAACGACGCCAGTTGGAGACCATATTTCGGAGAAGACTTGAACAGACTCAGGGGGCCGTCCAATCGGATGTGATAGCCACCATCATTTTCTCTTTTGATATCATGCAGTAACCGAAAGAATTTCAAGTATCGAAAGAGCTGTCGGTAGCGTGCCGCCGCCAGCTCTCCGTCCAGATTTACCCACACCTGCAGCTCGCTCGCCTGCAGCAATAGGCCCTGCGCCAGCGCCAAGTTGTAGCGCTCTAGGAGGCTTTGGGGCGAGAGCTCCCCAAGGGAGCCAAGCACGCGCGCCTCGTCGAGATCGGCGTAGAGCCCGGCCTCGACCTGCTCGACCGTGAGCTGAGTCTGCGCTGCAGCCTGCTGCAGCACCCACTCACGGTGTTCGGGGCTCGCAAATCGAGCTGGATTCTCTTGGCCGAAGGAGAGCGCGAACACCAACTCACGCAGCGCCACCGGATCGATCTCGCTCTGGCTCTCGAGCTCCACCGCCCGCTTGAGCAAGAGCGCGAGCGCGCGGGTCAGGCGAAACTGCGGAGAGTCGCCCTCCAACTCACTGAGCGCTTCACTGAGCTCACCCCAGCTGCGACCCACATGGGCGTTCCAGCAGGTGATGAGCTGCTCGGCCAAGGCTTGCATCTTGGGGTCGTCGGTGCGGACGTAGCGCGGGTAGATGCGATCGAGCCGACGACTCGCCGAGACGTGTGATGATGGCAGCATCGCAGCAAGAATCAGAGGCTGCGTGCGCAGCGAAAGCCAACAGTGACGCTGCGCAAATCAGGTGAGAGCCGATCGCGGCTGACCACCCGCAGCGGGTCGAAGAGATCGACGAAGTCACCGCCACGCACGCTCTTGCGATCGGCGTCGGTGACGCCGTGAGGGCGCAGACGAGGACACTTGTCGTAGTACGAGGGGTCGTAGCCATCCTCGACCCACTCTGAGACATTGCCTCCCATGTCGCGGACCCCTGCTGGAGACAAATCTCCGTCCTTCTCACCGACCACGCAAGGCATCTTGCTGCCACAGCCGTCCTCTTTCTCTTTCCGGCAGGTCAACTTGCACGAAGGTGCTGCGTTCCCCCAAGGGTAGTTGATGCCCTGACCACCGCCAGCGGCGCGCTCCCACTCAGCCTCGCTGGGGAGGCGTTTGCCTGCCCAGGAACAGTAGTTGCGGGCAGCGCTCCAGGAGACGCAGTTCATCGGCTTGTTTTGATGCGCCTCCTGGCCGTAGGTGCATTGCGTTTGGTCCGAGCCGGGTAGGGTACCCATCTCGGTGCAGGCGCCTGCGCTGACGCAGCGCGCGTAATCGGCTGCGCTCACCTCGAACTGGTCGAGCCAGAAGCTGTCGAGCTCGACCCAGTGCGCAGGTTTTTCATCGCTGACCGCCGTGTCGGAAGAGCTGCCCATCAAAAACGCACCACCAGGGACCAGCGCCATCTCACGCCCATCCGAGCCCAAGAGCTCATAAACGGGGGGGCGGCATTGGCCGTCGAAACAGAGGGCTCCGTCGTTGCATTCGGAGCTGCGGGTGCAGCTCGGGGTCACACACTGGTAGGCGATGCAGCGTGAGCCTTTGGCGCAGACCTCATCATCGCGGCACTCCACAGAGACGCAACGAGAGCGGACACAGAGCTCACCGCTCGCACAGCTGCTGTCGTCGGCGCAGCGTTGGAGGTCGGTTGCGTCCACAGAGATGCCGGCAAAGAACAGCCCCGCCAACGAGACGCCAGCCAATATGCCCATTGCCGACAGCAGAGCGAGATGATTCTTCGCGAAGTAGCGGAGCGACATGGGGCCTCCCTGCACACATGCTGAGGGTATGCGTTCACAACGAAGCCCGACGCAAAACACCCGGAGCAGCTGCGTCGAGCTT
The DNA here is from genome assembly GCA_034002465.1 of Myxococcota bacterium. Classification (GTDB taxonomy): domain Bacteria; phylum Myxococcota_A; class Bradymonadia; order UBA4248; family JAVFAO01; genus JAVFAO01. Next base: position 5,884 of record JAVFAO010000160.1, read on the forward strand.
TGGCGCATTCTAGCTCAGGGCACCTCTTATGGAAAGCGACATCGAAAGTTTGCCTCCGTGGCGCGGCGATCTACCGTGGATGTAGGTCTTACGCCGTGGAAGACGGGCGCATGAGAGGAGGTATGGAGATGGCGAATCTGAAACAGCGCAGGGCGAATGCCCTTGCGCCATCGAGCGCACGAGCACAAGGCGCTTGCGCAATCAGCAAATCGCGTCGCGTCGCTGTGTTCTGGACTTACCGAACAGGTTCCTGGCTGGCGTTGGCTGGGGCGCTCTTTGCCTCTCTTCTGGCTTGCTCGAGCGCTGCGGTGGAGCCGCCTGTGACCGTGACTGAGACCCGCTTTCGGGCGTCGCAGGAGCTGGAAGCGATCGTCGCCGAGCTCGATGAGCTCGAAGAAGGGATGCGGGAAGCCGAGGACCAAGCCGATCTGGAGATTCTGCGCTTTCGCAACGATCGCCTTCTCGCTGACGTGGTCGCGTTGATGGCCGCTGGCGAGGCTCATCCACTGGTGTCCTTGACCCTTGGCCGAGCGCTGATGCTCTCTGCTGGCCAGCACCGGCTTGGGGCCCAGCAAGCAGCGTTGCAGCTTTTCGAGCAAGCCAGCCAAGACTGGCCTGGCGAGGCCTCAGCGCTGTGCCGACTGGCTGTCGCTTACGCAGAGGCGGACAGGGCCGAAGAGGCTGTTGAGAGCTTCGACAATGCCATCGCCCTCGGAAGCCGTTGTGCCCTCTCGGAGCTACCACTCGCCAAGGCGCTGCAGGCCGTGGGGCGTCTCGATGAGGCAAGCGAGCTGGTGGCCGCCAGGCTCGCTCAGGCGCCGAACGACGCACGGGCGCTGCAGCAGGCGGCAACGTTGACTGCTGGTGGCAGCCAGAACGCCGACAAGATTGCGGTTTCCTGGGACAGCGAAGCGCTGCTGCGCTACGAGGTCGAGGCTCCAACTTGGCGCGTGACCAACGAGACCTTGGGATTTCGACTTGGACTCCCGCTTTCTTGGCAAATCGTCGCCCAGGAGCTGGACGAGAAGCGTGGAGCGATGCAGATCGCCGCGCCGCCAGTGATCGGTGCCAAGCACCAGTGGCGCCACGATCACCTCGATGTGCACGCCATCGAAATGGGGCGTGACGCGAGCTCCCAGGCCTTGGCCGAGCTCTACTTGGGCAGCTTCGATGATGTAGAGCTGGTGCAGAGCGCCCACACCGAAGAAGGTGGGGTGCTCATGCAGCTTCGCCGAGCTCCTTTCATGGAGGAAGAGCTGCACGCGCTGGTCTATGCCAAACACGCGGGGAACAGCGGATACTTGTTGGAGTATTGGGGGGACGTCTCGAGCTTTGCCCAGCATGAAGCGCAGGTCTTGGCCATCATGGGCGCGTTCGTTCCAACCGTCGAACTGGCAAGCACCCCAACCCAGACCGCCAGCACGAACGAACAGGGGCGATGATGGCGAGACAGAGCTGGGACGCCTACTTCCTCGAGCTCGCCGCCCACGCCGCCACGCGCGCGACCTGTGACCGGCTGCGCGTTGGCTGCGTCTTGGTTCGCGAGCGCGATGTGCTCGCCACCGGATACAACGGCTCGGTGTCCGGCATGCCCCACTGTGACGAGGTGGGACACGACATGGAGGACGGGCACTGCGTAGCCACGGTGCACGCCGAAATGAACGCGCTGTGCATGGCCGCGCGCAATGGCCACAGCACACGGGGGGCCTGTGCCTACGTCACGCACCTGCCTTGTTGGTTGTGCTTCAAGCTCTTGGTGCAGGCAGGCATCGTGCGTGTGGTCTACGCAGAGGCCTACCGCCCCAACCCCAGGGTTTTCGCCACCGCTTCGGCGCGAGCCATCGAGCTTCTGCAGCTCTGCGCGTCAGACTCTTGAGTAGGCGGCGTCGAACGGGGTGCTTCCTGCCTCGGCAACCACACCAGGATAGTTGGCTGAGAGGTACTCGAGCTGCTTGTGGATGAGCTCGATCTGGTCGAGGGCTCCAAGGCTCTCGGCGAGCTGCTCGGCGGTTCTGGGCTGAGCGCTTTTGCCGAGCTCGTCGAGGATGCGTGAACGCAGGCTCAGCACGGCAGCAGCCGCTTTCTTCCCCGCTTCCACGCCGGGTTGGTGATAGGCGTTGATGTTGACCAGAGAGGCGTAGAAGCCGACGGCACGTTCGAAGAGTGCGATGAGCGCGCCGACGCGCTTCTCATCGACGATGTCGATGCTCAGGGTCATCGAGTCGCGGCCGCTTTCGTAGAGGGCTTGTCGGGTGCCGAGCAGGAAGCCGTGCAGGTAGTCGCCAGAGGTCACGCCCGGCTCTACCTCGACCATCTCACCACCAGATTGGATCACATCGACGAAGGTCACGAAGAAGTTTCTTACGCCATCGCGCAGCTGCTGTACGTAGGCATGCTGATCGGTCGAGCCCTTATTGCCGTATACGGTGATACCCTGCTCGACTCGCTCGCCATCAAGATCCTCTGCTTTGCCGAGCGACTCCATGATGAGTTGTTGCAGGTAGCGGCTAAAGAGCACGAGGCGATCTTTGTAGGGCAGCAGCACCATGTCCTTGCTTCCCTTGCCGTCACAACCGAAATGCCACATCAGAGCGAGGAGGGCAGCGGGGTTGGCGAAGGTGTCTTCGGAACGGGTGTAGCGGTCACAGAGGGCGGCACCTTCGAGTAGCTCGTCGATGTCGATACCTTGAAGTGCTGCTGGTAGCAGTCCAACCGCCGCCATGACGCTGGTGCGTCCGCCGACCCAATCCCACATCGGGAAGCGAGCGAGCCACTGCTCTTCAGAGGCGAGCTTGTCGAGTTTGGAGCCCGCTCCGGTGATGGCCACGCTGTGGGCGGCGAAGCTCAAGCCTTGATCTTCGTAGGCTTTGCGGGCGACCAGCATACCGTTGCGGGTCTCTGCGGTACCGCCGGATTTCGAGATGATCAGGCAGAGCGTACTCGAGAGGCGCTCGCCAATCCGTTGCAGGACGCGGTCCATGCCGTCGGGATCGGTATTGTCGAAGAAGTGCATGTTCATCCGGTCGAGCCGGGGCTCGCCCAGCGCATCGGCGATGAACTGTGGCCCCAGGGCAGAGCCGCCGATGCCGATGAGCAAGACATCGGTGAACAACGCCTCGCGCTCCGGACGCCGCTCGCCTGCGTGAATCTCGTTCACGAAGGTTTTGATGGAGACCACTGCCTCTTCAATGGCTGCGCGGATTTCGGGGCTTGGCGCGAGCTCGGGAGCACGCAGCCAGTAGTGCCCAACCATCCGTTGTTCATCTGGGTTCGCGATGGCACCGCTTTCGAGCGCCTTCATGTCTGCATACGCTTTGGCCATCGAAGGGGCCATGCGGTCGAAGAAATCATCTTCAAAGCGCATGCGGCTGATATCCAACGACAGGCCGAGCTCGTCACAACGGCACAGGTAGCGACGGTAGCGGTCCCACAATTGAGCTGCAGTCATTCGACGTTCTCCTCGTTCGTCGCCGGGCAGATCACGCCCGAGCAAGGCGCCGAGAGTCTCTCACGTTCTCCCTCTCTCCGCCACCTGAAAGCGTTGCTCGCCTTCGGCATCCTGGCTCAGCAGACGGCGCAAGCGCTCCTCGTCCAATCGCAGGTTGATGACCTTGGCTCCAGACAGGCTGACCCGTCCGGGCTCGCCGCTGCGTTTGACGTATTTGCAGGGCAGGTAGTAGACCTCGGTGTGGCTGTCACCGCGCGCCTTGCTATAGTGCGCAGCCAGCGCCGCCGCATCGAGCAGGCTCTGTTCATCGAGCGCTTCTCCGCGCTCGAGGCGCAAGATGACGTGGCTTCCGCGCCAGCCACTCGCGTGCAGCCAGAGGTCGTTGCCGCGGGCATGCCGAAAGCTCAGCGCGTCATTGTCTCGTGCGCTTCGTCCTACCCAGATGGTCTTGCCCGTGCAGCTCGTGAATTCCCGATATGGCAGCCTGCGCGCTTGCTCCTGGCGCCGCTTCGGCGCGGGGGAGGGCTTCGGGCCAAGCTGCAAGCTCTCGGGGGTCGCCGTCATCACCACAGCCAGCTCGGCCTCGAGTTCTTGGCTTTGGCTTCGGGTTTGCGCCAAGCGCTCGAGGATGCCTGCCTCGGCGGCGGCGAATTTCTTGGCGCGTCGGTAGTAGCGTTCGATGTTCTCTCTTGGCCCGAGCGCGGGGTCGAGTGGGATCGAGATGGGTTCTGCGTTGGAAAACAGATCCTCGACGGTGACGCTGCTCTGCCCTCGGCGAAGCTGGTGAAAGTGAGCAGAGAGAAGATCGGCGTTGTGCCGGTCTTGCACGGCCTGCCTGGCCTTGCGCAGATCATCTTCAATGGCGGCGGCGCGTCGCCGGAGACGGCGTAGCTGTGTCGTCAGGCTCCGATGCCGCTGCTCGCGGAGGCTGCGCAGGTTCTCTTCCTCGTCGTGTGTGCGGTAGTAGCGTTCGAGCTCGGCGTTCAGTGGTGCCAAGGCGAGCAACGCAGAAGGCTCGTCTGCAGATGAGAGCTCAGCACGTCGGGAGGGGCTGCCGAAGCGGCTTTGGGTGCTGGGCTGATGCAGAGGCGAAGCAGGGCTCGCTGCCTGGTAGGGCTGCCCCGGAGTGAGGGGAGAACGCAGTCGGTGCATGCTTCCGAGAATACGGTCGTCCGCATCCAGCAGCATCACATTGGCGGCGCGTCCCCACAACTCGGCCAGCAGCACCCAGCGCTGGCCGTCGGCATGAGCAAACACCCAGCGCAAGCATCGGTCATCGGGTGAGAGCAGCAGCTCTACACAGAGGGCAGCTCGCACGTGTTTGCGCAGCAGCATCGAGAATGAGCTCGCCGGACTTGGTGACGCGGGCCGAGCTTCCACCAGATGGCAGCGCACTGCCCCTGGTTTGGTGCAGCTCATGCAGAGCAGATTGTGCCCTGGAATACGAAATCCGAGAAAGAGGCGGTGCGCGCCATCATCATGGACCTCTCTCAGCGGCGCCCCAACGAGCAGCGCCTGCAGCTCTCCGTGCGCCAACGCCAGCTCTCGATAGCTCAAGCTCATCATTGCCTCCAACGCACGTGACAAGGGCCTGCCCCCACGTGGGTCGACCGAAGCGGTGCCAGCCGAGGGTCGAAAAAGACGCGCTCCCCACTGGTTTGGCGCCGCATGCTTAGGATGGCCGCGACGCCCGCGCGCAGTTGGACAGCAGCGCTGCGAGGGCGTTGGGCTCGAGGATCGCATCCACACCCATCTCGATGGCAGCGCTGGGCATGCTGTCGATGACACAACTCTCGGGGGCCTGTGCAACGGTCAGGCATTTGCGTTCACGCAAGCGCCGCATCCCCACTGCCCCGTCTCGTCCCATCCCGCTGAGCAAGCACGCCATGGCAGCGCCCTGGAGGTGGTCGGCAGCGGAGGCAAAGCAGAGGTCGATGGAAGGCACCATGTCCGAGCCCTGCTCCTGCGCTGCATTGCGTTTGCTCTGCACCAGGCTCTCGGTGGGGGAGGCGAGGTCCAGGAGCATGGGTGCGATGAATCGAATGTTCTGGGAGTCTGGCGCCAGCACCACATCGCCTGCGCGCAGGCGCCGACTGCTGCGGAGCACCTGGCAGTCATGTTTACTGCTGTTCTTGAGCCAGCGAGCCAAGCCCTCATCGAAACCGCTGGCGACATGTTGAACCAAGACGATGGCAAAGGGTGCGGGGGACGGGATAGCCGAGAGCAGCTGCGCCAGCACGGTGGGGCCTCCCGTAGAGGCACCAATCATGAGCAGCTCCAGCTTTCTTGCCTGAAGACCAGGGCGAGTGAAGCCAGGGCTGCTGGAAGTCGGCTGCTCGCTGTGCTTGGAGACGGCGGGAAGCTTGGGAACGGAGGCGCGCAGCAGCTGATGTAACAATTGACGAAGCGAGCTGGCGGCTTGGTCCTGAGACGACACCCTTGCTTCGGCAGCGCTGCTGATGGACGTCAAAGGTGGCGTGTGTCGGCCGCTTCGTTCGCGCCGATCGAAGCTGTTTTCGGGCGAGCTGAGCGGCATGGGGTGGACATCGATGGCACCTGCTTGCAGAGCACGAAAGGCGATGTCCGCGCTGCTCTGACCAGGCTGGAAGAGCATCACGATAGCGACGGGCTGTGCGCTCATCAGCCTTCTGCACACGGAGAGGCCATCCTCTCTCCCCAAGAGCGCATCGAGGAGAACGGCATCTGGCACATCCCGCTGCAGACATTGCAGCGCCTCGTCACCCGTTTGCGCTTCGCCAATGACCAAGAGCTCTGGATCGCGCTCGACGATTCGGCGAAGATGAGTGCGCAGCTCTTGGTCACGCGCGATGATGAGCAGGCGAAGCAAGCTGGACTCCGAGGGGCTTGTCGAGCTCGGTACAGGTTCTCGAAACGCCGAGCAAGTGCGCTTGCCGACAAGGAGCGCCCAGTGTGACCGATAGCTGCGCGCGACGCAACGTAGGCGAAGCCGACGCCAGCGAAGGGGCGCTTCTCAGGGCCGGAGACGGGTCGACGTGTGCCGCGCCGGTTGTGCCTCTCAGTAGTTCTGGGCGCGAACCTCGAAGTACTCTTTGGGGTGTTGGCAAGCAGGGCACTTCGGCGGCGGCTCGGTCCCTTCGTGCACGTAACCACAGTTGCGGCACTTCCACTGCACCTTCTCTTCTCGCTTGTAGACCGTGCCCTGCTGCACGCGCTCGAGCAGCTGATTGAAGCGTGCTTCGTGTTCCTTCTCGACCTTGGCGATCATGGTGAAGGCAGCGGCGATCTCGGGGAAGCCGTCTTCTTTGGCCTCTTGCGCGAACTTGGGATAGAGCAGCGTCCACTCTTCGTGCTCGCCTGCGGCAGCGGACATCAAGTGCTCGCTGAGCTCTGGGGTGACACCCGCAGGATAGCTTGCCGTGATTTCGACCATGCCGCCTTGCAGGAAGTCAAAGAAGCGCTTGGCGTGCTCGCGCTCGTTGTCAGCGGTCTCGGTGAAAATTTCGGCGATCTGGTGCAGTCCTTGTTTCGCTGCAATCTTCGCGGCGAAGGTGTAGCGATTGCGGGCTTGCGACTCGCCTGCGAAAGCGGCGAGGAGGTTCTCCTCGGTGCGGGTACCTTTGAGTTCGGGCATGCTTGTCTCCAAGGAACGGCTCGGCCTGACTGGGCCGGCGGGATGCGAAGGATTGTAGCTGCAGGTCGGGCCGCTCGCTAGGCGAATTCGACCGAGCCAGCGTCCGCAGAAAGTCCATGATCGCGCTAGGAATCGCGGTTGTTGCAGCTGCGTCGGTGATTGGTCCATCGCGCCGCCACCAAGGCGACACGCAAATCATCAGGTCCATGGAAGAAAGATCGCCACCGGCTGTTTTACTGCTGCCTGTTGCCGCGCAAGCGTTGCACTTGCTGAGGTGAGAAGCTCGGGGATGCAAACAAGTGAGCGAAGCGAGGCACGCGTCAGCGTCTGTCGCGGGCGCATCCGATGCGCCTGCGCAGCGCTGCGAGGGTCTCGCGAGAGCGAACGAATGCAAAAGCAGGAGTCGTCAACACAGCTTGTCGCAACACCTGCGGCAAACGAGGAGCTCAAGACCGCTGTGACTCGAAGGGGTACCGGATTGTGGGCGCTGCGTCCTTCGGAGCTCGCTGCCTTGCCCTTGAGCATTCTGCCGGAATCACTTTTCACCCAGCTCCAGCAGCAGTGGCGTTGGCCCAACGGCGTCGCGCCGTTGGGGGCACAGTCACGGCGTGCCCTCGCGCCCTTCGATGACTTCGTGCCGCGTATCGTCGAGCGGCAGCGAGCCGAGGATGGGGCCACCCGCGTGCTCTTCGAGCTGGCCGATGGAGCCTGCGTCGAAGCCGTGCACATGCCCCGGCAGGTTCGTGTGCCTCGCGTCACCTACTGCTTGTCGACCCAACATGGCTGCAGTGTGGGATGTCGCTTCTGTGCCTCCGCGTGCTTGGGCTTTCGGCGCAACCTGAAGGCCTCTGAGATGGTCGCTCAGGTGCACGTCTTGATGCGCGAATTGGGTCCGGCTCGGCCTCACAGCATCAACCTCGTTTTCATGGGGATGGGGGAGCCGCTGCACAACTTGACGGAGCTCCTGCGCGCCATCGATATCCTGTGTGATTCTCGAGGCTTGGGCATTCCTCCCCGGCGCATCACAGTCTCCACCTGTGGCGTGCTACCAGGTATCCAGGGTCTCGCCAGAGCCCCTGTGCGACCCGAGCTGGCGCTCAGCCTTCACACCGTGGATGAAGCGTTGCGCCGAAGCCTGATGCCCGGTGCGCGCTGGCCCCTCGACGCTCTGCGCCTCTGTCTGGAAGCGTGGCCGCGACGCCCGCGGGAGAAGACCATCTTCGAGGTCGTGCTCATCGACGGCATCAATGACAGTCCAGCGCAGGCCGATGCCATCCGAGCTTGGGTGGGGTCCATGCCGCACAACATCAACGTCATCCGCTACAA